>JAIEMG010000072.1 GCA_019752375.1 Gemmataceae bacterium | reverse complement strand
CGTGGAGATGTGGGCCGTGGCCGTCACGGCGCTAGCGCTCGTCGGCCTGTTCGCCACCGGCATTCGCTTTGCACTCCAGCCCGGCAGCGATCCGTTCCAGCTCTCGGAACGCGGCCGCATGCTGTACGTCTACGCGGGGGAATTGCTGCTGTTGCTCTTGTTCGTCCACGCCCGGCTCACGATGCCGGAACTCTTCAAGGGCCGATACGCCGGCGCCTGGGCGTTCACGATGATGGCGATCGCCTTCGGCGGCGTGGCGCTGAGCGAGTTCTTCTATCGCCGTGGCGTGCGCGTCCTGGCCGAACCGCTCGAACGGACGGGCCTGCTGTTGCCGTTGCTGCCAATCCTGGTCTTCTGGGTCCGGCCGGAAGTGGTCGAGGGCGGTCAGCTTCACCCGGCGCTTCGCCTGACTGAAGGCCTGTCGGGCCAGTACGACCGCTATGCCTTGCTCTGGGTGTTGGTGAGCGGCATGTACGGCTTCCTGGCCGTAACGCGCCGCTCGTTCCGCTGGGGTCTCGCCGCCGCGCTGGCGGCGAACTTCGGCCTGTGGTCGCTGCTTCACCACCACGGCTGGAGCTTCCTGGCGATGCCGCAAGTCTGGCTGATCCCGCTGGCCGTCATCCTGCTGATTGCCGAGCGTCTCAACCGCGACCGCCTGGTCCCTGCGCAGGCCGCGGGTCTGCGGTACCTGGCGCTGGGCATGATCTACGTGTCGAGCACCGCTCACCTGTTCCTGACAGGCCTGAGCGTCTGGGCCGCCCTGGTTTTGATGGTGCTGGCGATTGCCGGCATGCTGGGCGGCATGGTGCTGCGCGTGCGGGCCTATCTCTTCCTCGGCATGGCGTTCCTGTTCCTGACGGTCTTCTCGATGATCTGGAACGCCGCGGTCAATCAGCGGCAAACGTGGATCTGGTGGGCGTCCGGCATCGTGCTCGGCGTCTTCATCCTGGCCCTGTTTGCCGTGTTCGAGAAGCGGCGCAACGATATTCTTGGGTTGCTCGATCGGCTCAAGAAGTGGGATTGAGGCTGAGGGCTTCGGCCGGCACACAAGCCGCGCGTCCGTTCGACCTTCGTGCGAATGCCATTGCTCTTTCAAAAAGGCTTCCGCTGGCACGTGTCACGGAATGGGGTAGTGCGCCTCTTGAAACAGACGCAACGCTCCTCGCAAACGAGCCTTCTTACTGGCATCAGTTTCGCGCGATTCGGCGACTCGGACAATTTTCCGACCTAACTCCAAACCTTCAACCCGAAAAATGATTCGCACATAGGTCCGGGATCGAGCCTCAGAACAGTCGCACTTCAACAACTCGACCGCCCGCTGACTTGCTGGTTTTCCAATGGATACTAGCTAGGGATTCAATGACATCACTATCGTGAAGACTTCCAATCGTGACCGACATCCAGTCTTGCACATCAATGATTGCAAACAAGAGGTTGACGGCTTGCTCCGCGCGAGCAATCCCGGCCATCCGAACAGCTTGGCGTTCGTCTTCGTACAAGCCTGGGACATTTTGATAGAGCATTTCCGGGAATGCTGCGGGGTGTTCAAGGCACTTGGCGCGAAACGATTCGTACTTCGCGCGCCTGTCCTGAGCATCTTCAAGAGTAGCAAGGAGTTCCGAAATGCGCTGCTTTCGTTCGCTTTCTAGCTTTTCGCCCTGCGCGCTCGCGAATGCAAGTGCCTGAGCCATTGGAATGCGGGTGTCAAGGGCGCTGGCAATTCTACCAGAAAAGAGAACAAAACCACACAAGATAAGTCTTAGCAGCACTTTAGACAGCCGCGGATGGCATAGGTGTTTATCCAATTTCATCAATGTCATGGTCCTTTTCCATTTTGTCTCTGAAACTGTTTGTCTTCCGCGAGAATGTCAATACTTCCCGCCTCGATTCTGCTCACCTTTTTGCCCGTTTGGAAGGTAAACGTATCCCCGTTTTCAAATGGTTTACTCCCCGGCCTGACAAAGGGCAGAAAAAAGGGTCAGGAGTCGATTCCTCGAAAGACTCCTGACCCTTTTGCCTTCCTCGCGTGTCCGTTCCTGACGGTCTTCTCGATGATCTGGAACGCCGCCGTGGACGAGCAGCAAACCTGGATCTGGTGGGCATCTTCGACAAACGGCGGAACGATATCTTTGGGTTGCTCGATCGGCTCAAGAAGTGGGATTGAGATTCAGAGGTCTGCTCCGTCGAGCTCTGCCGCACGCGGTACGCGGTGAACGTAGCGCTCTCTACTGGTTTGGCGCCGAAACCGAGGGCGGTGGCGTGCTCGGAACTACAAGTGGTGAGGGGCGGTTTTGCTCCGCTCTGGCCGGATCGTCCGATTGCCGACCCGCAATCGGCGTCAGGCTCTCCGCGGCGGACATCAAGCGCGCCTTTCGCTCCACGTTCTCTTCTTTGGACGCCTTCAGGCGAACCATTTCCCTAGCAAGTTCACGGCCCTCTACAAGGACGATGACCTGAAGGTAGCGTTCGGATCGATCCTTTGACTCTTCCATTGCAATACGCTCAAGGGTAGCGAGGCTTGCGGGTTTGCCGATGGAAACCAATGCTTGAATAACTATCGGTTCTACAACATTCAACGGGCTCCCCGCGCGCGAAAAACGGGCGTCAATGCGATCCAGCAAAGGTTGCACTGCCTCAGGAGCACGCAGCTGACCGAGGAGTCGAATCGCATAGAACTCCCTGCCGCCCTCCGACCGATCTTCGTCATCCAGGGTCAGCCAAAGACGACTTAGCTCTTGTTCCAGCAGGGTTTTCTCGTGGGGCGTCCTTGCAGCGTCGATCTTGCGTTGCAACTCGTCCACACATCGCGAAAAGCCAGTCCCTCCGAATTTTCCTCGGTTTGCATCAACTTGTTGCAAGAGTAGAATTAGACTCTCAATCGAGGTGGTGCGATCCATAAGCATTCTTTCATACGCTGACTTTCTATCTTCCTTTCTGGCGGGAATCAATTCGTCAGTTTTGGCCACAACAGTCACATGCGTCAAACAAAAAGCAACTGCCATAGCAGGCGCGATCGCGCCGCCAAAACTGATGCGCCGAACCTGGACGACTGCTCTGTTACGCGTCATACAGTACATCGTCCCTTACCTTTCAAGCTACGAAACTGAAGGATAAAGTCAGAGACTCGGGCTAGTGGATGCATTCATTTCTTCTTGAAAGCCCTGACAAAACCCCGGAAAACCGCAGGAAGCCAAGCTCAACCCTAGGCTTTGTCAGGGCTTCTTAATTTGCCGCTGGTACTGTTTGTCTTCTGCCGTAATGTCGATCAAGGCGACCTCTATCTCGTTCTTACTTCCCTTCTGGTCGTCGGATCGAAATGTACTGAACGTAAACCTATCACCAGCCGCGAATGCGGTTTTCCCCGGCGTGATAATAAACGTGACCAGCACGTCCTTGTTCTCCGTAGCAGTAAGCGTCCAAGTATTGTCTCCGCCCTTCTTGAAGGGGCCAAAGTTCTTAACTTCGGTATCGCCCCCCTTCCAGGTTCTCATTGCTAAAGACCATTGATCGTTACCAGCATCATAAGTTGCCTCCCACCCCGCCGTGTCCGATTTTTCGGACAAACTCTTGTCTTTTAGGCTGGGGGTCGTGACCTTCCATTCTGCCCCCTTGCCGCTGAACTGCGGAGTCGAGGCGGCAATAGCATCTCCTTCAAAGGCGTAAGCCGAAGCAGTTCCAAAATCTCCTGTCGAGCGCTTAGCGTAGACAGCCAAATGCCAGGGCTCCAGGCTTGAACCACGGGACCCGTCAACCGAGTAGTTTGGCGCCACAAATGACTGTTTGAGGCCAAATTTGAATCGAACAAACTCAAGAAAATTGGAGCGGTCGATTAAGAACTCGGGCTTTGCAGGCCCCGGCGTCACGACTGGACTGTCGATCTGGTATACATGGTCTTTGGCCTTGCTATTGTCCTCATCGATCGGATTATTAGGAGGATCATTGCTATCGTCGTTGGCGATCTCGTATCTATTCCAACCCTTGTCCGGAAAGTCAAACTGTTCTACTTGTCGAAGCAATCCATCTCTTACCGAGTATATTCGTCCCGCTTTCTGCCGAGACATGTCGGCAATCACATAGGCTTCCTTGCCAACCATAGTTGGCAGTAAAGTGAATTCCTGCTGCTCTCTGCCGCCATACGACAACGGCTCACCCGGTCCATCGGCGTGGAATACCCCCATGCCGAGATCGCCGTCGAATCGATTCTTGAATGTGTCCGCCATTTTGCCCTTGGGATCATAGTCGCCATGCAGAGTCTTGGCATTATTATCGGGATCAATTTTGGCTTTGTTCCAGAAGTTGCTTCGAACTGCCCATACTGCGGTCGCCCGGACTGTATCCACTTGGTCCTTGAATCGGGCTTGGACCACGATGCCGCGCACGCCCTGCGCATTGAGCGACTTAACTATGTCCTGGTCACTTGGCAACTTGCCTTCCTTTGTGGGAATCGTTGCCTCGACGTACATTAATCTGGTCGTCGTGGCCAGGAAGTCCTTGTCGATCGAAATCGTCACTTCGCCGTTTTTATCAAGTTTGATCTCCGTCCCCTTGTTTATTGACTGCCAAATCCTGACATTTCCCGTAAACTTGAGGGCCATGGAATCACCTTCCTTGGCCCCTTGCGGCAGTCTGATGACTAATGGCATTAGATCCAACTCGCCAATGTAGATTGCCGCCCCCGCTGCGACGGTATAGGCGCGCTTCAATTTGTCCACGAGCTGGATAGAGTCGGGATTGACCTTGGAAATGTAGGCAATCTCACTACCGTTAGCGTCCCCTATGACCACCCGGTTTGGGGCGCCGTTTACTGTGGCAGCGAACAGCTTGTCAGCGCCTTTGATGTCTATGAAAACTGCCTGATCCGCATCCTTGACCAAACGTGCCGACTGGACAGTAACGGAATTGTCAAAAATGTCAGCTTTTCCATTTCCATCTGTGTCGTTCAAATTTACCAGCGTAAAGGATCCTACCCAGTATTGGTCGTTCTCGGGAACGATTCCGGAAACTTGAGGAAAATAGATATCAAGGAGATTTTGCGTTTTGAGGTCTTTGGGCGTCTCCTTGTCCCCAACCTGGAGCGCCATGACCGCGCTAGCCGAATTGCCGAGAGTATCCGTCGTGACGAATAGAATCTCGTAGCTGCCCGCCTGCGTCAAATCGGGCGTCCACGAGAACCGCTGAGTATAGGTTCCCGTGCTGGGGTCAAATCTCAAGGTGGCAGGATCGAAGACTGCGCCATCGGGCAGTTCGCCGGCGCTGAACGACAGGCTGTCTCCATCAAGGTCGGTCGCCGACACGAGGAACGAGATGGCTTGCCCTTCTTCGACGGTCAGAGGCCCCGGCACAGTTAGCACGGGGCCGCTCGCTGCTGGCAGCACCGTGATCGCAACCGGCTTCGCATTTGAGTAGTTCGGACTCCCGTCATCCGTCACGCGTACAGTGAAGGTGTAAAGTCCAGGCGCCTGGCCTGCCGGCGGTGTCCACGTGAATACACCGCTCGTCGGTTCAATGGAAGCCCCCGCCGGTGCATCAACCCCAAGACTGAATGTCAACCCGTTGGCCGGCACATCTGCATCGCTCGCCGTCACGGTGAAGCTCAACGTCTGTCCCGCCGTCACCGTCTGATCCGCAATCGGGTCGAGCACCGGCGCCTGGTTGACTTCGCGGACGGTGACCGTAAACGTCTGGCTCGCGCTCAGCGCCGGCGCACCGTCATCGGCCACGCGCACGGTGATCGCGTATATCCCCGGCCCTTGCGCCTCCGTGGGCGTGAACGTAAAGACGCCGCTGGTCGCGCCGATCGCCGCTCCCGCCGGCGCCCCCGCGTCAAGGCTGAAGGTCAAGCCGTTGGCCGGCACGTCGTTGTCGGTGGCCGAAACGGTGAAGCTCAGCGTCATTCCTTCAGCGACGTCCTGATCGGCGATCGGCACGAGTGTGGGCGCCCGGTTGACTTCATTGACCGTGACCGACACCGATTCCTGATCGGACAGGGCCGGTGTCCCGTTGTCGGTCGCCTGCACGCGGAACGTGTAGACGCCGGGGCCGTCGCCTTCGCCGGGCGCCAAGGTAACCATGCCATCAGTGCTGCCGATGCTGGCCCAGGCCGGCGCGCCGATGAGGCTGAAGGTCAATGACTGTCCGAGATCGGGGTCGGTCGCTTCGGTAACAATGGAAATTCGGCTGGACTCGTCCACCGTCTGGCTGGCGATCGGAGAGAGGAGAGGCGGCTGGTTGACGGGGACGCCGATCGCCGGCACCTCCCGCGCCTCGAGTTGCTCAAACCCGGGGCGGTAGGAACCGTGCATGCGCCGGTCAGACCGGCGAATTACGAGGGGGGGGGGCAAATGCATCACGTCGGCGGCGCAGGCAATTGAGGAAGTAGGTCCAGTCCATGGGCATCCTGTCAGGTTGTGGAACGACGGTGGTCGACAACGGAGCGACGCGAGAGAATGGTGGCCGGATCGCGACCGCTTGTCAATCGCGAATCAGTTCAAACTTCGGCCTGTGGTCGCTGCTTTACCACCACGGCTGGAGCTTCCTGGCCATGCCGCAAGTCTGGCTGATCCCGCTGGCCGTCATCCTGCTGATTGCCGAGCGCCTCAACCGCGACCGCCTGGTCCCCGCGCAGGCCGCGGGCCTTCGCTACCTCGCGCTGGGCATGATCTACGTGTCGAGCACCGCCCACCTGTTCCTGACAGGCCTGAGCGTTTGGGCCGCCCTGGTATTGATGGTACTGGCGATCGCCGGCATGCTGGGCGGCATGGTGCTGCACGTGCGGGCCTATCTCTTCCTCGGCATGGCGTTCCTGTTCCTGACGGTCTTCTCGATGATCTGGAACGCCGCGGTCAATCAGCGGCAAACGTGGATCTGGTGGGCGTCCGGCATCGTGCTCGGCGTCTTCATCCTGGCCCTGTTTGCCGTGTTCGAGAAGCGGCGGAATGATATCCTTGGGTTGCTCGACCGGATCAAGAAGTGGGACTAGGCGCCAGCCCGGCGGGTAGACCGGCGCCCCATCGGAATTTCACACCGCGTGAATTGTCGCTCTCCAGAGGGCGTGCTACAGTCGTGATCGAGACTGAACACGCAACCGCGGCCGCCAACCGGAGAGCCGATGGATCCTCAACGAACTCCCACGCACCCGTTGTCTCGCCGGCAATTCCTCGCGAACGCCGCTTCCTTCGCCGGGACCGCACTGGCCCCCGCCATCCTGTTGCCTGGCTGTCAGAAGCGAGCGGCCGTTGTCACGGCCGATGACTTCTCCGGCACCGTTCTGCGCGCCGGCCGCTTCTCCGCCGCACCCGACGGGCGTTCCCGCGAAGTCTGGGGCTACAACGGCCAACTCCCCGGCCCCGTGATCCGCGTGAAAGACGGCGAAAAGGTGCGCTTTAAGGTCGTCAACGAGTTGGGCGACGTGTCCACGAGCGTTCACTGGCATGGCATGCACCAGCCGGGCACCTGGACCATGGATGGCGTCGAGGACGTCTCGCGCTCGCCGATCCCGCCCGGTTCCTCCTTCATCTACGAGTTCACGGCGACGCCTCCCGGCACGCACTGGTATCACTCGCACGTCGGCGTGCAATACGGCAACGGCTTGTTCGGGCCGCTGATCGTCGAGGAGCCCACGCCGATCGCAACGTACGACCGGGACGAGATCGTCTTCCTCACCGACTGGTTCCTGGAGGCGGGTGACGTCTTGCTGGCGCGCGTCCTCAAGGGCATGGAGATGAAGATGCCCATGAAAGACAAGATGGACATGAAAGAGATGAAGCGCGACCTGGGCGACGTGCCGTTCCAGTCGGCGCTGATCAACGGCAAGGGCCGGGCGCCGGGCGACACGACGAGCCCGCTTGCAGTGCTCGAGGTCAAGAAGGGCGAGACGGTGCGGCTGCGGCTCATCAACGGCTCGTCGACCTATCAGCTCCGATTCCGGGTCGACAACCATCCGCTGACCGTGATCGCCACCGACGGTGCGCCGATGGAACCCGTCGCGGTTGACAACCTGGTGATCAACGTCGGCGAGCGGTTCGACGTGCTGCTCAAGGCCGACCAGGACGGCGCCCACTGGGTTCGGGCCGCGACGCTGGACGGCAAGGAAGCGCGGGCGGTGCTGCGCTATGCCGGCGCCACGGGTGAACCCGAGTCGGCGCCCGCCCACTGGGGCGAGCATGCCTTGAAGCCGGATGAGATGAAGTCGCGTGCGCCGGTCGTGCTGGCCGAAAGGCCGAAGGAGATTTCACTGCTGCTGGGCGGCTCGATGATGCCGTACCGCTGGAGTGTCAACGAGCAGTTCTTTCCCAAGGCTGATCCGATCGCGCTGGAAAAGGACGAGTCGATCCGGTTTCACTTCCGCAATCCGACCGGGATGGACCACCCGTTCCACCTGCACGGGCACTACTTCCACGTGCTGGGCAAGCCCGGCGCGTTGAACCTCAAGGATCCGGTGCAGAAGGACACGGTGAACGTGCCCGCGAAAGAGGAACTGGTCATCCAGTGGAAGGCGAACAACCCGGGCCGATGGTTCTTCCACTGCCACATCGAATGGCACCTGGCGGCGGGCATGGCGCGGGTGGTGGAGATTAAACCGTACTGAGAGGCGCACAACAGCTGAGGCCGGCAAAGCCGACCGTACCGAATACCATAAACTTCGGCGCGCCACGTCGGACGGAAATGTCCGTGCGACGCCGAAAGTCGTCGCCTGTCACTCACCTCCGCGAATGGCATTGGGGACGGTGCCGAATGCCATGGACTTCGGCGAGCGGCAGCATGAAATTGCCCTTTGGCATGGACAGAAATGTCCGTGAATGCCATTCGGAGAAGGGCCGCCCAAGGATTTCTTCGGGCTTGTACCCCTTGATTTGCTCGGCGCCGGCATTCCAGCTCGCCACCGTACTCTAACAGCATACCGAGTCCGCCGCGATAGCCCGAAACCACTCCCAAGCGAAAAGTTCCGGCGTGTGAAGCATTCCGGTTCCGGCGCCTTGCGTTCGAGAAAGTTTGCCCTCATAATCGGCGAAAGTTGCAATTCGGCCGGCGGAGCGGTCCGTGCTGTCAGGTTTGGATCGGTCAGTCGTCTGAAGAGAAGGGTGAGGATTCGCCCTCACGATGCCGACTGCCCTATGCCAGGAGCCCCGAACATGAATCGCCGACAATTCGTCGCCGGTGCCGCCTCGGCTCTTGTCCTCAACAAGTGCCTGAACCTGTCTCCCGCGCGTGCCGACGAGGTTTCTCCCGAAGTTCAGAAGGCCATCGACAAGGGCATCGACTGGTTGCTCAAGCAGCAGCAGCGCGACGGCCACTGGGAGTCGCCGGGCGGCCAGTATCCGCCCGTGATGACGTCCCTCGCCGGCCTGGCGCTCCTGATGGAAGGCAGCACCCTCCGCGAAGGCAAGCACGCCGACCGCATTCGCAAGGCCGTGGACTGGCTGATCGACCACACCCGTCCCAACGGCCTGATCGGCAATCCGAACAACCCGATCGAGATGCAGCGCTACATGTACGGCCACGGCTATGGCCTGCTGTTCCTGGCCAGCGTCTACGGGGAAGAAGAGGACCAGGATCGCCGCAAGAAGCTGGAAGACCTGCTGACCAAGTCGGTCGATTTCTGCGGCAAGGCCCAAACGTCCATCGGCGGCTGGGGTTACGTCTCCGCGGCCGACGGCAACAACTTCGACGAAGGTTCCGTCACCATCACGCAGATGCAGGCCCTGCGGGCCGCCCGCAACGCGGGCATCGTCGTGCCCAAGTCAGTCATCGACAAGGCCCGCGATTACCTGGAGAAATCCACCCAGTCGGATGGCCAAGTGGGCTATCGCATCGGCCGTCGGGCTATCACGCCGGGTCTGACGTCGGCCGGCATTTCCTGCATGTTCAGCTCCGGCGAATACGGCAACCCGATCGTCCTGAAGTGGCTGAATTACTGCAAAGCGAACATCACGCCCATGGGCGGCGGCGCTCGCCAGGGACACGACGAATACACCCAGTACTACTGGGCGCAAGCGCTCTACATCCTTGGCGAAACCGGCTTCATGAAGCTCTTCCCCAAGGCGGACGCGAAAGACAACCTGACCTGGAGCGCCTACCGCAAGCCGACCTTCGAGCATCTGGTCAAGTCGCAGAGCAGCGACGGCAGCTGGACGGGCGGCGGCAACTGGTCGGGCGTCGGCGGGCCGGTTTACGTCACCTCGCTCTATCTCGCCATCCTGCAACTGGACAAGGGCGTGCTGCCGATCTATCAACGGTAAAAGGAGTGGTCAGTGGTCAGCCAAACGAGGCAGGATCACTGGTTTTCTGGCTGACCACTGACCACTCGCCACTGACCACTCCTTTTTGGAGCAATTTTCATGGATCGCCGCCAATTCGTCGCTGCCGCGGCCACCGGCCTGCTGCTGAATAAACTGCCGGCGTTGCGTGCCGACGAGATCGAACCGCAGTACCGTAAGGTCATCGACAAGGGGCTGGAATGGGTGGCCAAGGCCCAAAGTCGCGACGGCCACTGGGACGCCAACGGCGGCCAGTATCCGACGACCATGACCTCGCTGGCCGGCATCGTCCTGCTGATGGAAGGCAGCACGATGCGTGAAGGCAAGTATGCCGAGAAGATCCGCAAGGCCGTCGATTGGCTGCTCGACCGCACCCAGCGCAACGGCCTGATCGGCAACCCGAACAATGCGACGGAAACGGGCCGCTACATGTACGGCCACGGCTTTTCGCTGCTGTTCCTCGCCTCGGTCTGCGGCGAGGAAGAAGACGCCGACCGACGCAAGAAGCTCGAAGAGGTGCTGACGCGGGCCGTCGAGTTCTGCGGCAAGTCACAGACGGATCGCGGCGGCTGGGGCTATGTCTCCGCGGCCGACGGCGGCGGTTTCGACGAGGGTTCGGTCACCATCACGCAGCTGCAAGGCTTGCGTGCGGCGCGCAACGCCGGCATCGTGGTGCCCAAGACCATCATCGACAAGTCGCGCGAATACTTGCGGAAGTGCACCACTCCCAAGGGTGGCATTATCTACAGCCTGGCCAACGGCGCCGCCATGAACGGCGGCGAACGGCCGGCGCTGACGGCCGCGGCGGTCGCCTGCTCGTTCAGCTCCGGCGAGTACAGCGACGACTACGCCAAGAAGTGGATCGAGTATTGCCGGACCGCCATCCCCATCGGTCAGGTCACCCGCCAGGGGCACGACGAGTACCTGCACTACTACTTCGGCCAGGCGCTCTACATCCTGGGCGACAAGGGCTATGCCAAGCTCTTCCCCAAGACCGACGAGAAGGACCACATGACCTGGTCGAAGTACAAGAAGGCCATGTTCGAGCACCTGGTGAAGACGCAAACCAACGAAGGCAGCTGGACGGGCGGCTACATCGGGCCGATCTATTCGACCTCGGTGTACCTGACGCTCCTCCAGCTGGAGAATAGCACGCTGCCCATTTATCAACGGTAAGGCTAGTAGCTGTCAGCAGTCAGCCATCAGCCATCAGCCACTCGACACCAGTGAGTGGGCTGTGAGCGCGTTTGGCTGATGGCTGGCCGCTGATAGCTGACAGCTTCCTTTTCCCTTTAGTGAGACGAGACCCCGATGGCTGATCAAGCAACCACCGCTCCTCTGGCCGAGACCGATCTGGAATCCATCCGCAAGCTGCGCGATGCGTTCAACGACATCAAGAAGCAACTGGGCCGCGTCATCGTCGGCCAGGACCAGGTCATCGAAGAGTTGCTCATCGCGCTGTTCGCGCGGAGCCACTGCATCCTGGAAGGCGTGCCCGGCCTCGCCAAGACGTTGATGATCTCGACGCTGGCCCGCTGCCTGGCGCTCGATTTCAGCCGCATCCAGTTCACCCCCGACTTGATGCCGTCCGACATCACCGGCACCGACGTGATCGAGGAGAACCGCACCACCGGCCAGCGCGAATTCCGCTTCCTGTCCGGCCCGCTGTTCGCCAACATCGTCCTCGCCGACGAAATCAACCGCACGCCGCCCAAGACGCAGGCCGCCCTGCTCGAAGCCATGCAGGAACGGCAGGTCACCGTGGGCCGCGTCCGCCACAAGCTGTCCGATCCATTCTTCGTGCTGGCCACGCAGAACCCGATCGAGCAGGAAGGCACCTATCCGCTGCCCGAAGCCCAGCAAGACCGCTTCATGTTCAAGGTGTTCGTGAAGTATCCGAGCTTCAACGAAGAGTTCGAGATTGCTCGCCGGACGACGGCGCTCGTCTCGGACGAAATCACGCCGGTGCTGAACGGCCAGCAGATCCTCGACCTGCAGCGCCTGGTTCGCCGCGTGCCGGTGACGGACCACGTCATCCAGTACACGCTGGCCCTGGTGCGGCAGACCCGTATCGGCGAGCCGGGCGTGCCGAAGTTCATCCGCGACTGGCTGTCCTGGGGCGCCGGTCCGCGTGCGGTCCAGTTCCTCATCCTGGGCGGCAAGGCCCGCGCCCTGCTGCACGGCCGCGCCCACGTCCAGTGCGAGGACGTCCAGGCCCTGGCCTACCCGGTGCTCCGCCATCGCATCCTGACGAACTTCACCGCCGCGTCGGAAGGCGTCATCCCCGACACCGTCATCAAGAAGCTCCTCGAAGAGACCCCCAGCCGCGAAGGCGAGCTGACCCGCGACGAGCGTTTCAAGAAGATCTTTGCGTCGTGATTCATTCAAAAGTAGCCAGTAGTCAGTAGTCAGTAGCCAGTAGAAAGCAAGCAACAGAAACGGCATTTCTACTGACTACTGACTACTGACTACTGGCTACTGACTACTTTGAGGATTTGCTGTGGCTGTGAAAGAAGACGATCCGCGGCGCTTTCTGCACCCGGAGACGATCGCGAAGATCTCCCGCCTCGACCTGCGCGCCAAGGGCGTCGTCGAGGGCTTCATCTCCGGCATGCACCGCAGCCCGTTCTTCGGCCACTCGGTCGAGTTCGTGCAGCACCGCGAATACACCATCGGCGACGACATCCGCCACCTCGACTGGAAGGTTTGGTCCAAGACCAATCGTTTCTACATCAAGCAGTACGAGGAAGAAACCAACCTGCGCTGCACGGTGGTCGTGGACGTCAGCGAGTCCATGCACTACGGCCGCGGCGCGCTCAACAAGTACAATTACGGCTGCACGATCGCCGCATGCCTGGCGTACCTGCTCATCCGCCAGCAGGACAGCTGCGGCTGCATCACGTTCGATTCGGACGTGCGTCAGACGATTCCAGGCCGCTCCTCGCAGATCCACCTGGACGCCATCTGCAATGCGATGCACGTCAGCAAGCCGCGCGAGAAGACAGACATCTACAAGATCCTTCGCCGCGTGACCGAGACCATCTCGAGCCGTGGCATGATCGTGGTCATCTCCGACCTGCTGGCCGACCGCGAGCCGCTGTTCAAGGGCCTGGAGATGCTCCGGCATCGCAAGCACGACGTCCTCGTCTTTCACGTCATGGACGACGAGGAACTCACCTTCCCGTTCGCCGGGACGACCCGCTTCGAAGGCATGGAAGAGCAGCCGATGCTGACGTGCGATCCGCGCGCCTTGCGCGACGGCTATCTCGAAGCCCTGGAAGAGTACCTGGTCGAAGTCCGCCGCGGCTGCGCCCGGCAGGGCATCGACTATTCGCTCATCAAGACTTCCGATTACTTTGACGCGGTGCTGTCCAAGTTCCTGCACCACCGCATGGCATTGCGAAACTCCGCGAACGCACCGTCGCATGCGTGATGTCAGAGTGGTCAGTGGGCAGTGGTCAGTGGGCAGTAGAAATGCTGCACATTGACTGCTGAATACTGACGACCACTGACCACTGATCACTGACCACTGACCACTGCCGAAGGCATTCACCTATGCTTGAGTTCCTCTTTCCCTGGTCCATGGCGGCGGGCGCAGTCCTTGTCAGCTCGCCGGTCATCATCCACCTGATTAACCGCATGCGCTTCAAGCGCATCCGCTGGGCGGCGATGGAGTTTCTCCTCAAGTCGCAGAAGCGGAGCCGGCGCAAGCTCATTATCGAGCAGCTGATCCTGCTGGCCTTGCGCATCTTGCTGGTGCTCTTGATTGGCTTGATCGTCGCTCGCTTCCTGGGCATCGCATTCGCGTTCACGCCCCAGAACCGCCATCACGTCGTCATCCTTGACGACAGCCCCAGCATGGGCGATCAGTGGGTGGACGAGGGCGAGACCAAGACGTCGTTCAAGTCCGCGAAGAAGCTGATCTCCGACGAGATTGCGAAGAACGCGGTCCAGGCCAGCAAGTCGCAGCAGTTCAAGCTCATCACGGCGACCAAGCCGGAAGAGCTGGTCTTCAGTCAGCGCTTGAGCGATGCCACCGTGCGCGACCTGACGGGCAAGCTCAACACGCTGGAGAAGGAATCGGCATTGCACGTGGACCTGATCCACAGCGTACGCAAGGCGCGCAAGATTTTCGAAGACACGCCGCAGGACCAGCGGATCCTGTACATCGTCAGCGATTTCCGTCTTAACGACTGGAGCGGCGCCAACGGCAAGATGCTGTTCGACGAGCTGGCCGAGATGGCCAACCTGGGCATCAACGTCAAGTTCGTGGACGTGGCCCATCCGACGCGCAAGGAAACCGAGGCCGACGCACGCTATCACGAGAACCTGGCAATCGTCAGCCTGCAGCCGGAGTCGCGCGTGGTCGGGCAGGACATGCCGCCGACGATCTTCAAGGTAACCGTCGCCAACTACAGCCCCAGCGACGTCAAGAACGTCCAGGTCAAGGTCCGCCTCAACGGCGAAGACCGGGCCGGCTCTTCCGTCCCGATCCCTGTCGTTCCCGCCGGTGGACAGGTGGATGCGACCTTCTCGCTTTACCTCAACGACCTCGGCCCCAACCAGATCAGCGCCTATCTCGACCCCGAGGACAGCGGCCTCAACGTGGACAACGTGCGTTACACGGTCGTCGAAGTCCGTAAGCGCGTGCCCGTCCTCTTGATCGACGGCGACAACACCGGTCGCGAGGGCGGCGACCGCTTCTTCATGGAGATCCTCTTCGGCACCGATCAGCGCAAGAGCAACGTCGCTTCCGGTTACGAAGTCGTCACCGCCAGCCTCGCCCGGCTGGAAGAACCCGACCTCGATCGCTTCCCCAGCATCTACCTGTGCAACATCCGGGAGCTGTCCGACAAGGCGCTGATCAACCTGGAAAACTACGTCCGCCAGGGCGGCAATGTTGCCTTCTTCCTCGGCGACCGGATCAATGCGGAGTTCTACAACAAGAAGCTCTACGCCGACGGCCTGGGCATCTTCCCCGCCCCGCTCGCCGACCGGCCCAGCCCCGAGCCGACCAAGGAAGAACGCGACGCCCGCTTGCTCCAGACCCTGACCGATCCGCAGGAGCAGATCCTCGTCCGCAAGGAGCACGAGAAACACTCCATGCTGGAAGAGATCAACCGCGAGTATCGGCCGTTCTTCATGTTCCTGAACATCGAACGCTATCATCCGGTGGCGCGGACCAAGTGGAATCCGCAGCCGGGCAAGGTGAAGGAACTGGTCACGCTGCCCAACAACAAGTCGGTGGAGGACTATAGCGCTGCCGTGCAGTCGCTGCTCAGCCGGCTGCCGACCGACGAGAAGTACAAGGCCTACACCCCGCGGCTGGCGGAATACCGCAGCTACATCCGCGATCTCGTCGCGGGCAAGCAGCCGCTGTACAAGCTGGCCGAGTGGCTCGACAAGCTGCTTCAGGACCAGGGCGACCCCAAGCAGCGCGAGAAGTTCCCCAACCTGAAGGAATTCTGGGCGCAACCCGAGCAGCTGCAGCTCCGCACCGACCTCGAGCGCATGCAGCAGGCGGTCCAGTATGGCGACCCGTTCATCATCGAGGGGAGCTACGGCAAGGGACGTGTGGTCGTCGTCACCAGCACCCTGGGCCGCAAGTGGAACAACCTGTCGTCGCTGCCGGTCTTCGTCAAGCTCCAGGTCGAATTGCAGCGTTACCTGACCAGCGTCAACAAGGAAGCCGAACTGATCGTCGGCCAACCGCTGGACCTGTTCCTGGATGCCACGCGCTACGACACGAAGATCCGCCGCTTCTTCAAGCCGGAAGTCCTCGACCAGCGCGGCGGCAAGCCGGACCCCAAGACGGCGCAGCGCGACATGGGCGAGCAACAGCAGGTCGGCACCCCGACGAACGGCCGCATCCACTTCCAGTTCAAGGATGCGCTGGAGCCCGGCATGTACATCCTGGAGTTCTACCCCGGCCCGTCAGCCAAGGACTTCAAGGGCGAGCAGCGTGCCTATGCGTTCAACATCGACACGTCGACGGAAAGCAACCTGGTGCGGTTGCGCACGTCGCGTGAAGACATGGAAAAGACCGTGCCCAATAGCCGCTTCTACAACATGGGCTCCGACAAGTTCACGGACCTGGCGGAAAAGCAGAACGACCTGTCCGAATCGCCCTGGCTGTATCTGCTGTTCTTGATCGTGCTGATCCTGGAGCAGGCGATGGCGGTCCATCTGAGCTTCCACCTGCGTGGCGGCGCGGCGGCGCCGATTACCGGCCAGGCGCAGCCGTTGCCGGGCACCGTGTGATTGTTGCGGAAAACGAACCACGGATTGCACGGACAACACGGATAAAACAAGACCATGTCCCACACCCTGGAACTGATTCACGACAAGTGAATCGATCATCGGTGGGGAAATGCGTCGGGGGTTGAGTTTCGCTCTTTCATCCGTGTCATCTGTGTGATCCGTGGTTAAATTGTCAGTGAAAACTCGATCCACCAGCCGTCATTCCTCCGAGAGATGATGGCTCCTTCGACTCGCGGAGCGACCATACATGTCCACAGCAACTGATACGCCGCCCGCCGCCCCCAAGCCGCAGCTGCCGCCGGGGGACCCGGATCGTCCTACCGGGGTGGTGCTGCCGATCCTCTTGACGCTGGCCTTGATCGGCGCGATTGGCGCTGGCATTACCTGGCTGTTCCTCTACATCGCCGGCCTCCGGGCCGCGGACAACCAGGACATCAAGTTCGTGTTTCGCCGCCTGGAAGAGTCCATTCGGCTTGGCGGCCGTGAAGTGGACGCCACGCTCTTCTGGCTGGCCCTGCTCATCCCGATCTTGATCCTCGGCATCGTCTACGTGGTCTGGCAATACATCCGCGACGGCAAGCAGGTCGGGCCGTTCTGGGCCGTCTTCCTCGCCGGTTGCCGATGCTGCGTTTACCTCGTGCTGGCCGGCGTCTTCCTTCTGCCGGCACTGCAATCGTGGGAAAAGAGCGAGGCGGTCTCGCGCGTCTTGATCCTGCTGGACCTCTCGGGCAGCATGAACCTGGCCGACGAAAACCCCAGCGAAGGGCGGCAGCCGCCTACCCGGCTCGATCAAGTCGTGCGCTTCCTGAGCAAGGACAACGGCGCCTTTGTAAAGGGGCTGCAGGACAAGAACCCCGTCTACGTCTACGCCTTCGGCGCCAAAGTCGATGAGGACGCCAAGGAAATCAAGCGCGACGGCCAGGTCCCCAGCGAGGACGACTGGCTGGCGTGGAGCAAGATGGACGTCCGCCAGTGGGTGCTGGACGGCCTGAGCGAGGAAGGCCGCGGCAAGGTCATGGCCTCCCGCAACTTCACCGCTGACCAGCCCGCCAACTCCATCGAGCTGGCGAACTTCTGGACCAACTGGTTCAAGGATACCGACGTCTTCAACGAGCTGAACGAAGGCGACAAGGAAAAGCTCAAGAAGAAGAGCGAAGAGCTGGCCAAGAAGATGGAAACCCGGCAGCAAATCCTGACTTCGACCAGCTACCCCGACGCGCTCCTGAACCTCATCACGCGCGAATCGAACAATATGCTGGCGGGCATCATCGTCGTCGGCGACGGCCGCAGCACGGCCGGCTCGGATTCGACGTTGCAGGAAGCCCTCAACCGCGCCAACAACATCAAGGTCCCGATCTTCACCGTCGGCGTGGGCGTGGTCCGCGAGCAGATCAACATCCGCAACCTCGAAGTCCAGGCGCCCGAAATGGCGCCGCCGGACGAGAAGTTCATGGTCCGCTTCGAGGTCGACGGCGAAGGCCTGCCGGACAAGGAATTCGAGGTGTTCCTCGACGTCTACGGTCCTGACCAGGTCGTCGGCAAGGACAAGCCGATGCACACGATTCCTTCCAAGGGCAAGTTCAAGTCCGCGCCGGGCCTTATCCCGCACGGCCAGGTCGAGTTCGTCATCGATCCGAAGTCCAAGGAGGCAGCCCCGCTGCTCAAGGACGGCGGCAAGTCGGAAGGCGGCACGCCCGAGCTAAAGGAAGGCACCTGGAAGTTCATGGCTCGCGTGCCCCGCGCCAAGGGCGAGGGCTTCGCGAAGAAGGAGCACGAGACCGAATTGCCGGCCGAAATCCAGATCGTCAAGCGGCCGCTCCGCGTGCTGCTGGTCTCGGGCGGCGCCGGCAAGGACTACCAGTTCACCCGTCGGCTGTTCGTCAACGAGATGGACAAGAAGCGCGCCGAAGTCAGCGTCTACCAGCAGTTCACCGATCCCAAGGGCGACCGCGTCCTGGACGTGCCGAACGAACGGCTGCTGCGCATCTTCCCGAACGTCTACGAAGACAAGAAGGACAATGCCAAGGCCGAAGACCGCTTCTACAACCTGGCCATGTACGACCTGATCATTGCCTACGACCCCGACTGGACGCAGGTGGATGCGGCCAGCCTGAAGCTCCTCGAGCAGTGGGTGGACGCGGGCGGCGGCCTCATCGTGCTGGCCGGACCGATTAACACCTACCAGCTGGCCCGCGGCAGCAACTTCGAGAAGCTCAAGCCGATCATCGACCTCTATCCCGTCAAGGTCGAGGACAGCCGTCTGTCCGGCCTGAGCATGGAACGCGACACCAAGAAGGCGTATGCCCTGAATTTCCCCGGCGCCACCAAGGACACCGAGTTCCTCAAGCTGGACGACGACAGCAAGTATCCGCTGGCGGGCTGGTCGGAGTTCTTTTACGGCAAGCCGCACACCGCGGTGCAGCCCAGCGACACGGTGCAGCGCGGCTTCCACACGTTCTATCCCGTGAAGAGCGCGAAGCCGGGCGCCACGGTCGTCGCCACGTTCGCCGATCCCAACGCCAAGATCAGCTCCGACGACGGCAAGAACGAGGAAATGCCCTACCTGGTGACGATGCCTTCGAAGAAGGGCAAGGTCGTTTACCTGGGCTGGGAAGGCATGTGGCGGCTGCGGTTGTTCAAGGAACAGTACCACGAGCGTTTTTGGACCAAGCTGTCGCGCTTCGCCGGTTCGGGCAATATGACCCGGCAGACCGCGCGCGGCGTGCCGATCATGGGCCGGCAGTTCGTCGCCGGTCAGCCGATTCGCTTCCAGGCCCAGCTGCGGCAGCAAAACATGCAGCCGCTGGCCAAGACCGAGCAGCCGAAGCTCAAGCTGATCCCGCCGGCCGGCGTGCAGCTCCCGAAGGCGGAGTTCGTTCTGGAACCGCAGCGGGAAGGCGACTGGGACGGTTATTTCCGCACCCAGTTCGTCGTGAACGCGCCCGGCAAGTACACCGTCGAGCTGCCGATCCCCGGTTCGAGCGAAACGCTTCGCCGCGAGTTCCAGGTCAAGGAGTCCAACCCCGAGTTGGACAACTCCCGACCGGACTTCGCCGCCATGGAAGCGATGGCCAGCGAGGTCGGCAAGTTGCAGGTCAACGAGTCCTCCAAGGCTGCCCTGCGGACCAGCCTCCGCAAGACTGCCCGGCCCGCCGAAGGCGACGGCCCCAAGGGCGACGACCCGCACCTGTTCTTCTCGCTCGACAACGCTTCCGTGATTCCCGACTACCTGAAGTCCGACCTGAAGGTCCAGCGCAGCCGCGGTAAGATCGAGGACCTGTGGAGTGCCGGCCCGACCTTTGCGGAATGGGGCGGCTCGCCGGTCACGATCTCCGCCGTGCTTCTGATCGTCGTCTTCCTGCTGTCCGCCGAATGGCTGACGCGCAAACTGCTGCGACTGGCGTAACGAACCAGGAATCAGGGACCAGGAGTCAGGAGTCAGCAATTCAAAGCAACTCCTGACTCCTGATTCCTGATTCCTGATTCCTGACTCCTGATTCCTGACTCCTGACTCCTGACTCCTGACTCCTGACTCCGACAAGGATCCCTGATATGGCAACTGCGACGAACCCGCCTCCGGCCCCGCTTCCCGGCATGGAGTCCAAGCGCCTTGACTGGCAGCGAAAGGTCAACGATCCGCTGGAGCGGTTGCGCGGCTACATTCGGCTCTACGTCAGCGCGGAAGGCGCTGCCGTCCTCGTGCTTTACCTGTCCCTGTGGTTCTGGATCGGCATGGTCCTCGACTACGGGTTCTTCAAGGCGTTCACCGTGGACTGGGTGCAAGTGCTGCCGTGGGGCCTCCGTGCCGGCGTGCTCACCATCCTGGTGGCGGGCCTGGTCGCCCTGCTGGTCGTCAAGGTGACGCTGCGTCTGGTACGCGAGTTCCGCGACGGCGCACTAGCCCTCGTGCTCGAGCGGCGCTTCCCCAAGCTGCTTGGCGATCGTCTGATCACGGCCATCGAACTGGGCGATCCGCGTCTGGCGCAGAAGTATGGCTATTCCCAGGCCATGATCGACCAGACCGTGCGAGAAGCCTCCGAACGCGTCGACCAGGTTCCCGTGAAGGAAGCGTTCAACTGGCGCCGACTTGGCGTCTACCTCGTCATGGTGCTGGTCCTGACGTTTGGCATGCTCATCCTGACGGGCATTGGCTATGCGGCCCTGGCGAAGAACCCCGGCGACTTCGTGACGGACTTCCGGACCGTGTCCGGTATCTGGTTCGAGCGCAACATCCTCCTCGAAAACACGATCTGGCCGCGCAGCACCTACCTCGAGCTGGTCGGCTTCCCCGACAGCGGCGAACTGCGTGTCGGCCGAAATGTCGCGGCCGCTCCCATCCGCGTCCGCGCCCTCAAGTGGGTCGTGGCGGACCGCACCGCGCCCGAAGGCTGGCGCTCGATGCTGTGGAGCGAAGTGCCCAAGGACATCCTGGGCGTCTCGCCGCCCCAGTTGCCGCGCGAGTGGTTCAAGAGCGATCCGGACCTGACCGTGGACCAGGTGGACCTTGTGGTGGAACGCGAGGACTTCCGCCAAAAGGTCGACCCGATCCTGCTCAAGAACCTGCGCGACGTCTTCGAGCGCCTCGACGAGCGGACCGCCCAGGCGTCGATGGCCCGCAAGATGCGCAAGCTGGAAGTGCCCGAGCAGGTGATGGTGTACTACAAGGGCGACACCGTCCGCAGCGAGATGACGCTCAAGCAGGAGAGCAACAACGAGTTCTCCGGCCTGTTCACCGACCTGAAGGAAACCGTGCAGTTCCAGGCGTGTGCGGCGGATTATTGCACCCGTGCCCGGACCATCACCGTGGTGCCGCCGCCGGCCCTGAGCAAGCTGCTTCGCCAGGAGAGCCAGCCGGCCTATCTCTATCACCGCACCGCGGTGGGCGAGAAGCCGGAGTTCCTCAAGGGCAAGAAGCAGGAGTTGCCGGAAGAGTCGGTCTACCTGGGCGGCGAGACGTCGCGTATCGACGTGCCGGCCGGCACCGACATTCGCCTGGTTGGCAAGGCCGACAAGGACCTGGAGAAAGACAAGGTCTTCATCCAGCCGCGTGGCATGGCCGAGTTCCAGAAGACCATGCCCAAGGAACTCCGGGACATGGACCCGGTTGATGCCTGGATGAAGGCCAAGAACGTCGCACCGGTCCAGCTGTCGGACGACAAGCGCACCTTCGAGACGAACTTCACGAACGTCACCAGCCGCATCGATTTCGACTTCGTGTTCACCGACACCGACGGCGTCATGGGCCGCCGCCACGTGACGATCCAGCCCGCCGAGGACGTCAGCCCGGAAGTCGAAGTGCTGGTCGAGGTCATCCGCAAGACGAACCAGGGCTACATGATCACGCCATCGGCCATGGTGCCGTTCGCCGGCCGCATCCGCGACGATCACGGCATCGACAAGCTCCAGTACCACTACGCCTACAGCGGCCTGGAAGCGGGGAACATCACCCGGACCCGCGCGGGCCTGGCGATGATGCTCTTCCACCTGTCCCCCGACAGCACCGGCGGCAGCCCGCTGCTGGCCGCATCCTACGCGGGCCTGGTGAGCAAGATCGTGGAGCCGTCCGCCAGCCAGGAAGAAAAGACCGGCGCCGTGTCGCTGCCCACGTTCGCGGCCGAGATCGCCAAGCGGACGCGCGGCGACGTCGGCAAGGATGAATTGCTCAAGCGGCTCAAGGGCAATCCGCCACGGAACCTGCCGCTCATCAAGACGCATCAGCTGAATCCGGACGATGAGTATTTCGACGTGCAGAAGCATTTGCCGGAATTCAAGGTGACGGGTGCGGGCAGCCAGCCACGCTATCGCCTCAAGCTCTGGGTGACCGCCACCGACACGAACGTCGAGACCGGGCCGCGCGCCTCCGAGAGCAAGGAGCGGTTCTCGTTCATCGTCGTCAGCGACACGGAGTTGATGGCCGAGATCGCCAAGGAAGAGGAAAGCCTGCACATCAAGATGGACCAGGCGTTCGCCAAGGTAAAGGATGCCAAGAACCGGCTCGATCAGATCGAGAAGGTACTCAAGGCGCCGGACTTCAAGAAGGACGATTTCACGTCGCAGGGCGTTAAGTCGCTGGAAATCGCGGAAACGGTCAACGGCACCTCGGTCGTGGCCCGGGAAGTCTTCACCGACTACACCCGCATCCTCAAGGAGATGAAGACCAACCGCATCCAGAAGGAGATGGTCAACAAGGTCGACAAGATCGTCAAGCTGTGCGATGGCGCATTGAACCTAGAGTATCCGCGTGCGGAGGAAGCCCAACGCGAATTGCAGCGCGCCCTCGACAAAGCCGAGAAGGATCCTGAGGCCGCCAAGGCCGTGCCGGGGCTTGTCAAAGTCTCTCAGGACCGCATGAACGAGCTGATCGCCAAGCTGGATGAGATTATCGAGGCGATGGGCGACATCACGAAGATCAACGACGTGATCGTGATGCTACAGAAAATCGAGGAGGAGCAACGCGGTAACGTGGAAATTCTCAAGTACTTGGAGAAGAAGCTCCGCGACCTGATCTTCGGGGATTGATCCTGCCACCGCCGCTGGCGGCGTTGGACCCCGGTGCAACGCTGCAAGCGGCGGCTTGGGTTTTTGAAGTGTTGGAATTAAAGGTCCAGGTCGTCTGTATAAGTGCGAGGACGCCCTTCCAGGGGTGCCCAGTCGGTTCGGAGAGGGCCTTCGCCAGCTGCGGCGAGGGAGAATGAAGTAGACCTGTGTACAGTCCTGGGGCGGGTTCGCCCTGGTCGCGGGAGGGAAAATCATGTTTCGACGTATGGTGGCCGCTCTGGCCGTGACGAGCTTGGCGATCGTCCTCGTCGCTCGGGCCGACGACGCGCCCAAGGGCAAGAAGGGCGACGACAAGACGCCGATCCAGCTCCAGGAAGAAGCCCGGCTGAAGCAAGAGATCCTGAAGCGCCGCTTCCAGGAATTCGAGCTCAAGCTCCAGCAGCTGCAAAGCCGGCTGGCGGCCAGCTCCAAGAAGGAAGACCGCGAGCAAGCGGCCATCCTGAAGGACGCCCTGGACAAGGTCAGCTCCGAAGCGATCGACGTCCGCTTCAACAAGCTGGTGGACATGCTGCACAAGAACAAGACCAGCAGCCTCCAGGAAGTGAAGCAGGCGATCGATGAAGGCGAGCAGCTGTCGCAGAACCTGCGCGCCATCCTCGCCATCCTCATGACCGAGGGCCGCGACAAGCAGATCGCGGAAGAGAAGAAGCGCATCGAGAACATCCTCAAGGACCTGAACAAGGTCATCCGCGATCAGAAGATCGTCCGCGGCAAGACCGAGCGCGGCGACGGCACCCCTGAAGACCTGAAGGGCGCCCAGGCGGACGTGCGTGGCAAGACCCAGAAGGTCGGCGACGCCGTCAGCGGCAACAAGGGCGATGCGGGCAAGGGCAAGGAAGGAAAGGGCAACGGCGAAGGCAAGGGTGAGGGTAAGGGCGAAGGCAAGGGTGAAGGCAAGGGCGAAGGCAAGGGTGAAGGTAAGGGTGAAGGCAAGGGTGAAGGTAAGGGTGAAGGCAAGGGTGAAGGTAAGGGTGAGGGCAAGGGTGAGGGTAAGGGTGAGGGTAAGGGCGAAGGGAAGGGTGAAGGTAAGGGTGAGGGCAAGGGTGAGGGTAAGGGTGAAGGCAAGGGTGAGGGTAAGGGCGAAGGGAAGGGTGAGGGTAAGGGCGAAGGGAAGGGTGAGGGCAAGGGCGAAGGGAAGGGTAAGGGCAAGGGTGAAGGCGCCGGTGAAGGTTCGGGTGACAGCAAGGGTGGTGGAGACGGCGAAGGTGGCGACAGCCCCAAGGGCCCGAAGGGACCGAAGCAACCGCCGCTGCCTGGCCAGAAGAAGATTGAAGAGGCCATCGGCAAGCAGAAGGACGCAGAGACCAAGTTGCCGAACAAGGACGCCTCGGATCCACAAGACGGCGCCGTAAAGGACCTGGAAGACGCCCGCGCCGAGTTGGAGAAGCTCCTCAAGCAGCTCCGTGAGGAAGAAATCGAACGGCTGCTGGCTCAGCTCCAGGCCCGCTGCGAGTACATGCTCCAGCTCCAGAAGGAAGTCCGCGACGGCACCGTCGCCACCGACAAGGAGATCGGCGCCAACGGCGACAAGAAGCCGAACGCCGAGAACATCCGCAAGGCGAACGCGCTGTCCGCGAAGGAAGGCGACATCGTCAAGGAAGCGGTCAAGTGCATCAACTTGCTCCGCTCCGAAGGCACGGCCGTGGCCTTCCTCGAAGTCTTCGAGCAGCTGCACGGCGACATGAAGAAGGTCGAGTACCGCCTGGGCAAGACCGACGTCGGCCTGCTGACGGTCAAGATCGAGAACGACATCATCGCGACGCTGGAAGAGATGATCGAAGCCTTGAAGAAGGCCCAGCAGGACGCCAAGAACAAGCCGAGCCCCCCGAGCCCCCCCGGCCCGCAGGGGCAGCCGGCGCCGCAGAAGCTGATCGAAGACCTGGCGGAGTTGAAGATGATCCGCTCCATGCAGCTTCGCGTCAACGGTCGGACCTCGGATTATCACAAGCTGTATCCGGAATCGGAACAGACCGATAATGCCGACATCCGCAAGGACCTCAAGGACCTGGCCGATCGTCAGATCAAGATCCACAAGATCGTGATCGACATCTACACGCAGAAGAACAAGTAGTGATCGTGGCCCCGGGACTTCATTGAAGTCCCGGGGCGCTTCGATTATCGTCAAGGAACATTGAGGGGCTGTGGCAGCTTGAACAAAGCCGCCACAGCCCACTTCTCTATCCGCAAGCCCGGAGCCCTTTCAGAGTTCGAGGATCGAATCATGTCCCATCCGCGCGGCCTCATCGCGTTCGCGATTTTCCTCTTCGGCGTCTCTCTTGGCCTGGGCGCGGACGACCTGCGCACCCTGGACGGTAAACTGCACAGCGGCGAGCTGGCGTCGATCGACGGCAAGTTCATTATCCTCCGTCCCAAGGAGGGGCCGGAAGTCAAGGTACCGTTGATCTCGGGCGTCCAGCAGGTGGACTTCCAGCCGATGCCGGCGCTGAGCACGCTGACGGCCTGCATGCAGGTGGAACTGACGGACGGCTCCATCCTCTACTGCAAGCCCACCGGCTTCACCATCACCGACAAGAACCTCTCGGTGGTGCTGCTCAATGACCAGAAGCTGGACCTTCCCGTCAAAACTTTGTCGCACGTGCTTCTCAACGCCCAGGACGCCAAGATCCGCGACAACCCCGACTGGAAGCGCTGCTTGAAGGAGCGCGGCAACAGCGACATGGTCGTCAAGGAGTTCGAGAACCGCTGGAACGGCCTGACCGGCGTGTTCGCGGAGAAGGGCGAGGGCGTCCGCCTGCCCTTCAAGCCCGACGGCGACGACTGGCGCATGAAGAACAGCCTGACCGACAAGCCGTTGGGTCTGGTTG
>JAIEMG010000333.1 GCA_019752375.1 Gemmataceae bacterium | reverse complement strand
CTGGAAACCTCCAAGGGCGGCCAAGTGAACCTGAGGCGCTCAGGCCGCTCTGCCCTGCGCACAGAATGGACAGCTACCCTCAACAGACCGTTTCCATGCTCGATCGGCGCTTGCGACCGGCTTCGGAACCGAGTCCGGAGTCGATCAACCGCTTGGTCGCGGACCTGGACAGCGACCTGTTCCTGACGCGTCAGAAGGCCAGGGAAGAACTGGAGAAACTGGGTGAAGCGGCAGAAGTTGCTCTAAAGAAGAAGCTAGGGGATAGACCGTCGCTGGAGATGAAGCGAAACATCGAGCAAATTCTTGCCCGGATGCCGACGCAATCATTGCGGACCTTGCGTGCCGTCGAGGTGTTGGAGCAGATCGGCAGTCCCGAGGCGAAGCAGGTGCTGGAACCGCTGGCCAAAGGGATGTGCGGTTTGCGGTTGATGGTCGAAGCCAGGGCGTCCCTTGAGCGACTGAAGGCGCAGTCGGCCGCGGACAAGCACTGAGAGTCTGTCCGAAAAGGGGTCCGGCAGGTCAGGCACCGTTGCCGGAACGGCCCGGAGGGTGCTGCGCACTACGGTGCCTGACCTGCTTTGTAGAAAACCGCCCTTTTGTGGCGAGCCGGGAGCGTGAGCGACCGGAGTTCTTCAAGGTCTCGAAGAACTCCGGTCGCTCACGCTCCCGGCTCGCCCGAGGATTTCGGGGTTTTTTCGGACAGACTCTGAGGTGGGGCGAGGACAACATGCATGAGTGGCCGCTGGTGTCAGTCCTTTTCAAAGAACTGCCGGAGGCGTTCTCGATACTCCGGATGCCCCAGCGCTTGCAGATGCCCCATGCCGTCGACCAGCCAAAGGCGGGCGTTCGCTCCGGCAGCCTCTCGAAGGCGTTCCGATTCCGTGGACGGGATCATGTTGTCCTCAGTACCGTGAATGAGGAAGATGGGGCAATTCGACAGTTTGCCAATCGACTCGTCCGGATTGTCTTCGGCTACGTCTACTCCTGAAAACACCCAGCCCCAGAAACGCCCGACGTGCCAGATGGGCTTCTTCAGCGGACCGAAGTACCAGAGCATCGTGTGCAAGGCCACGTTTTCCGCACGGGCGAAGCTACTGTCCACGACGATTTTGTCGAAGCCTCCATGCTCGGCTGCCATTTGCACCAATGCGGCCCCACCCATCGAATACCCCACTCCGTACATCTTGCTCGAGGGATGCCTTGCCCGCGCGTAATCCAGGGCTGCTTTCACGTCCTGGCTTTCCTTGACCCCGAACGTGATCGTCCGTCCCTGGCTATTGCCGTGCCCACGGAAGTCGAAGGTGACGACGTTAAGATCCAAACGGTGCAGCATCTGAGCCATCGGCAGGAAGTTCTGCTTGTTGGCCCCCAAGCCATGGCAGAGCACCACGACCGGACGTTCGGGCGAAGAAGCGGGTAAGTGCCATGCCGACAGCTGCAAGCCTTGGGAATCCAGCAGGACTTCGGAATAGGGAATGCCAAAATCGGCGGGGGTCGCGATACATGCGATCTTTTGCGGATGGAACTGGGCCAAAGCCATCACGAAAGGGACCACCAGAACGAGGACAACGGACCAGCTTGCGACCGCAGCCAGCGTCTTCCGGGCGCGGGTCTGATCCCCGATGAGATGGTGAAACAGCTTCTTCACGCCCAGATCCAGCATACGCAGCGCCAGGATAATCAAGGCCAGTGCGCCGCAGTCCACGACCAGATTCAACCAGGCATAGCGACCTCCCACGAGCCAGGCCAACACGAGTCCTCTGCCCGCGTAGATCGCCGCGAAAACCAGCATGGAAACGACGATGCTTCGCGCCAGCCAGCGAAGGCCAGCGTCTTTCCGACATTTCTCGCACGGCAGGCAAGAGGTCTTTTTCATGAGGCACAGGAAACGGGCATATAAACTACCGTGGATGCGTCGGCATCCATGCCTGTGTCCTTTCCGGAAAAAGCGGTCAAGAAAATGAACCACGGATTGCACGGATAACACGGATAAAGCCCCTACGCGAAGCAGCGCTCCCGGAGGCGGTCAGATCCGGAATCATGGCCATTGCTATCCGTGTTATCGGTGTAATCCGTGGTTCAATTCTTCGGAGTAGCCAGATGTTTCGGACGGGCATGCTGGAAACTTGGAGGTTATTTTTGGATGCCGACTTACTTCGTCTTCTCAAACTGAAGCGACTCTTCCACCGCGGCGATCAGTTCCTTGCCTTCCTTGGTGCCTTTGAGCTTGGTCAGGAACTGGGCGGCTTCGGGCTTGGGGCAGGTGAGCGCGTAGCGGACGATGCAGCGCTGCATGATGGGGGCATCGTGGCTCTTCTTGGCGAACTGGGCGAGCACCTCGGCGGTCAGGTCCCAGAGCTTCCAGCGGCGCAGGTCTTCAATCGCCATGTCGGCGACGTTGCCGTCGGGCACCATCGCACCGAGGCACTTGTAGATCTCGCGCTCGATGTCCTTGCCTTTCCAACCGTAATAGAAGCGCACCGCACCCAGGGCCTGGAGCCGCTGCGTCAGGTTGCGCTTGTCGTCCTTGAGGACGCTTGCGGTCAAGTCCCAGCCTTCGCGCGACTGGAGCTGAATGTAGCCGGCCAGGGCGCCGTCGAGCGCGCCGGCGGTGCGGGTGGTCGGTTTCTCGATCATGCCCTTGAGGAAGGCTGCATCATCGCTGTTGCCGCAGGCGCCCAGCAGGAAGGCAAACAAGCCGATGCGGGCGGGCGGCGTCTGCGGGTCGTTGATGAGTTTGCGCAGCCGGGCCGGGTCGAGGCGCTTGGCCACCTGGCCGACCTCGCCGTCGTTGGCCTTGGCGAACTCCAGATAGGCATCGTTGGCGACCTCGGCATCGGCATGATCGATGTGGCGGAAGAAGTAGAGCAGGGCGGTGGTGCGGTCCTTGGCGTCGAGGTCCATCGCGCCCTTGACGTAATCGACCAGTGCCTCGCTCTTGACGGGGATGCCGCGATAGGGATCGAGCTTGCCCTGGAAGACGTCGGCGAAGATGAGGAACTTGGGCGGGTCCTTGGGATCGGCCGGGACATAGCGCGGCAACGTCAGGACTTTCTTGTCGCCGAGGAAGGCATCGGTCTTGAGCACCCGCTGGATGTGCAAATCGACGCTGCCGCCGCCGGCCTGGCCGTTGGGCTTGGCGTCCTTGAGCACGCCGTAGAGGATCATCTTGGCCTGGCCGACGTCCTGACGAAACGTGGACGTGTTCTGCAAGTTCATGCCGCTACAAAGCGAGCACGCCGGGGCAGGGCAGGGGAGCGCCGCGAAAGCAGCCAGGCCGAGGACAAGTGCGAAGGCGCCGATGCGATGGGTCATGGCGAAATCTCCCTTTGCAGATACGATGCACCGGCGGACTGGGAAATTGTGTCTCGGTGGGCCAGACACTCTTGTCTGGCTGGCCCAGACAAGAGTGTCTGGCCCACCAGGCCGCGGATTACTTCGTTGATTTCGTTTCCAGCCGCAGCAGCTCTTCCACTTCCTTCACCCACTCGGCGTCCTTCTTGCGCATGTCATTCACAAACTTGACGGCGGCCGGCGTCTCGGGGCAGCACAGGGCGAAGCGGAGGATGGCGCGGCGGACGATGGGCACGTCGTGCGATTCCTTGCCGTTCAGGGCCAGCACCTTGTCCAGCACGTCGTAGCACTTCCACTTGCGCAGGTCCTCGATGGCCAGGTCGGCGATGTCGCTCTGGTCGAGCAGGATCAAGGTGCCGTTGACCAGGTCCTGCTTGGGCAACACGTCGGGCCTGGACTCCATGAAGAAGCGGATGGCACGCAACGCGGCATAGCGCATCAGGAAATTGTCCTGCTTGACGTCCTTGAGCGCCTTCTGCATGTACGCCCAGCCTTCTTTCGGCTTGAGCATGACGTAGCCGGCCAGCAGACCGTCGACGCCGCTGGTCGTCTTCTTCTTGGGATCGTCGAGCAGCGAGAGGATCAGGTCAGCGTCCTTCTCGGTGCCGCAATGGCCGAGCATCGATGCATACAGGCCGATGCGAAAGCTCGGCGTCTTCGAGTCAGTCAGCCACTTGGCCACCTTGTCGGCGGGCAAGGTCTTGGCCATGTCCCGGTAATCCTTGTAGTCGGCGTTGCCGAATTCCTTGTAAGCATCGTTGGAGATCTCGATGTCGGCATTGTCGAGGTAATCGAAGAAGAAGCGCAAGCGGGCCGACACGTCCTTGTCCTTGACCGCCAGGGCGCCGGTCAGGTACTTGACAATGTCGCTGCCTTCCTTGATCGGCACGCCGCGATAGGGATCGATCTTGCCCTTGAAGACGTCGCAGAAGATGAGGAACTTGGCCGGGCTTTTGTCATCGCTGGGGATATATCGCGGCAATGTGACGACCTTCTTGTCGCCCAGGATCTCGTGCTTCTTGATGATGGCGTCGATGTGCAGCTCCGTGCTGCCGCCGCCGAACTCGGAGTTGGGATCGAGCTTGGCGTTCTTGAGTGTGCCGAAAATCACCATGCTGGCCTGGTTGACGTCGCCGGTCAGCGTGGTGCCCTGCATGGTGCAGAACGGGCAGGCCGGCGCCTGCGCCGCGATTGCAACGGTTAGCACGACTGCGAGGCCAAGAGTGCAAGCGCGAAGGAGGGATCGCATGTGCGGGACTCCCGAACATATCGTAAGGAATAGCAGGCGCGGCGGACCCGTGCCGGGCCGATGTCGTATTATGGCCCGCGCCGGCGGTCAAGGGCAAGTAGCGAATCCGCAGCGTTCCGCCCGGCCCGTATAACCCCGTTCAAACAGCCTTCTCCCGTTGATCCAGGAGATTGGCCACGATGCGGTAAGCTGCGCGGACACGCGGTTCGGTGATCCTGGCATCGAGCGCGGCCATGTACTCGCGCGAGCGGCGAATCGTGCGCGCCAGGCCCTCCGCGCGAAGGTGCTTCGAGTCGATCAGGTTGTCGTGAATGTCGGCGAGCTTGCAGACGTGCACCTGCCAGGGTGCGTCGGCCAGCGCCTGCATGTATTCCGACTCGCGCTGGGCGTCGGGCAGTCGCTTTTCCTTGGTCAGCGCCTGCACCCAGCTCGCGACCTCGGGGCCGAAGTGCTCGATGATATCGTCGTAGTCGGTGGTGGTGTCTTCGATGGTGTCGTGCAGCACCGCTGCAGCGAGGACGCGCGGATCGTCGATGCCGAAGACCTGGCGGACCGTGAGGCAGACGCGAAAGACGTGGCTGACGTAGGGGGTTTCCTTGTCCTTGCGCATCTGGTGCCGATGCGCCCGCGCGGCGAAGGCGATGGCGTCGAGGACCGCGGAGAAGTCGTCCATCCGGCTCCCTCCAATTCTACGGTGCTAGTTCGCTCTTCAGCGACGGGAGCAATGACGAATGACGAAGCTCGAATGACGAATCAATGACCAATACCCAATGACCAAAGGGCAAGGCACAGCGAGCTTCGTTGGAGCTTGGACATTGATTCGTCATTCGAGCTTCGTCATTCGTCATTTCCAAGGCAGCAAACCAGCGCTGCAGCACTACGGCAAATAGGGGTTGGTCTCCGGCTCGATCTTGCGAATGTCGTTGCGCGACTTGAGCTGCAACACCGGTGCATACTCGTCGCGGTCGTTCTTGCGGAACTGGATCTGGCCTTCCACCTCGACCCACTGGCCCGCGGGGATCGCGCCATAGCTCTCCGGCGAGATGATGCGCACGTTGAGAGGAATGGCGTCGGCGGCGCAGCAGGTCATCTTCCAGCGGACCAGGCGGCAGACGTTGTCCTTGTTGGTCGGCACGAACTGGCCGCGTAGCACGCCGGTCTTGCCTTCGTAGAGTTGCCGCTGGCTTTCCTGGTAGGCGGCCCGCTCCAGGTCGCGGAAGCCCAGTTCCACGCGGCCGCGGTCGTCGACCTTCTCCAGGCCGCTGTTTTGCAGGTCGTCCTTGCTCAGGTTGCGCAGGGCGTGCTCGCTGCCAAAGCCCGAGTTCGGCAAGTTCAGGAAGTACAACGCGATCGGCAGCAAAAGGACCGTGTACCGCAGCGGGTTCCAGGCGTGACTGTGGCCGTGGTCGTCTTCGCCGTGCCCGTGCGGATGATCGTGGTCGTGCTCATGCGTGTGATTGCAGTCGGGACCGTGCACATGGTCGTGCGGATGATCGTGGTCATGCGTGCGATCGCAATTCGGCCCGTGTTCGTGAGCCGGCGCGTGATCGTGCGCGTGGCTGTGATCGCAGCCCGGTCCGTGCTCGTGGGCATGATCGAGGGCCGTATCGGGCCCGTGGCGGTGGGCGGCGGGGGTGCCGACGCTGAACCACAGCGAAACCGCCCGGATGGCGGAGAAGAGCAGCAGCGCGATGCCGCTGGTCAGCACCATCCAGTGAAACGCGGGGATCACCGCATGCTGCAGCATCTCCTGCCGCTTGACCCACATCATGACCGCAACGCCGCCCAGGGCGCCGCAGATGCCGATGGTGCAGAGTTGATCGACGTAATAGCTCTGGGCGTCTTCGGGGTGTTCGTGCGAATGTGCGTGTCCCATGAATCGAACCTCCCTGGGAACGGACCAATCAGCGATCGGCCAAGGCGGATGACAGTCTCGGTCCGTAGGTTTCCCACAAGAAATGGAGCAGCATCGAATAGATGAAGACTTGGACCACCACGCTGAGGATGATGCTCCAGATCAGGCGCGGGTGAAAGACCCGCAGGTACATCATGTACAGCTTGAAGTCGAGCATCGGGCCAAGCACCAGAAAGGCGATCTTGGCCGACGGCCGCAGGGCGATGAAGCTGGCGGCGACGAAGGCATCCGCCTCGCTGCACAGGCAGAGCAGGATGGCCAGGCCCATCATGAGGAGAATGGCCACCGCGGGCTGGTTGCGCGAAATCTCCTCGACGTCGTTATGCGAAATGGTCAACCGGGCAAACGCCGCGATCAGGGCGCCAAGGATGAGGAAGACCGTGATATCGACGAAATCGTGCAGTGCGATCTCCGCGACGTTGCCGATGCGCTGGGGGAACGTCAGCTGCGAAGGCCGCTTCTCCAGCACCGTGGCGTCCGGGTCTTCCTGGCTGGCGGGCATGTCGGCCGCCAGGTCGGCGGCGAGAAGCTTGTTGCCGTGCCGGCGGTGCTGCCATTCGACGACCAGACCGGTGCCGACCGCGACCAGGAAGCCGCCGAGCATGCGCGCGGTCACCATGGCGACGCCGCCCATCTGATTGGTGAGCCGGCCGGAGCTATCCGTGGTGCTCTCCATACCGGTGAACGCCACATAAGTGCTGAGCATGACGACCACGTTGATGATCGGCCCGGCCAGCATGTACGAGACGCAGCAACTGAGCGGCACCCCCTTGCGCAGCAGCCGGCGCATGATGACCAGGATGCCGCACTCGCACATGGGGAAGGGCAGTCCCAGGAGGGCGCCCAGGACGATGGCCAGGAAGCGATTGCGCGGGATGAGCTTGAGGATCAGCCGCTGCGGCACGAACTCTTCGAGGAACCCGGCGATGATGGCGCCGAGGACGATGAACGGCAGCGCCTCGTAAAAGATGCCGGCGAAGATCTGGATGAACGTGCGGACGTTGTTTTCCACGGTGATCCGTTGTCCGTGATCGGGGGTTGCTCGGAAACGTGTCTCTGCCGCTGGGAGTTTACCAGCGCCCCGCGCCCCGAACAACGGAGCAATCCCATCGGCGCGCATACGCTCTCTACGAAACTACGCGGCGACGACACCGATGGTTCGGTATTACTTTGTCCTGATTCGCCGCTTGGGGCGCAAAACATCATGCGACGCGACGACGGAGCAGGGGACTGGCGATCATTGCCAGGAAGAATAGCAGCACGCTGAGCACGACGATCAGGCCGCCCGTGCCCAGCGGGAAGTCCAGGACGTGCGATTGCCACGTCAGCAGCACGCCCGCGACGCCCGCGAACAAGGTCAGGCCGATCGTCATCCAGAACATCTGCCGCATGTTCCGGCACAGGATCGCCGCTGTCGCCGCCGGGACAACCAGCAGGGCGTTGATGAGCAGGGCGCCGACAATGGTCAAGCAGAGGTTGACGATGAGCGCCAGCAGGACAATGAACGCATAGTTGCACAGCCGCTGCGGCACTCGCCGCGACCGCGCCAGGCTTGGGTTGAAGCTGCTGAAGACCAGCGGATTGTACATCGCCGCCATCAGCACCACGGTGACGACGGTGAGCACGAAGAGGACGATGAGATCATCGGGGCCGATGCTGACCAGGTCGCCGAAGAGAAATGCATCCGGATTGAAATTGCTGCGATCGCCCAGCACCTTGAAGAGCATGGCCCCGAAGCCCATCGCGCCCGCGAAGAAGACGCCGATGACGGTGTCGGCCGACAGGCTCGTCTTTTCGCGAACGTAGCCGATCGCCAGGCCGACTAGCCCGCCAAAGTTGATCATGATGAGCGGCACGCCGAACTTGAAGAACGGCCCCTCGCGCTGGGCCTGCAAGGCGATGGCCGCGAGCAGCCCGATGGCCACGCCGGCGAAGGCGCAGTGCGCCATGGCGTCGCTGAAGAACGCCATGCGGTTGCCCACAATGAGCGCGCCGACGGCGCCGCAGATGATGCTGACGAGTACCACGGCAATGAGCGCCTTGATGTTGAAGGTAAAGCTGAGGAAGCTGCCCGGCGCGGACTCGTGAAAGGTCGCTGCCAGGGAGTCGATCGCGTCCTTGAGCCACGGCGCCAGCATCGTGCCTTCTCCTCGCGAGGAATCACTTGCGTGCCGTCAACTCCGCCGCCTTGGCGGTATCGGCCTGGGCTTCCTGGTATCGATTTAGCTTCGTGTACGCCTTGCCGCGCGTCTGGTAGGCGAGGACGTACTTGGGATCGAGCGCGATCGCTTCGGTGCAGTCGGCGATGCACTGTTCGAGCTTGTCCTTGTAGAAGTAGGCCGAGCCACGGTTGCGAAACGCCCGCGCCAGCTTCGGGTCGAGGCGGAGGGCCATCGTGTAGTCGGCGATGGCTTCGTCCAGCCGGTCCAGGAACGACAGGGCCGCGCCGCGCTCATTGTAGTTGAGCGGATCGTCCGGATTGGCACCCAGGGCCTTGTTGCAGCAGGCAACGGCTTGGTGATAGTCGGCTTTCTGCAGAGCTGCCGTGCCGCGTTTCCGGTGCGCTTCGCCCAGGAAGTGGCGCACCTCGGCGATGTCGATGCAGTACAGGCTGGCACCGCGGTTGGCGCCCGCGGCCATGACGCCGATCAGGTCGCCGCGATTGTCAACCACGGGTCCGCCACTGGCGCCCGCACCCATGTGCCCATCCGCCTTCAGCTCGATGACGCGGGCGCCGACTTTCTGGCCATTCTCGTACCTCATCTGCGTGGCGCTGACGGCGCTGACGGTGCCGTCGCCGCGGACCCAGGCGTGCGTGCTGTTGCCGGGGTTGCCGACCATGTGGGTCAACTCGCCGATGCGTGGGCTGGCGGATGCCAGCCGCAGGGCCGGCACCTCCGCCGGCACCGACTCCAGTTGGATCAGGGCCAGGTCGATCTTCGCGTCGCTGGCGAGCACCTGGCCCTTGATGCGCGGCGCCTTCTTCAAGTAGTGCTCGCGTTTGACCAGGACACGGCCGTTGTCCAGCAACGGAAAGACGACCTGCACTTCCTTGGCGCCGCCGGCGATGTGATGGTTGGTAATGAGCAAACGGTCACCGCGGTCCACGACGAAACCGCTGCCCTGGCTGTTGCCGACCAGCACCAGGGCCGTGGAGGGCAGGGGAAACTTGTAATCGATGAAGTCGGCATCCGCGGCCGGCGCCAGGCCAGCGACGATCAGAAGGAAGCCGAGACCGAGCTTTCCGCAGGCTGCCTTGGTTTTCCGCATGGAGCCGCGTCCTTGGGTCAGAGAAACGGTCGCTACGGGGTGCCCACCGATTTGTAGATGGGCTTGGTCAGTTCCCGGATCGTTTCGGTGTCGGCGCGGGCCGCATCGGTCTTGCCGAGCTTGGTGTTGGCAAGGATGCGTGTCTGGTACGCCGGGATGTACGTGGGATCGAGTTTGAGCGCCGTGGTGCAATCGACGACGGCCTGCTCGTAATTCTTGTTGTGCAGGTAGGCCGAGCCGCGATTGCGATAAGCACGCACCAGGCGGGGATCGAGCTTGATGGCGTTGGTATACGCGGCGATGGCGTCCTCGTATTGTTCGAGGTAAGACAGGGCCGCGCCGCGCTCGTTGTAGGTCAGGGCATCCTTGGGCTTGTAGCGGAGGGCCTTGTCGCAGTAGGCGACGGCCTGCTTGTAATTGGTGCTGTTGAAGGCATCAGTGCCCATCTTGCGATAAGCGAAGCTGAGGAAATCCTTCACCTCGCTGGGATCGATCGCCACGACCTGCGTCCGATTGACCGAGTTGCCCGCAATGACTCCCACGAGTTCGCCGGCGTCGTTGACGACCGGTCCGCCGCCGTTGTTCTTGGCGAACTTGCCGTCCAGGTTCAGCTCGATCATGCGGGCAATCACCCGTTGCCCATTGGGATTGGTGAAGTCGAAAGGGCCGACGGTCTTCACCGTGCTGGCCCGGCTGGCCCAGAGCTGGACGCGGCTGGCGGAATCGAGGGCCAGATGAACCGGCTCATCGGCCGTGACGCTGGCGGACAGCTTCAGTTCTTGGACTTCCTCAGGCACGCTGGCAGCCTGAAGGAACACCAGGTCGCGCTTCGGGTCCACGGCAACGACCTTCACCTTGATGCGCGGCGCCTGCTTCATGTAATAGTCGCGCTTGGCCTTTACCTTGCCGTCTTCCAGGGCAGGGTAGATCACCTCCGCTTCCTCGTGGGCGCCAATGACGTAATGGCTGGTGACAAGCAGCCGATCTTCGCGGTCGACCAGGAAGCCGGTGCCCTGGTTCCACGATGTCATCACCAAGACAGTCGCCGGCAGGGGCGCGGCGGCATCGATGAACTGGCCGTCATTGGCCGGCCGGCAAGAAGCGACCGTCAATAGCGACAGGCTCAGCAGTGCGCCGATGCGAGAGGTCCGAGTGCGCATGAACGGGGCTCCGCGGAGGAGACGTGCGAAAGGGACATTGTAAATCTGCGGCAGGATGTGGGAAATGGCAAGTTGATCCGAGAGATGCGCGCCCCCAGACCACCGCCTGGGGGCGCACAGGACATTTCAGCTTGCGCCGACTAGCGCCCCGCGCCGTGGAGCGTTCTCAACTGCCAGCGGCGCCAGGAGTCGTTGCATCAAGTCGATGCCGTCGCGCGCCTCCGCCTCGGTAATGACCAGGGGCGGCGCCACGCGCAGCACCTTCTTCGCGAGGGGGCCGAGAAGGTGAATTCCGTCGCCGCCATCGCCGCGGTAGCACGCCAGGACCACCGCATTGGCCCAGTCCCCGGCGCTGCTGCCGCCGTGATCGCACATCTCGATGCCCCAGACCATGCCGCCTTTTTCACCGCGTATCGCATTGACGAACGGCAATTCCTTCAACTGCACCAGGCCTTTCTCGATAATCGTCGACGCCTTGCGGCAGGGACCCAGCACATCGTGGGCGGCGAACTCATCCAGCGTGGCCAGCACCGCGGCGCAGCAGAGCGGGTTGGCGCTCCAGGTGTCGCTGCCCTCGCCGTAATCCAATGCTGCGAAGATTTCGGATCGCCCGACCGCCGCCGCCACCGGCACGCCGTTGCCCAGACCCTTGCCCAGGACCACGATGTCCGGCTCGAGGCCGTAGGTTTCATAGGCGAACAGGTCGCCGGTGCGGCCGAAGTTCGACTGCACCTCATCCAGGATGAAGACGATGTCGTTCTCCCGGCAAAACGCCTGGAGGAATTGCAGGTACTCCTTTGGCGGATGGTACGAGCCGCCGCCGCCGAGGTATGGCTCGGTAATGAGCACGGCCAGCTTGCGGCCGAACTGGTGCTTCAGCGCTTCCAGCTCCTTGCGATACGGCGCCGGGTCGAACGCCTGGCCGCGCTGGCTGACGTCGGCGCATTCGCTGGTCGGAAACGTGATGAAGCGCACGCGCGGGTCGCGGTCCTTGTCGGCCTCGCTCCCGGTGACGGCGTTCGCGAGTCCCTTCTTACCGTGGAAGCCATAGCGGGTCGCGATGATGATGTCGCGCGCGCGGTCGCGCGCGAGCGACGCCCACAGCGCCTTCTGGATCGCCTCGGAGCCCGACGCGGCCCAGAGTACCTGCTCCATCCGCTTGCCGCCCGGTCGGCCCTGCAACACTTCGATGAGGCGGCGCGTGGCGTCGGTCTCGACCGGCGTGACCGCGTTGTACGCCGTCATCGGCAGCGACGAGAAGAAGCCGGCCGGCGCCGGCGGGGCTTGTCCCGCGGCGTAGGCGCGCCAGCCGAGGTACTCGGTGAAGCGCTTCATCCACGCTTCGGGGTTGTGCCCCAGGTTCGAGACAAGGACCCCCGACGTGAAGTCATACAACCGCCGGCCTTCAGGCGTCCAGTGATAGATGCCGGCACTGCGTGCGATGACCGCCTGGCTCGGCGTGAAGGTACGCAGGGCTTTCGGTTCGAGGCGTGCGACCAGGTCGCGGACGCCGTTGGAGGAAGTCTCGTGGGGATGATGGAGAGCGTTCGTCATGGGTGACTCATTCTTTCACTATACGTGACTGGCGAACCGATTGTCGACGAAAGCGTTACGGCCGGACACTGGCACCGGCAATCCTCGCGGATCACGGCGGGGCGTCGAGCCCCTTTTCAGCCAAGAAGGCCTTCAGTTTGGCATTTTCGGCGCGGAGATGCGCATTGTCGGCCTCTAATTGCGAGTTCTTTCCTTCAGCCGATTCGGCCCTCGATAACACGACCTGCCCCTGAAGATCGAAAAAGCGGAGCCAGGTGGCCGCAGTTCCTTCATACACGCCCTCCCAGGTCCCGAGCCAGAGCCCGACTTCTTCGCTCCACATCCAGCCCCGCTCGTTTGTGGGGATCGGCTGATAGTTTCGTTCCAACCGCCACCCCTCAAGCGCCCTGGTGGCCGGGTCATAGCAGAAATACTCCCGCGTACGGAACGTGTTCTCGTAGAGTCGCTTCTTGGTGGTCCGATCGACCTCGGCAGTTGTGGGCGACAGCAATTCGATGATGAGGTCAGGATAGCGACCATTCTCGACAATCAGATGCCAGAAGCGCCGCTCGCGAGTGCCATCCACGTCCTTGACCAGGAAGAAATCCGGACCACGAAACTCTCGCGTTTTTTCCTGGCGTGTGCTGAAGTAGATAAACATGTTGCCGCCGACAAAAAAATCGGTCCGGCCATGCCAGAGCCACTTCACGATCCCAATGAGCAAGTTGATCGCATCGCGATGCCAGGGCGATTCCAAGGGCTCTCCATTGGTTTCGGGAAGATCGAGATTCGGATGAAGGAACCCTACGGGGACCTCAATCTTCTCCACGATTTCAATGATCTCGGTTTGATTCACGGCCGGCCTCCCAGATTCTCTGCCGGCATCATACCGGATCGGCGTAAAGGACGATCTCCTTCGACTGGCCCGGCATCCGCAAAACCAGTCCGCCCTTGGCCCCATTTACCTCTACCATGCTACCCGGCTCGCCGCGAACGTGCCGCGCCAAAATCGCTTCCAGTGCCTGGACGACGGCCACGGTATTTCGATCTGCCGACAGATCATTATATGTGAGTTCCTGCATGCGTTGTAGCCGGCCGTTGCGCTCTGCCGCGGCGCCGCCGAATTCGACAAACGCCACCTCCTCGAAGAAGCGGCGCAGGATCTCGATGCCGTAGCCGCGCTGGCTGCGCTCGCCCCACGGCTCCACGAAGGTGCCGTTGTAGTGGTGGTTCGGCGTGTTCTTCATTTCCAGCGGCGTCTTGCCTTCCACGCAGACCTCGACGCCGCGCTTGCGCTGGTGCGCCAGCCAGACCGCATTGTCGAAGCGGAACTGCACTTCCTGTTCAACATAACCTGGAAAGTTATCGGGCGTTACCCAGCTGGTGTGGATGTCGAAGGCCGCCTCGCGCCCGTCGGGATGCACGTAGATCATCTGCAGCTGCACCGAGTCCCAGGTCGGGCCGTCGTCATCGCCGACCAGGCCGCGCTGTCCCGTGGCAGTGATGCGGCGCAGCGCCCAGGCTGGGCCGAAGGTGAAGTCGATCAGCTTGATGTAATGGACCGCGACGTAGGTGGCGGGGTTGCGGCCCTTGATCCACTCCGCGAACTGCCCACCGCTGATCGACTTGGGCTCCAGCAGCGTGCAATAGCCGTTGTTGACGTGCTTGAGCAAGCCGTCAACGACGTATGTGCGCAGCTTCTTGTGATCCGGGTCGGCCAGCTTGTGGTAGACCACCTTGGCCAGCACGCCGCGCTGCCGCGCCAGGGCAGTCAGTTCGTCGAGCTGTTGCAGATTGAGGACGGAGGGCTTTTCGATGAGGACGTGCTTGCCGGCATCCAGTGCCAGGCGAGCCGCTTCATGATGGCGGTCATCCGGCGTGGCGACGCAGACCGCATCCACCCGGGGCAGCATGTCTCTGACGGCATCCGGCCCGGCGAAGTTGACGAAGTCGGCGACCCGGCCGGCAGCGCTCTTCTTGTAGCGCTCGCCGCGGCTGCCGGTGCGGCTGGCGACGGCAGCCAGCTCCACGTCGACCAGCCCGAAGTCGCCGCGATAGAGCTTGTCCGCGTGGAGCTGCTCGAACAGCGGTCGATAGGTCTCGTCAAAGATCATGCCCAGGCCGATCATGCCGGCACGAAGGCGGTGGGGTTTCGCGTGTGTCGTCATGCCGACATGATAGGGCAGGGCAGGTCGCAAGCAATATGGAAGTGGAGATGCCTATCATCCGGACATAACATTTCTTATCGGACCCCGTCAGACGCAGATATGCTCATCCAAAGGGCAGGGGAAGCGGGGGCCATTGCCCTAGGATCGCCGAAGGGCGGTGCGTGGGTCCGGCAAAGCGGTGAAGGGCAGGGGAAGTGCGGGCCATTGCCTTGAGGGGGTCGGGACACGATTGGGGTGGTGGATTTTCAGTAATTCTCATGTCTTCATATGTTTCTATGAGTCGGTGCATTTCCGCGCCAGCGCTTTGACGTCACTGTCCAGATACAGCGCCGGGTCCATGAACATCCGGAACATGAAACGAACGATCGGCAGGGCTACGCTGCCGTGCTCGGTGACAGTGACGTGACAGCCGTTCGTGGTCGGCGTCAGCTCGAATCGCCATTCGCCGGCGAAGGGCCCGTTGTCATCCACGATGCGCTGGACGAGCAGCTGGGGCGCATCGGCCTGGACGGCGGCGAACAGGACGCTGTTGCCGCGCTGGTCGATCTGCTTCCACACGGCATGGCCGTCGCGGTCGGGGAGCCGTTCGCTGCTCTTCATCATCGGCCACCAGGTCGGCACCTGGGCGGTGTCGGTGATGACCCGCCACACCGCTTCGGGAGGCTGGGCGATGTCCACGCCGCGTGAGACGACGTGGTCGCGCGGCAGGCGGCTGCCGACGATCCAGACGATGGCGAACAGGCCAACCAGGGCTGCGACCGCAATGCCGATCCACATCGACATGGGCGGGAAGGGGAAAGCCCGGCGAGAGTGCCGGGCTCGGAACTGCAACTCAGTGGGGCACCTTGCTCGGGTCGAAATCGGCGAAGTTGGTGGCGAAGCTCCACAGGTAGCCGTCGGGGTCGCGCACGGTGCAGGAGCGGTCGCCGTAGAACATGTTCTCGGGCGCCTTCACCGATTCGGCGCCGGCCCCGGTGGCGCGGGCGAAGAGGGCGTCCACGTCGTCCACATAGAAGTACAGCCCCATCGGGGACACCGCTCCGCTGGTCGCCGGCGTCTTGGCCAGGCAGGCGGGGTTGGCCTCCGGACCGAACATGAACAGGCCGTCCTTGTAGGTCATCTCGACGTGGGCAGGCTGGCCGTCGGGGCCGGGCACGACCATTTTCTTCTCGAAGCCGAAGGCGCGCTGGTAAAAGTCGATCGCCTTGCTCGGGTCGCGGACGACCAGGTGCGCGGACATCCACGGCATTCCGGGGGCCTTGGCGGGCCGGTTCGACATTGCTCTTCCTCCTGAAAGGCATGGGCTGGGACCGCCGGGAAGGTACGCGATCCTGTGAACGAATGTCAAGGTCGGCCGGCAGCGCTCACCTGTGCGGTCTGCGAAAGGGCTCCCGGTGGTAGGGTAGTTAGCGATCGGGAACACTACTCCCGCGTTGGGCCGCTCGTCAGGTTCGCACTTGCCCGGGACTGGATGGTAATTCGTGCGGCCTGGGGCCGCCATGCCAGGCGGGAAACGGCGAGCGCCTGGGCGAAGCCTGCGGGCGGAACGCCGCCGGCCGCAGTTGGCCGTAATTAAACATAACGGTCATTATCGGACGTTTTGGGAAAACCAGAAGACCTCGACTGGCGACCGGCCATTCCGCCAATGTCCGATAATGGCTCTTATGTTTAATTGCGGCGTGGATGTAAAGGGCTTGCAGGAAAAGGCTTTACGGCTTCGGCCGACTTTGCCGGCGGAGACGGGATCGAGGCACGCAGCAGCAGATACAGCATCAGCCCGATCGGGCCGAACAGGAAAGTCGCCCACAAAACCGGCGCCATCGCCAAAGCGTGCAGGCCCCGCTCCTGGCTGTCGAGGTACGCCCAACGGCCGACGAACAGGTCCAGCGCCAGCATGTGCAGCCAGGCAACGGTCGCCCCTTCGGGCGTGCCGAGCAGTTCGGCCAGGACGCTCAGGGGGGACTTCGATGGGTTGGCCGCGACGGCTTCCAGAAGACCGAACAGCTCGGGAATGTGCAGGGCCAGAAGAAGGGCATAGAGGACCGGCAAGGGGACCAGCGGCAACGTGGAACGCATCAGCCGCCGGGTACCGCTCCAGCCCGGCAGGCCGATCATCAGCAACCAGAATGGCAACACCAGCAGGCTGCCGACCGCGAACGGCAAATCCATGACGGTGGGTTCCTTCGCCTTCTCGCCAGGGAAAGCACCCCGCGAGGCCGCCCTCTATCCATTCGGAATTTCGTCCGCCCCGAAGCGGAAGATTTCCTCAAGAATCGGGCCGGGAGGTTGGTTCAACGTCTCGGCGTAGCCTCTGCGGCCTCCGCGTCCTCTGCGGGGACTTTTCCGCCTATCCCGGGGCTGCCGCCGCCGTCAGTCCCTCGTCGAAAACGCCCATGCGGCGGAACTTCTGATAGCGCTGCTCCAAGAGCTCCTCGACCGGCACCTGACGCAGGTCGCGGAGGTGCCGAAGGAGGTAGGTCTTGAGTGTGTTGGCCGTCTCGCGCGGGTCGCGGTGGGCCGCCCCGAGGGGTTCCGGAATGATCTGGTCGATCACCCGCAGCTCGAACAGGTTCTTGGCCGTCATCTTCAGGGCGGCCGCGGCCAGCGGCTTGGTCGTCTCGTTGGCTTCCTTCCACAGGATGCCGGCACAACCTTCGGGACTGATGACCGAGTAGTAGGCGTGCTCGAGCATGCCGACCCAGTCGCCGATGCCGATGCCCAGGGCGCCGCCGGAGCCCCCTTCCCCGATGACGACGCACAGGATCGGCGTCGGCAGCCGGGACATTTCCAGGAGGTTGTTGGCGATTAGCTGCGCCTGCCCGCGTTCCTCGGCGCCGATGCCGGGATAGGCGCCCGGCGTGTCGATCAGGCAGATGATCGGCAGCCGGAACTTGGCCGCCATCCGCATCCGGTTCAGCGCCTTGCGATAGCCCTCGGGATGAGCGCAGCCGTAGAGGCACTCGCCCTTTTCCTTCAACGTATGTCCCTTCTGATGGCCGATGAGCATGACGCGGAAATCGCCCAGCCGCGCGAAACCGGTACGGAGAGCCCGGTCGTCGCCGATGGCCCGGTCGCCGTGCAGCTCGACGAATTCGTCGAAGATCATTTCGATGTAGTCGAGCATCTGCGGCCGATCCGGATGGCGGGCGACGCGGACCGTCTGCCAGGGCGAGAGGTTGCTGTAGATCTTGCGTTTGAGGTTGGTCAACTCGCGGCGGATGCGGCGGATCTCGTCGGCGCTGCCGGCCGGGCCGCTGGCGTTGGCCTCCAGCCGGGCCAGCAGCTCCTCCATCTCGTCGATTTCCTTCTCGAAGTCGAGGCGGTTGGGGGATGGCATGTCGGGGTTTCCTTTCACAATTCCGGTGGGCCAGACAAGAGTGTCTGGCCCACCGGAGTAGATCACGGCTTCTTGCCCTTGGCCACGGCCGCCGGGTCCTTGAAGACGCGCAGGGTCTTGAACTGCATCAGGATCTCGTGAAAATTCGCCGGACGTTCTTCCTGCTTCTTGGCCAGCATGCGGGCGACCAGGGCGGAGAAGTCCTCGGTCAGCTCGGCATTGAGCGATAACGGCGGCAACACCTTTTCATATAAGTGCTTGTTGAGCAAATCCAGCGAGCTGGCGCCGCGGAACGGCGGCCGGCCTGTCACGATCTCATAGAGCGTGGCGCCAAACGAATAGACGTCCGCCCGTTCGTCGAGGTCCTCGCCGCGGATCTGCTCCGGCGACATGTAACTGCGCGTGCCGGACACCTTGCCCTTCTTGCGGAACAGCTTGGCGAAGAAGCTCGACTTCCCCTTGCGCTGGGCGATGGCGAAATCGATGAGCTTGGCCTCGCCGGCGCTGTTGACGAGAATGTTGTCGGGCTTGACGTCGCGATGGATCCAGCCGCTGCCGTGCAGGTACGCCAGCGCCGTCGCCGACTGCTTGAAGACCTTCTGGGCGTGCTCCTTGATGAAGTCCATCTGCTTGTTGACGATGCGGACCTTCATGCTGCCCGCGGGAAAGAACTCCATGACGAACCAGAAATTCTTCGGGTCCTTCTCCTTCGACACGGCAACGATCTTGATGATGTTGGGATGCACCAGCTTGAGGCCGACTTCTGCCTCGTGGAAGAGCAGCCGCTTGTGATCGCCGTCGCGCGTCGCTTCCGGCAGCAGGAGCTTCATGGCGAGGTGCCGGCCGCTGGAAGTCTCGATGACCTCCCAGACCTGGCTCGACTGGCCCGTCGCCAGCAAGTTCCGCAGCTTGTAGCCGCCGATGAATTCTTCTTTGTCCACGACTGTGTCTCGCAGCAGTGGTCAGTGGTCAGTGGTCAGTGGTCAGTAAGAAGTGCATCTCATTCTGACCACTGACCACTGACCACTGACCACTGCGATTACCAGTACTCCTCGAAATGAATGTTCCCCGGCACCTTCGGCTGGTGCTGGTCGGCCTTGAAGCCGCGTTGCTCGAGGATTTCAATCACGCCCTTTGGCTTGGGATAGCTGCGAACGCCCGTCTCCTTGTCCTTTTCGGGCACGCCGATCATCTTCGGGTTGCCGCACAGGTACACGTGCGTGTGGGCTGGATCGAGGGGCTGTCCCAGTTGCTGTTCCAGCTGGCCGCTGGCGATCAGGTCCTGGATGTAGATCTTGTGCGTCATCGTGTCGGCTTCGCGCGTCGTCAACCCCATGAAGACGTAGTTGGGATAGCGTCGCATCAACTCTTCATGGGTCGACAGGTAGGCCAGGTCTTTCTTGAAGCGCACACAGCAGGCGGACAGGATGCGTCCGGTATGGCCCCGATGCAGCAGCTCCCAGATCATGTAGTTGTGCGGTGCTTCGCCGGTGCCGGTCGAGAGGAACAGCACGGTGTCGCCGGGCTGGACCGGATCGAGCGTGTAGTGCCCGGTGATCTTCTCGACCATGTTGAGCCGGTCGCCGGGCCGCAGCATGAACAAGCGCGGCGTCAGTGCGGGCGGCTGCGGCTTCTCCGACTCGCGCACCAGGACGATATAGAACTCCAACCACTCCCCCTGCCCTGGCAGCAGTTTTCCGTCGTCGCCGAGGATGGGGCAGCCGATCGAATAGGCGCGGCGGACGATTCGCTGCTCGTCGCCGGGCTTGAGCGACTCTTCCTGGCAGCCGGGGTGGCGCGGCTCCCAGTTGCCCAGGCCCAGCGACGTGTACTGGCCGGGCTTGTGCGGCGGCAGGCCGCCATCCAGCGCGACGCGCAGCCGCATGAGGTCCGGGTGGGTCTTGTGGATCCACACCACTGAAGCATTGTATTTGGTGCGGCGCAGGTCCGCGATCTGTTCGGGTGTCATGCGCAGGTCATCCCGTGTATCGATGCTCCGCCGTGAGAGCAGGAGAATTGAGGATTATAGTAAGGGAAGGCCGGGAAAAATGCAAAAGGGACAAGGTTCACGGGGTCTGCCAGTCTTCCAGTGTCAGGCCCGGCACCCGGCTGAACTCGGCGGTGTTGTGCGTGACCAGGGTGAGGCCGTGAGCCAAAGCAATGGCGGCGATGAAAAGGTCGTTCGGACCGATGGGCGTTCCCAGCGAAGCGAGATGAGCCCGGATAATGCTGTATTCGCCGGCGGCAGGGTCGTCGAACGGCAGGGAACGGAACTGGTTGCAGAACGCTTGCACTCTGGCCAGGTTCTGAGCAACCTGACTGCTACGCCGTGCGCCAAAAAGCAACTCGCCAACGACAATCGAGCAAAGTCCCACGCTGCCCGTGGCGGCCGTCAACAACCGAGCCGAGACCAGGGACGCGGCCCCGTAACGTAAATGATCCACGCAAGTATTCGTGTCGAGTAAGTGAGTCATGCAAACCCCTCACGCTCCTCGTATTCTCCTTGTTCGTGGCGACGAAAGGTCGGATCGGCAATACTCCCCGCGGTGGTCCGGATGAATTCGCACCACTCCTCCTGCGTCATGCGGGGCCGCGCCGCGGACTCCACGACGACCTGAACTTCCCGGTTCGCTTCCGCCGCGCCGAGTGGTACTTCCAGGTGCAACACCCCGTCCGGACCGACTCGCGACTGAATGACCGTGCGCGTCATGATTTTGCCCCTCCGATACACCCGTTTTCTATCGGTGCCGCCCGCAAAAACACCGTTCGTTGACGGTCAACACCCGTTCAATCGCCGACCGCCGACAATGTCCCTTTGTCATCCTGCCAAAGCTCCGTGCGATCCTGCAAGCCCATCCACCTGCACTCACCGGCTCGCTTCCGGAGCCAGCACTTGCCGCCAGCGCCGCGGCACGCCGTGCCAGGCAGCCAGATAGGTGGATTCGAGCGGCACGTCCACATAGACCTCGGGCTCCAGGAACAGCGGCATGTCGGGAAGCAACTCGCCCGTCGCTACCGGTTCGACATAGGCGGTCTTGATCCGGTCGGCCGCATAGGCCGCTAGCGTGAGCGGCTGGTCCAACGGCGCTTGGTAGTTTTCGTCGCTGATTTCCGCCCACACGGCGCCGTGAATGCCCTGCGGGTCGCGCGGCCCCGGCGGGAACAAGTCGATGATCAGCAGATGATAGCCCCGGTACAGGGCCTCCGCCGCTTTCTGCACGAACGTGCGTAAGGCATGCCTGCTGGACTTGTTGCCGGGCGAGACGATTTCCACGAGGGCGACCACCCGGTCGTTCGTGGCATGCCGGATGACCAGCGTGCGCTGCTTGAGGACGTAGTCGTCCATCTCGGCCCGGGCGGTGTAACGGATGCGCGTCGCGGAACGAGCGACGGCGACAGGCCCCCCCTGCCCTTCCCCTTCAGACGCGCCAACACCGGTCCCGTTGCCGGCTTCCAGCGCCAGCACATCGGGGCCGAAATGCCCGGCAATCTGCTCCGCCATCGCGTAGTAGTCGGCCGGCAAGACGCCATTGTTCAGAACGTCTCGCAGGGCAGCGATCCAAGCCAGGTGAAAGTCGTGAAACGTCCCTGCCGTGACGCGAGTCCAGTCGTGAATAGGCATTGGCGTGGCACCTCGCACCGCAAATCTCCCTACCGCACATCGTACCCGCAACCACTCACGGCTCCTGCCCTGTCCTTTGTTGAGTTTTAGCCCCTCTGGCAGGACGAATCTACCAGAGCCGCCGGATGGGATACAAATCGAGCCTCGGATCGACGCTCAGGATCGGCACCTGTTCAACGATTGCCTGCGCGACGAGTAGCCGGGCAAAGGGATCGCGGTGGTGAAATGGCAATGTCGTCAGGATGGCCGTGTGGCGTGGCTCGATGGGCAGAACCGAGAAGCCGTTGGTTGCGATCCCGCGCTCCATGAACGATTCATATGGCTCGGTTAGCTGGTACTTGTGTGCACCGATCTTGATGGCGATTTCCCAGTAACTCGCCGGGCTGATCAGCTTCTCGTTGCCCGGGTCTTCGATCCCGGCGCGTGCCGCGGGGCTGAGTTGGTTGTCGCCCAGCAGGAACCAGACAAAAGCATGGGTGTCCAGCAACAATCTCATTCCATGTAGTCGGCAAAGTCCTTCAAGTGCTCGTCATCTTCCTGAAGGATGACGAGCATACCCTTGCAACTGCCGAACCGCGCTCGCGCCTTCGGTGCCGGCGGGGACAGCAGCTGAGCCACCGGCTGCGTCCCCTGGACGATGACGATTCCCTCGCCCGGCTTCAGCCGCTCGATCAATTCCGGCAGGTGTGCCTGCGCTTCCTCCAAGGTCACGGTCGGCATCGGTTCGGTCCTCTCTGCTACCTGGGCATCTACTGCATTGTACCTGACGGTGGCATCGGCGTGGCACCTCGCACCGCGAATCTCTCGATTGCCCATTGTACCCGAAGCTGCTCACGGCTTCTTTGCATCCACGTCCTTCCAGAACTCCGCCGCCGGCATTCTGTTGATTCTCTCCAGTGTCTTGATGGACTTCAAAATCGCGGCATCGCGCGCGGGGTTGAAATCGCACCACAATTCCACAAGCGGCATGTTCTTGATCGGCGCCAGGTCCGTCACCCCCGTGGGACTGCAATTCAAATAAACCAGCGGCATTTCTCGCAGAGGGGAAATATCTTTGAGTTCCTTGGTCCAATCGCAGTTGAAATGAACGAGGGGCATTCCCTTGAGCGGGGACAAGTCGCTGACCCTGGCACACCCGCAAGTCAAATGTTTCAACTTCATTCCGGTCAGTGGCGAGAGGTCGGAGAGCTTGCCTTTTCCCGGTCCGCTCGCGCGGCAGTGTAGGTGTTGCAAACCGACCAGCGCTCGGACCGGCGAAAGATCGGACACGTCATTCGCCGTGAATTTCAATTGAGTCACCGTGTCATTCTTGACCTCGTGTGTCACTTCCCCATCGAAGCCGGGATTCCGTTCCTTGAGCTTCGTGGCCACCGCCTTGACCTGCTCCTGCGCGGACAGCTTCTTCGTGTCCTCGATCCACTGGAGAAAGGCGGCGTGCTTGGGGTCGTGCTGCTTCCAGAAGTCGATGGCAGGCGCGCGGCCGATTTCCGTCAATGTCCACACGGACCGGAGCGCTTCCAGATGGCGTTCAGGCTTTCCTCCCCGCAGCGACTGCAGGCGCGAGCCGCGCAACGGCGACAAATCGGTCACCGAATCGCTGCAAGTAAGGTGCACGAGCGGCATACCTGCCAGGGGTGCGATGTCGGTGACGGGGCAGCCGACGAAGTCCAGAATCTCCAGCGGCATGCCCGCCAGAGGTTTCAAGTCGGCAACACTTGTCGAGTGCGCCGTGAGCCTTTGCAGGGGCATGCCGCGCAAGGGGGACAGGTCAGCGATTGGATTGCTGGAAATCCACAGGTCGGTCAGCGGCATGCCCTGCAGCGGCCCCAGGTCGCGGACGCCGCAAGCCGGACAGTTCAATTTCGTCAGGGGCATGCCCTGGAGGGGTGTCAAGTCGCCGCACTTCGGGTTCTTCCCCAGGACCAAAGTTCGCAAGGGCAAGCCACGCAAAGCCGCCAGGCCGGCGACTTGACCCTCAGTGCCTGGACTTGGCCCCAGATCCAGGTCCTCCAGGCCCGACAAAGCCCGGAGAGGCGAAACATCGGCCACGCGCTCGCCCGCAACATTAAGCCAGCGCACCTGGTTTTGCTTGACGCTGTGCCGAACTTTGCCGTCGAAACCTGGATTCAGTTCTTGAAGCTTGGCCGCCACGGCCTTGACCTGCTCCTCGGGCGGCAGTTTTTGCACGCTTCGGGCCCACGGATCTAGAGCGGGAGACGTACTGGCGCCGGACAACGGCCGCAGCACAAACTTCTGAATTTGGAAAGCGCTGACTATGGTGCAGAGCGCGAGTTGCTCTGGGTTCGGCGCAGTCCATCTCGGGTCTGCGGTCAGACGCTGGAAGTCGCCCTGCCAGTCGATGATCTTCTTGCCGTCGCTGTGGACCGTGACCCCGGCCCGAGTGACGCGGACCGTGACCCGGAAAAGCTTCTCGTTGGTGAACAGGCTGCCGCGATAGGTGGTCTCGTTCTCGTCGGTTTTCCCGTCCAAGTATGCCAGCCGCGAGGTTGTGCCTTTGTAGCCGTCGAGCACGAGGTGGAAAGGTCGGCCACCACCGACCAGGCCCAGGATCAAAGTGTCCTTTGCATTCATTCGGGTCGCCTCGATCTCCAACTCGTACTCGGCGGGTGGGGCGTAAGAGACCTGAATGCCTTTGTTCGACCCGTGAGGGGGCGTTAGCAGGACCTGGTTCTGGAAGCGCCAGTGAGGGGCGTTTTTGACGCCGTCAATGTGTTTGAGCAGGTCTACTTCTTGAACGGGCAGCGCGACGGCCACAGCCGGCGCAGTCACCTTTCCACTCTCGGCAGGACTGGAAACTCGCGCCTGCCCTGCATCGTCCTGGCGCAACACTACGAATGCCAGCGCAGCAGCGGCGCCCAGTGTCATGACCGCCGCGGCCGCCACGGCCCAGCGCTTGCGGTCGCGCCGCGGCAACTCCACCTGCGGCTGCGTCACGCTGGCGGTGGCGGTCCGACGCTCGATCCCCGGCGCAGCCGTCACCCGCGCTTGCGCCGCCGTCTCGTCGCCGTCGTCTTTCCGCGGCGCCAGCTTCTTCTCGATGGCGGCGATGGCTTTGACCACGTCGGCCGCCGACCTGGGTCGATCCTCCGGCTTCTTGGCGAGCAGCTTCATGGTGAGTGCCGCCAGGTCGGGCGGCACGTCTTTGTTCACCTCCAGCACCGGCGGCGGCTCCTCGGTGGCGGCCGCGATCAGTACGGCCATCGCATCGGGGCCGATAAACGGTGTGCGGCCGGTGCACAGGCGATAGAGCACGCAGCCGAGACTGTACAGGTCGGCGCGGCCATCGACCTTCAGACTCTTGGCCTGCTCCGGCGCCATGTATGCCGCCGTGCCGACGATCATGCCGCTCTGCGTGAGCTGGGCGTCCTCGGCGCCGCGGGCCAGGCCGAAGTCGAGGATCTTGACGCGGCCGCCGGCCGCGGCGTCGAGCCAGATGTTGGCCGGCTTGATGTCGCGATGGATCAGGCCGCGCTCATGGGCCGCGGCCAGCCCCTTGGCGATCTCGCGGCCCAGCTTGAGGATCTGGCCCCAGGTCAACGGCTTGTTCGCGGCTTTCTGCTTTTTCAGGAAGTCTTCGAGCGACATGCCCTTGAGGAACTGCATCGCCAGGAACGGCACGCCGCGGTCCTCGCCGACCTGGTAGATGGTGACAATGTGGTCGTGTTCGATGGCGGCCGCCGCACGAGCTTCGCGAAGAAATCGCTCCCGCGCCGAGGCCCGTGCGGCCACGTCCGGCAACATGGCCTTGAGCGCGACTGGCCGCTTGAGCTGCGGGTCTTCGGCCTGGAAGACCACGCCCATACCCCCCTGCCCCAGCACCTTGAGCACGCTGTACGAGCCCAGCCGGCCGATCTCGCCGGGGCCCTGCGATGGCGCCAGCATGGCCGTGACCTCCTGAGACGAGTTGTCGCGGGGGGCCAGGGTGTTGTCCGGCGGCGAAGTGTTGGCATCCGCCTGCGTCAGCGGCCCGCCCGCCAGCAACGCCTTTGCCCCGACGGCCGCTGCCTTCTTCAAGGCTGGACCCAGGTTGGATAGCTCGGTGGTGTTGCCGCGCGGCTGCCGCAGCTGGACCAGCAGTGGATCGGAAACCGAATCCAGCATGGCCAGGGCCTTCTGGCAGCTCGGGCACTGGCCGCTATGGGCCGCGACACGCTGGCTGGCGTCGTCGGGCAGTTTGCCCAGGAGATAGGCGGACAGTTCGTCCCGGCTCGGACAGGCGGTGGGCTTCATGGCAAGGCTCCGAATGGCATTGAGGGTCCATCGCTTCCAAAAGGATCATCGCTGGAGCGTAACGCGAAGACCCACATTCCAGCCGATGCCTTGCTTTTACAACGCTACTTGTGAGCACGATTCATGATGCGGTTCTGTAGCCGCAGGCTTCAGCCCAATACCGTTCAATTAGGAGCAAATGTTCACTCGATTCTGGTCATGGCGCGGTAACTTCTCA
>JAIEMG010000086.1 GCA_019752375.1 Gemmataceae bacterium | reverse complement strand
CCGCCATACCATAAGGCAGGTTGCAAACCTGCCCCACAACCCACAAATTCAGACCCCTTTTTGTGCGGGGCGGTACTTAGTAATTGCCATCGTTGCTATGTTCTCTAAATCGGGCACGGGCACGGGCACGGGCACGAACGGGAGGGGCCAGGGATGGACGCGGTGGCTACAGACGCTGCACCATACTTTCCTCTTGGACCGCGCGGGCCCGCTGCTGACAACCGACTGTGTGATGCCGTGCCGATCCGGATAGAATCAACTTCTCCGAATCCGACTCCGGGAGGCGTTCATGCCGGTCGTTCAGTTCCTGCCCGATGGCAAAACGGTCGAGACGGAGGCAGGCGACACGCTCCTGCGCACCGCGCTGCGCGCGGACATCCCTCATGCCCATGCCTGCGGTGGACATGCACGCTGCTCGACCTGCCGGGTGCTCGTCCTTGCCGGCGCCGAGCATTGCGGGCCGCGCAACGCCGGGGAGCAGCGGATGGCGGATCGGCTCGCCTTCGGCCCGGAACTGCGGCTCGCATGCCAGACCGTTCCCAGTGCCGACGTGACGCTCCGCCGGCTGGTGCTCGACGCTGAAGACGCCGCGATGGCCAGTTCGGCTGCAACCGCCGCACCGGGTCTTACCGTCGGCCACGAGCGGCGCATCGCCATCCTCTTCACCGATATTCGCGGCTTCACTCCCTTTGCCGAGTCATTGCCGGCCTACGACGTCGTTCACATCCTGAACCGCTACTTCCGGTCCATGGGGCACGCCATCGCGAACCACGGCGGTTGCATCGACAATTACATGGGCGATGGCCTGATGGCCCTGTTCGGCGTGGAAATGCCGGCCCGATGCACGCTCCACGCCGTGCGCGCCGGCCTGGACATGCTGGCGGCAATGGGGCCATTCAATGCCTATCTGGAAACGGCCTACGGACGATCGCTGCGGATCGGCATCGGCGTACATTTCGGAGAAGCCGTCGTCGGCGCGATCGGCGCCCCGGGGAAACAGAAGATCACGGCGATCGGCGACGCGGTGAACGTCGCCAGCCGGGTCGAGGCCGCCAACAAGGCGGCGGGCACGCAGTTGTTGATCTCCGCGGATGCCCACGCCCAGGTGGCGGGCCAGGTTCGCATCGGCCAACACCTGCACCAAAAGCTGCCAGGCAAGAGCGGCGAACATGAACTGTTCGAGATCATTGGCCTGACGGGTGAAGAGGCATGAAAGAAAGGCCACGCGGACGGCGGGAGTGGTGAAACTGGACCGTGTCGCCGAGTGTCACGTTCTTCCGCGAACCTGAGCGCCCCGACCAGCGTCTACCCTGCGGGGCCCGGCGTGCCGTTGCGTCCTGCAACGGCTCTCACCATAATCAGACGTCCCTGCTTCCTCAAGGAGTACCGCCCATGGCAGCCACCAACCCAATCTCCCCAGCCACCCTGGTGCCCACGGGCGCGGCCACCGCGCTGTTGCCTCTGCCGGACGGCAAGGGCAAACCCATTACCGTCATCGGTACTCCTGCCATCCGCGACGGTTTCGACGCCACCTGCCTGCAGCAGGCGCTCAACGCGCGCTGCGCGCCGGGCGTCACCGACCTGATCGTCAACCCGGATGCCCACGCAGGCTACGGCGCGCCCATCGGCTGCGTCCTCGTCTCGCCGACTCACGTTTACCCTGGCCCGGTTGGCGTGGACATCAAGTGCTCCATGAGCTTGCTGCAACTCGACGTGCCGACGGAAGACATTCAGGACCGCACGGTCCGCCGCGCCCTGATCGATGCCATCGGCGCGCGCATTCCCACGGGTGCGGGCCGCAGCCAACGCTCCGTCCCCAAGAGCCGCGCCGTGGGCCCCGAACTGGGCCGGCAGGTCGCCGTCGAGGGTGCATCGGCTGCCGTCTGCACGTCCCTGGGCATTCCACCCGCATGGGCGGACCGCTGCGAGGACGCCTTTCACGTCGGCCACGATGGCACGCGCGACGCGCTGGGAGAGCGGCTCGGCCGGCTGACGCACGTCGGCTTTGAGCGCTTCGCCGACAAGGTGCAGCAGCTCGGCTCCTATGGCGGCGGCAACCACTTCGGCGAATGCGAAGCCGTCGAGGTCGCGGACACCGAGCGCGCCCGCCAGGCGGCCGATGTGTTCGGCCTGCGCCATGGGCGGGTGGCGTTCTTGTCGCACTGTGGCTCGCGCGGCTTCGGCTACCACCTGGCCCAGGGGCAGTTCCGCGCCTTGCAACAGAAGTTCGAGACGTGGGACATCCTGCTGCCCGGCGGCGACAAGGAGCTGGTGTACGCACCGTTGGGAACGCCCGAGGCCGACGCCTACCTGGACGACATGGCCCTGGGCGCCAACTTTGCCACGGTCAACCACCTGCTGATCAATGCGCTGGTCCTGGAAGCATTCCAGGAAGTCTTGCCCGGCGTGGGCGGCCAGCTCGTGTACTTCATCAGCCACAACATCGCCCGACAGGAGGTGGTGAACGACAAGATGTGCTGGGTCCATCGCAAGGGTGCGACACGGGCCTTCCCGGGTGGGCACTTCGCCTTGAAGGGGACGCCGTTCGCCGCGACGGGCCACCCGATCCTGCTGCCGGGCAACCCGCAGGCGGGCTCCGTGGTGATGGTGGCGGACCCTGGCGCGTCCAAGAGCTGCTACAGCGTCAATCACGGCGCCGGCCGGGCCATGGGTCGGCGGGCCGCCATGCGCGCGCTGGATCAGCAGACCGTGGACGCCGGGCTGGATTCGCACGACATCCTGACCAACTGCCGGCAGTACCCGATCGACGAGGCGCCCGCGGCGTACAAGGACTTCGACGAGGTGTTGCGCTCGGTAGAACAGGCGGGCCTGGCCAGCCCGGTGGCCCGGCTGCGAGCGCGGTTCGTCCTCAAGGACGCGGACGCCAGCCTCGGCGGCGCGGCGTGACGCATGCGCCAGGTTGCCCTGCATGTTGAAACCGACGGTTATCACACGCGCATTCACGAGGTCAGGCTGTGCACAACTGGTTGGAGCCACCTCCAACGGCCGACCACTCCGAATGCCGTGTACAAATCGTCAACGGTTCCAAATACCTTTCAAAGCGCCGCGGGATCGGCCCACGGACCGAGAGAGTGCAGACAGCCCTTGATCTTCTTGGCCCTGCGGCGTGTTGCGTGCGGAACGAGCGAAAAAGTTGGTGGCAGGGCTATTCGGTTATCGCCTCGTGGGCTCGACTGGAGAACATGGGCAACCGCCTGTTTTCGCGAGTTTTACAAAATGGACCGAAATCGCTCGCTCCCCGGCGATAAACGAATCGCTTTGAAGCTGGTGGCGGCTTCATAGGCTTGGCGGATTGACGGGACAGGGTGGTACGAATAGACTTGCACATGGTAACGATCCCGGTAGCGCGGCCCCCGCGTCAAGGTGCTACACACCGGCGGGGCATGGTGCCCCCGAAACCTACGACATCCATTAGCATGGACGCCACGCGGTGCAATCAATAACTAAAACGCTGACAGCTAATAATTTATAACGAATTGGACAGATAGCTCAGCTGGTAGAGCGAAGGACTGAAAATCCTTAGGTCGCCGGTTCGATCCCGGCTCTGTCCACTGACTTACGGCAAATTGACTAGGCCGTCCCAGAACCATCCCAGAATGGGTGCCCGTTTTCATTTCCCGACACTCGCCCCATGAATGTCCGAACGATCAGCAAAATCGCAGTCCCGCTGGTCGTGGCAATTCTTTCTTTCGTCGGCGGCCTGATCGTTCCGGTGTTCAACCGGCCGGACTTGCGGTACGAAGAGGGCGCCTACTACCGGGCGGGCGACACCTCGGTCGTGTCGTTGAAGCTTGAGAACATGGGCTTGCAAGACGCCGACGACATCACCCTGCAGGCCGAGTTCCCCAAGCCGCTTGCCCAGGCGCCGCAAACGAATACCGAGTCCCGTCCGTTTGTTTCACCGTCGGCGTTCAAGCCTGGCCAAGAGAAGGTTGCCGGGAAGATCGATCGCCTTGTGCCGGGGCAGGTCCTCTACGTCTACTTCACTGTCCAAGGTGACCCAGGTTCGCTGCCTCAGTCCAGAAAGAGTTTCGTGAGCGAGGTTACCTACAAGGGGGGCATGGGAAAGACCGGTCGACCATTCTCGCCGTGGAATCTGGTCCTCCTTGCCGCTGCAACGGCTGTCGGCATCGGTACGGGAAGCCTGGTGAGCCGCTATACGTTGAAGACGGCTCGCTCCCTTACGGATCAGGGCAAGGCATTGTTGAAAGACGTCCAAGGCTTGCACGAGCGGGCTGATCAGAAGATGAAAGTGGCTGAGCAGGCGGCGAAGGAGGCTGCTGAACTGCAGGAGAAATTCAAGAAAGATTCGGAGCAACTCGCCAAGACAGTCGGCGAAGTTGAAAAGCTCAAGCAGCAATGGGAGGACAAGGTCGCTGCCACAAGCGTTCCTCCACCGCCGGCCCCGACAGCAGATGAAGCAGAAAAGAAAGCACAGAAACGTCCGTCCCGCAAGGGTTAGGTCGCTGCGCGCAACACCTCCGGCACGTGCAACACCGCCACCGCATCATCTACCTGCTTGCTCATGTTGATGTACTGCTGCGTCGTCGTGTAGCTCTTATGCTGCATGAGATGCTGCAACGCGTCGGCCGTCAGCTTCGGCGCATTCACCGCTCGCGCATAGCCGCTCCGCGCCTTTGCTTCGTTCCGGTCCGAATCGCTCATGGCAACTCCTAACCAATTGATGCTAGCATACATAGGATAATGCTTGCTGACATTTCTGCAAGCATTGTCCCGTAACGGGTGCAAACCCGTTTCTGCGCGACCTGCTTGGTCGAAGCCCTCGCTCTCGTGACCGGGCTCTGCCCGGTCACGCACTGCGGGCGAGGCTCTGCCTCGCGGCAGTGAACGGTCCGCCCTCTGCCGGTCCAGCCGGGGACGGGCTCGCGAGGCAGAGCCTCGCGGGCAATGCGTGACCGGGCAGAGCCCGGTCACGAGGGAAATAGGATAATGCTTGCTGACATTTCTGCAAGCATCATCCCGTAACAACATGCTTGCACAGCCGCGGGCGTGGAGTCACCGATTTCTAGCCGTTAAGCTCTCTGCGATTTGGCGAGTTCATCGCCATCGTTGTTGCCGAGCCTAATCACAACCCGGATAATCACTCTTCGTTGCATTCAGCTGGACCGTCAACTGCAGCCGTGCAGATCATCGATGAACCCGGGTTCAATTGTTCGCTGTCGAAACCGCGACTGGGTGCTCCTTCCCAGCGATCAGTCCGACGTGTATCGACTGCGCCCGTTGACAGGGTCGACAGACGCCGTGGTCGCTGTCCACAAGCAGCTCACCAACATTCTTGGTCTCAGCTTACCCGAAGAGCATGTTCGGCCTTCGGCGTTTCCGCCGCCGACAGTCAACGATCTTGCGGATGCCGCCAGCGCCGAGTTGCTCTGGCAGGCTGCACGGTTGACCCTGCGCGAGGGCGCCACTCCGTTCCGATCGCTGGGACGGATCTCGATCCGGCCACGCGTGTACCAGTTCGTACCGTTGCTCATGGCGCTTCGGCTGGACACGGTCCGCATGCTCATTGCCGACGACGTTGGCGTGGGCAAGACGATCGAGGCGCTGCTGGTCGCTCGGGAAATGTTCGACCGGGGAGAGGTGCGGCGGCTCTGCGTGCTGTGCCCGCCCTACCTGTGCGAGCAGTGGCAGAAAGAACTCCTTGAAAAGTTCAACCTGGAGGCCGTCGTCATCCGCTCCGGCACGATTGGTCAGCTCGAACGCGGCAAGACCGGAGCGGAAAGCATCTATCGCTACTATCCGGTCCAGGTGGCCAGCATCGACTTCATCAAGACCGACCGGAACAAGCACTTGTTCCTGCTCGATTGTCCCGAACTGGTGATCGTCGACGAAGCGCACGGTGCCGCCGTGGCCTCGGAAAAGAACCGGAGTCAGCACTTCCGCCACGAGCTCGTGCGCGAACTGGCGGCCAAGGAAGACCGGCACCTGATCCTGCTGACCGCAACGCCTCACAGCGGCATCGACAGTGCCTTTCGCTCGCTCCTATCGCTACTTCGTCCGGAATTCGGCGACTTGGACACATCAGCCCTGGCGGAACCGCAGCGCATTGAACTGGCCCGCCACTTCGTGCAGCGCACCCGACGCGACATCGAAAACGACTGGGAAGGCGCGCATTGCTTTCCGATTCGGGAGTCGTCTGATGAAACCTACCGCCTCTCCGGTCCCTACCGAAACCTGTTCAAGAAGACCTACGACTTCTGCTCGGAAATCGTGCGCTCAGGGCAGGTCCTGGGGAAGCGCCAGCAGCGGGTCCGGTACTGGGGAGCACTCGCGTTGTTACGCTGTGTCATGTCCAGTCCTGCTGCGGCCTTAGCAACCTTGGAGTCGCGCCACAATACGGTGGCCGCCAAGGAAGAGGAGGACGTCGATTTCGGCTCGTTCATTTTCGAGTCCGCCGAGGATCGCACCGACGACGAGCAGCCAACGCCGCCGGTCGAAAGCGCGGAAGCCACCCTTGACGACACCGATCGCCGCCGTTTGCGGGAGCTCGGCCGCTTGGCAAAAACACTGGTGCATGCGGCAGCCGATACGAAGCTCAGCCGCTGTTCGGAGTTGGTCGCCGACTTGTTGCGGAGCGGCATTCGCCCGATCCTTTGGTGCCGGTACATCGCCACCGCGGAATACCTGGCCGAAGGACTCCAGAAAGCGCTGGGCCGCGTCTACCCGGACCTGCGTGTCATGGCCATCACGGGCCGCATGGGTGACGAAGAACGCCGTGCCAAGGTGGATGAGTTGACAGGCCATGCGCGGCCCGTGCTCGCTGCCACGGACTGCCTCAGCGAAGGGGTGAATCTGCAGAATGCGTTCAACGCCGTGTTGCACTACGACCTCCCGTGGAACCCCAACCGGCTGGAGCAGCGCGAGGGGCGCGTCGATCGCTATGGCCAGAGCGCGAAGGTGGTCAAGGCAGTTCGCTATTTCAGCCCCGACAGTGCTATCGATGGCGTCGTGCTCGAAGTTCTCCTGAACAAGGCGCGGGAGATTCATCGCACGCTCGGCACTCACGTGCCAGTGCCCGAGGAGAGCGAGACGGTAACGGAAGCTCTCCTGAACGCCCTGTTCTTGCGTGGGCCAGTCGAAGTCGACGACCGTCCCGTGCAGCAGGAGTTCGATTTCGGGATGCCGGAACTCGAGTCCTTCCACCGCCACTGGGACCTCGATGCGGAACGGGAGAAGATCAACCGTACCCGCTTCGCCCAGCGCGCCCTGAAGCCGGACGAGGTCCGCAGGGAGTTGGAAGCCACCGATGCCGTGCTGGGCGATCCCGATGCGGTTCGCGCGTTCGTCCTGAGTTCAGCGCAGCGGCTGGGGCTGACGATCCGACGGGACAAGCGCTCTGGCCTCTTCCAGGTCGTCACGGGGCAAGATGCGACGGCTGCGCTGCCGCCGGCCATTCGCCTGGAACTCCCGGTGCGCAACGGGCATTGGTTGATCAGCTTCACGTCGCCCACCCCCGAAGGCGCCGAGTACCTGGGCCGCAATCATGGGTTCGTGGCCGCCCTGGCACGTTTCCTCATGGAAGATGCCCTGACCAGGTCAGGCTCGGCGCTGGCTTCCCGCTGCGGCGTCGTCCGCACCCGCGCTGTCGCACGGCTTACCACCATCCTGCTGCTTCGCGTAAGATACTTGCTTCAACAGCCAGACCGCGCCCCGCTCCTCTCCGAGGAAGTCGTGGTGGTCGGCTATGTCTCCGGCAAGAAACGCGGCGCCCGAGAATGGATGCCCGACGACGAGGCACTGCAACTGCTCGCTCTGGCGCGGCCCGACGCCAATCTTGCGATGGCCGAAAAGAAGGAGCTGACCACCGCCGCCCTTGAGGCCTGGCCGGAGCTCCAAACCGAGCTCGAGCGAAGGATCGCGACTCGGGCAAGCGAGCTGGAGAAGAGCCACAAGCGCGTCCGTCAGGCCGTGGCACTCAAGGTGCGTCAGCTGAACGTGGCTCCACAGCTGCCGCCGGACCTGCTTGGTATTCTTGTGTTGCAGCCCGTGGTCTAACATGGCGGACTTGCCCACAATTCGCATCGAGGGCGGCCTGCTTGGCCCCGATGTGCTCGACGAGCTCCTCGCAGGCAACTTGCCCGGCCAGCGGGCCGCGGACTTCGGCCTCGGAGGCCGGCGAAACCTCACCGACGAAATTGCCGCTCTCTTCGCCGATGCGCGTGCCCTCTGGGGCATATTCCAGCACCGCCTCCAGCGCCTGAGCGCCGACGACCTGGCCACCGGCGTGACCCGCGACGCCTGGATGGTGCCGCTGCTCGGCCTCCTCGGCTACGAGCCGCACTTCAATCCCCGCGCCCACGACGTGGATGCGCTCACGTTTGCCATCTCGCATCGCGCCGGCGAGCCGGAGGACGCGCCCCCGGTTCACATCGTCGGTGCCAGGCAACCGCTCGGCCGCGTCCCGCCCTCCGGCCGGCCGCGCATGGCGCCGCACTCGCTTCTGCAAGAGTTCCTGAACCGAACCGAGCACGTCTGGGGAATCGTCACCAACGGCCAGACGCTGCGTCTTTTGCGCGATTGCACCTTTGTTCGACGCCAGGCTTACGTTGAGTTCGATCTGCCGGCCATCATCGAGGAACAGCGCTTCCAGGACTTCGCCGTTCTGTACCGGCTGCTGCATCGCAGCCGACTGCCGCGCGGCCTGGCCGATGCGGGCGAATGCCTGCTCGAAGGCTACTATGCGCACTCCGTCGAGCAGGGCGGCCGGGTGCGCGACCATCTCCGCGACGGTGTCGAGGAGTGCCTTACCCTTCTCGCCAATGGCTTTCTGCGCCACCCGGCCAACGACGAGCTGCGCCGCCGTGTCGCGCCGGAGTGCACCGGCAATGAACGCATCGCGCCCGAGGGACTCTATCGCCAGCTGCTGGTCCTGGTCTATCGCTTCCTCTTCCTGCTGGTCTCCGAGGACCGCGGCCTGCTCAGCGCCGACCCGATCTACCGCGAGCACTACAGCATCGCCCGCCTGCGCCGCCTGGTCGATCAGCACGCTGCCTTTACCGACCACGATGACCTGTGGCAGTCCCTCCGCGTGCTCTGGCTCCTGTTCATCAAGGACCAGCCGATGCCGGGCACCGATCGGCCGTTGGCCGCCCTACTCGGTCTACCGGTGCTCAATGGCGACCTGTTCACTCCGCGGGACCTCGACGCCTTCACGCTCAGCAATCACGACCTGCTTGAAGCGTTCTGGCGGTTATCGTGGTACCAAGAATCGCGCGGGAGCTCGCGGCGGCGCGTCAACTACGCGGCCCTGGACGTCGAGGAACTCGGCTCGGTCTACGAAAGCCTGCTGGAATTTCATCCGACCATCGACACGCGGGCAGCCAGGCATCCTGTCTTCAGTCTTGTACCGGGAGCGGGCCGCAAGAGCACCGGTTCCTACTACACGCCGCCGGAATTGGTCAGCGAACTGATCAGGTCGGCGCTCGACCCAGTGATCCGCGAGCGCCTGGCCGCAGCGCCGCCGCGGGAGAAAGAAAAGGCATTGCTGCGGATTCGCATTTGCGATCCCGCCTGCGGCTCCGGGCATTTCCTCCTCGCGGCGGCCCGTCGCGTGGGCAAGGAGCTGGCCCGCGTTCGCACCGGCGAGGACGAGCCGGCCCCGGAGCGCATGCGCGAAGCGATCCGCGACGCGATCTCCCACTGCATTCACGGCGTGGACAAGAACCCGCTGGCCGTCGATCTGTGTCGCGTTGCCCTGTGGCTCGAAGGGCACACCGCCGACAAGCCGCTCACCTTTCTCGATCATCGCATCCGCTGCGGCGACTCCCTGGTAGGCGTCTTCGACCTGAATGTCTTGAAGGACGGCATCCCCGACAAGGCGTTCGAGCCGCTGGAAGGCGACGACAAGGCCACGGCCCGCGAGCGGGCCCGGCGCAACCGGGAGGAGCGGAGCGGCCGTGCCGACCTGCCGTGGGACGTGGGCCCGGCACTGTCCGCCTTTTCGCGCCAAGGCCGCGAGGTCGATGCCATCGCCGACGACTCGCCCGCCGCCATTCGCCGCAAGCGGCAGCTCTTTGAGAGCGGCCACGCCGACCTCAACTGGCGCCGCCAGAAGCTGGCCTGCGATCTATGGACCGGAGCGTTCTTCCAGTCGCTGACACCGCAAGCGCCAGTTGTCACGTCCGGCGCCCTTGTCCAACACCTGGCCGGCCGGCCGATCGACCCGCGCGCCCAGGGATTGGTCGGAGCGCTGTCGGAACACCACCATTTCTTCCATTGGCCGCTGGAATTTCCGGAGGTCTTTGCCGATGGCGGCTTCGATGTCATTCTCTCTAATCCGCCGTGGGAGCGGGTCAAGCTGCAGGAGCAAGAGTTCTTCGCCGCGCGCGATCCTGAGATTGCACTGGCGGCCAACAAGGCGGCGCGGGCAAAGCTCATCAAGGTACTGCCGGAGAAGCAGCCGGCACTCTACCGCGAGTTCTTGGAGTCGCTTCGCGCTGCATCGGGCGCCAGTGCCTTCTTTCGCCACGGCGGCCGGTTCCCGCTGACTGGCCGAGGCGATATCAACACGTACGCAGTCTTTGCCGAGTTGGGTGCTTCGCTTCCTCTCGCGCAGGGACGTACTGGCCTCATCCTCCCGAAGGGAATTGCCACAGACGACACGACCAAGTTCTTTTTCGCATCACTTGTCGAGGCGGGACGGCTCATCGATCTTGTCGGTTTTGAGAACGAGGACTTTATCTTCCCCGCCGTCGATCACCGCGTCACATTCTGCAAGATCACCTTGGGAGGTGGCGCCCGCCGCGTTGAGAGCAGTCGAATTGGATTCTACGTTCGTCGCTTCACACAACTCGGCGAGGAAAGCCGCTTTTTCCACCTCGAGAAGGGCGACTTCTGGCTCCTCAATCCCAACACCGGCAACTGCCCGATTTTCCGCAGCCAAGCCGATGCGGAACTGACGAAGGCAATCTACCGCCGTGTTCCGATCCTCTGGCGCGAGGCCACTGAGTCGCAACCGGAGGTAAATCCTTGGCGGGTGTCGTTCGCGCGCCTCTTTGACATGGCCAACGATTCGCACCACTTCCGCACCAAGCCAGAGCTGGAATCGACCGGCTACCGCCTCAAGGGTAACGTCTTCGTCGGCGCGAAGGACCGCTACCTGCCGCTCTTCGAAGCGAAGATGCTGCATCAGTTCGACCACCGCTTTTCGACCTACGAGGGTGCGACCCAGAGTCAGCTCAACGTCGGCATCCTGCCGCAGCCGACGGCGGAGCAGAAGCGCAACCCGGCTTTCGTGGTCCAGCCGCGCTACTGGGTGCAAGAAGACGTGGTCGAGTCGGCCATTCCGAAGTACCCGGAGCCGCTGGCCCTGGCGTTGGCCGCCGAGCACCGGCCAAGCATCCAGCACGTCCTGGGCCTTTGGGCAGCGGGCTATCATCTGGAGCAGGGGAACTCGGAGGCGGCATCCCGGCTGCTCGACACTCCGCCGAACGACCTCGATCGCGCCGCCAGCCGTGCCATTGGTTCCGGCAGGCTCGAAGAAGTCGCCGCCAGCCTCCAGCGCGACTATCCGCTGACGGCGGCCGACGTGCAGGCCATCGACAAAGAGATGAAGGAACCCGAAAAGCTGGCGCGGGAGCTGGTGGAGCGATTCAGCCCAAAGTGGTTTCTGGGTTGGCGGGACATCGCGCGCTCAACTGATCAGAGGACGCTGCTTGCCGGTCTGGTTCCACTCTCAGCTGTGGGACACAAGTTCCAATTGATGTTCAGTCCGTTATCGGCTCAACGGAAAATACTGCTTGAAGCGATATTGGACTCAATGGTTGTAGACTACTGTGCGCGACAAAAGCTCGGCGGGACTTCATTTTCTTACTTCGTGATTCGGCAGCTTCCAATCGCCCCGCCTTCCTTCTGTCAAGTGACGGAGCAGCGCGCCGCTCCAGATTTACGCTATGATCTTTTCCCCCTCGTTCTCGAACTCGTCTACACCGCCCACGATCTCGCGCCACTTGCCGAGGACTGCGACTACGACGGCCCGCCCTTCATCTGGGACGAGGCCCGCCGCTTTGAAATTCGCTGCGAGCTGGATGCGGCGTTCTTCCATCTCTACCTGCCCGCGGAATCTACCGGCGAGTGGCGACCGGCAGCGGAAGAGACGCCGGAACAGCTTGCCGCGTTGCAGAAACACTTCCCCCGGCCGCGCGATGCCGTCGACTACATCCTCGACACGTTCCCACAAGTCCGGCAGAAGGACGAAGAGGCACACGGCAGTTACCGAACCAAGGAGCGCATCCTCGCCATCTACGACGCGATGCTGGAGGCGCAGTGTACCGGCCAGCCATACCAGAGCACACTGAATCCACCACCCGGGAGTCGCCCATGAGTGTCTTCGACTTGCATAGCCGTGTCCTGACCGACTACCGCGATTTCGTCCGTTCATTCATCCTGATTGCCGATGACCGAGTGCGGGAAGAGGTGGATCGTCAGCTCGACGAGGAAGCCCGACTCTGGCCCGATTTCCTGCTCCAGGTGAGCCCGTCGTACGCCCGTTCGGAGAACGTGGACGAGCTGGCTGGCCGGGGCGTGCTGCATCCAGAGACAGCCCGCATCTTTCGCAGCCCGAACGATGCTCCGTACCACCTCTACCAACACCAGGTCGAGGCGCTGGAGAAGGCCCGCGCCGGCGAAAGCTATGTGGTGACCACCGGCACCGGCTCGGGCAAGAGCCTGACGTACTTCCTGCCGATCATCGATGCCTTGCTGCGGCAACCGATGGCAGCCGAGCGCGTGGCGGCGCTGGTCGTCTACCCGATGAATGCGCTGGTCAACTCGCAGTTGCTGTCGCTACAGACTCTCAAGGAGAGCTACCAGCGGCGCACGGGGCGTCCGTTTCCGGTGAGTTTCGCCCGCTATACGGGGGAGACGACCGGGGCGGCCAAGGACGAGCTGCGCAACCATCCGCCCCAGATGCTGCTCACCAACTACGTGATGGCGGAACTCCTGCTGGTTCGGCCGGAGGATCAGAGGTTTGTGGACCGCACGTCGGGCGGCGTTCGGTTCCTGGTGTTCGACGAGTTACACACCTACCGCGGCCGTCAGGGAGCCGATGTGGCCATGCTCATCCGCCGGCTGCGGGAGCGCTGCGCCGCACCCGGCGTCGTGCACGTGGGGACAAGCGCGACGATGTTAGCCAACCGCGAGGCTGCTCCGGAGGAACGCCGTGCCGCGGTCGCCGATTTTGCCCATCGCCTGTTTGGTCATCCCTTTGAACCGGAACAGATCGTCGAGGAAACGCTGGTCGCGTTTACCGAGGGGGGGCCGCCATCCCGGCAGGAATTGGCTGCGGCCCTGACGGAGGCGGCGCCAGCGACGCTTACGGCGTTCCGTCGTCACGCGCTGGCACGCTGGGCCGAGCTGGAATTCGGCGTGGAGCCGGAGGCGGGAGGCCAGCTTCGGCGCCGCGTGCCTCGCACCCTTGCAGGAGCGGCGCAAGGCCTGGCGGACGCCAGCGGCCGTTCCGCGGCCGAGTGTGACGAGTGCCTGCGCGCATTATTGAATCGGGGGGGCGAGCTGGTGCGCGAAGACGGCGGACGCGCCTTCGCCTTCAAGCTGCACCAGTTCATCGGCCAGGGTCGCGCGCTGTACGCCACACTCCAAGGCGGCGCTGAGCGCGAATTCTCGCTGGAGGGGCAAGTCCATGCGAGCGGCGGCCGTATCCTGGCGCCCGTCAAGTTCTGCCGGCAATGCGGGCAGGACTATTACCACGTGCTTCGGGAAGAAAGGCGCTTCGCTCCCCATCCCCTTGGGGCCGAGGGCGGCGATGAGGATATGCTTCCCGGCTACCTGATGCTGGCGCCGGCCGTCAACGACTGGAGCGAGGACCGCATCCCGGAGGAGTGGCGTGATCGCCGGGGACGGCTGACGCCCACCTGGCGCGACCGAGTGCCCGAGGCGACCTGGGTCTCTCCGGAAGGTGATTTTACCCCCCAGGCGCGTGCTGGCGCCGTGAAGATGTGGTGGCAGCATGGTTTTCACCTGTGCCTGAGCTGTGGGGAGTATTACACAGCGCGCGAACGGGAGTTTGGCAAGCTGGCATCGCTATCGAGCGAAGCGCGGAGCAGTGCGACCACCGTGCTGGCAACGTCCATGTTGCGGCACACGGCCGGGAACGATGGAGCTCGCGACAAGCTGCTGACCTTCACGGACAACCGCCAGGACGCATCGCTGCAAGCCGGCCATTTCAACGATTTCGTCCACGTCTCGCTCCTCCGTTCCGCCCTGCATGCCGCGTTGCAGCGAACGAACGAGCTCACGTTCGACCGCGTGGCGCGGGAAGTGGTTGATGCGTGCGGGCTGACCATTCGCCACATTGCACGCAACCCGGAGCTCGATCCGCAGTCACCGGCCGCCCAGGATGTGTGGCGCGTGTTTACCGACCTGACCGAGTATCGGTTGTACGAGGACCTGCGGCGCGGCTGGCGCGTCGTGCAGCCGAACCTCGAGCATGTCGGCTTGCTCCGGGTAGCCTATCGCGGGTTGGCCGCTCTCGTCAGCGACGATTCTCGTTGGCGTTTTCACGCCTCTGTTACGGGGTTGCCAGTCGCCGAGCGGGAGACCGTGACGCGGGCGGTCCTCGATCACTTCCGTCGCAAGCTCGCTATCTCTTGTCGCTGTCTTCAAGAAACGGCGCAGCAACAGGTTCGGCGCCGCGCCGAGCAGCACCTGAACGAGTTTTGGGGTGTGGACCCCGACGTGAACGAACTGCGCCCAGCTCAGCGCTTCGTCCGACTGGGCCAGTCAGCTCGCGCCGCCGAGGGATTCAGCTTGAACGAGCGCAGCACGCTCGGCAAATTCCTCCGCCAGCGATTCGGACTGTCGACCGTGGATTATCCAGGGTTTCTCGAGGGCTTCCTGACGCTCCTGATCAGCCAGGGCTTCCTCGTCCGGCTCAATCCCGTGGAGGACCATCAGTTCTATCAGCTGGATGCCGGCTGCCTGCTCTGGCGTCTCGGCGACGGCAGTCCGCCGCCGCCCGATCCGCTTTACTCGCGTCGGGCGTCGCCTCCGGTCAATGCGTTTTTCCAGCGATTCTACCGCGAGTCGGCCACGGCTCTCGCAGCCCTGGAGGCACGGGAGCACACCGCCCAGGTCGTGCAGCCCGGCGAACGCGAACGCCGCGAACGGCGGTTCCGCTGGGAGGACAGCGATCGGCACAAGGAAAGGGAAGTTGGACGGCGGCTGCCGTACCTGGTGTGCTCGCCCACGATGGAGCTCGGCGTCGACATCGCCGACCTGGATTTGGTGCACATGCGGAACGTGCCGCCGACTCCTGCCAACTACGCGCAACGCAGCGGCCGAGCCGGGCGACAAGGACAGCCCGGGCTCGTGTTCACGTATTGCGGGGCGCTGAACAGTCACGATCAGTACTACTTCCATCGCCGAGGGGAAATGGTGGCGGGAAGCGTGCGACCGCCTCGGCTCGACCTGGCGAATGAAGCATTGCTGCGCGCCCACGTGCATGCGGCGTGGCTCGCGCAGGTACGCCTGCCGCTGGGGCAGTCGATGGAGCAGGTGATCCAGACCGACGTCGACAACTTGCCGCTGCAGACCAATGCAGCGGGGCAGATTCAGTTGGGCGAGACAGCCATTTACGAGTTGAGAGCACGCATACGTGCGATCCTCGCCTCGGACCGCGGAGACCTGGCAAATACCGGCTGGTTCAGCGACGACTGGATCGATCGCATTCTTGCCGAAGCCTCTCAACGCTTTGATCGAGCATTCGACCGCTGGCGGGAGCTATTCCGTTCCGCAACCAGGCAATTGTTGGAGGCGCAGAACGCTCTTCTCCGGGCGCGACGACCCGATGATCAACGGCGGGCCACGGAACAGCAGCAAGAAGCGCTCCGTCAGCGAAACCTCTTGCTGCAAATCAACACAGGCCGTGAGGAAGGCGACTTCTATCCCTATCGCTACCTGGCCAGCGAGGGCTTCTTGCCCGGATACAACTTTCCGGCACTGCCGATTCGGGCCTGGGTTCCACGAGAAGACGGAGAGTTCATCGCCCGGCCCAGGCTCCTGGCGCTCCGAGAGTTTGCACCGGGCAATGTTGTCTACCATGAGGGGTCCAAGTGGGAAGTCGTCAGCTTTCAGGCCCCGCCCGGCGGCCTCGACGAGCGCCGGAGCCAGAGGCGATTGTGCCGTACGTGCGGTGCATTCAGCGATTCCAACCTCGATCTGTGCCCCGGCTGCCAGACGCGCTTCGACGGCCAGAACAGCGTGCTCGCGGCACTCCTCGATATGCCGAACGTGCGCGTCCGTCGGCGAGAACGTATCACTTGTGACGAGGAGGAGCGCCGGCGACGGGGCTACCAGCTCGAAACCTGTTTTCAACTGCCAACTGAGGCAGGCACCGCGCGCGTTCAGGAAGCCGACGTCATGTTCGATGGCGCGGCAATTCTGCGACTGACCTATGCTCCAGCGGCGACATTGTTGCGCATCAATCACGGTTGGCGGGCAACCGACGCTCCAGGATTCTTGGTGGATTTCGAGAGCGGCGAAGTGAATCCTTCGGATCCCCCCGCGGGAGCGCCGCCACGCGCACGCCGACTCGAAAACGTCCGCCTGGCCGTGCAGGGGACGCAGAACATTCTGCTTGTCCGCCTCGTGCGCCCCGAATTGCGCAACGACCCCATGCTGCAAACCGCGTTGCAATACGCGCTCCAACGCGGTTGTGAGAGCTGCTTCCAGCTCGAGGAGTCGGAACTGGGAGCCGAGCGGATTGGTGGCGGCGAGCACAGGGCGGTCCTTTTCTACGAGGCAGCGGAGGGCGGCGCCGGCGTGCTCCGCCGCTGGGTGGAGGAAGCCGACGTCGTCTCTCGCATCGCACGCGAGGCGTTGGCCAGGTGCCATTTCGATGAGCAGGGAAACGACTTGAGGCCGCAGTGCGAGGCGGCCTGCTACGAGTGCTTGATGTCCTTTGGCAACCAGCACGAGTCGCTCCAGCTGAACCGGCACGGCGTCCGACAGACTTTGATGGACCTCGCGGCGAGCCATACTCAACCGCGTATTGGAGGCCGGGACTGGGCGGCCCACCTCGCCTGGTTGCGTTCGCTGACCGATTCCCGATCCGAGTTGGAACGCCGATTTCTCGATGCTCTGGCTGCCGGTCATTTTCGGCTGCCCGACGAAGCGCAGAGACCCGTCCCGGATCTGGCTTGCATCCCCGATTTCTTTTACACGCCGAATATCTGTGTCTTTTGTGACGGCACCGTTCATGACGAGGCAGTCCAGGCTGCTCGGGATGGGGAGTTGCGTCGGGAACTGGTAAATCGAGGTTACCGAGTCGTTGTCATCCGTTATGACCGGCCGCTGCAGGAGGCGATCGCGGGACACCCTGAGATCTTCGGACGGGGGGGCAGTAGACTGGCAGCGCTGCCCCGCTCACCAGAGTCGTAGGACCGGCGGATTGTCCTCGAGGAATTCACTAGCACTCCTACAGATGCAACGAAAGCTGTACCGCATTCCGCCAGGCAAAGAACGTTTCCATGCCTACTTACGGCAGCTCATCGACTGGGACGTCGAGGACATGCGCCTGCCGCTATTCGCCATGAACCCGATGGGCAGGGACCATGTGCCTGCCTTCCTCGATGCCTTGTTGGCGCTCGACGCCGCCCGCGTTGCCGCCGAAGCCATTGCCGAGACCGAATCCTTGCTCCGTGACGTGCCGGGGGTGTTCAAGGTTGCCCTCGGAGTCGCCGACGACCGGATGGGCGCCTGGACGAACCGATTTGCCACCGAGCACAGTCACCGTTTCGAGAGCGAACGGTTGTACGACCGGGGCTGGGTGATCGGGATGCTGTGGACGGCGGATGTTCCCTCGCCACAGGCCGCGCGTGAAGAAGTGCTGACGGCGGTGCATCGCCTGGCGCATGTCCAGTATTCCTTGACACCGACGCGCAGGTACTCCCGTCGCTTGTCCTTGTAGTCGCCAACGCGGTCGCGCTTGCGGCGCGAGACGAACTCGACGGCGATGGACAAGACGAAACGATGGCGTCTCACGGTTCCGTGATCAGCACGATCAAGCTGAACGCCGTCAGCGTGTAGGTGGTATGTGCCGCGACCAGCGGCGCTTCCTCCTCCGCGACGATGTCCAGCGGCGGCGGCTGTGCGGTGTCCACGACGCGACGCCAGGGCCGGCCCGACGGGGCCATCGGCAGGCGGAAGCCGACGGCCTGGCTCCAGGAGTTGCAGGCGATGTAGAAGTCGTTGTCGGGCTCGCGGCCGGTCAGGGCGCCGTTGAGCGCGAAGGCCAGGGTTCGGCTCGACGGATTGAAGTCGGGCTGGCCGGGCTCGACACCGTGCCAGATGACGTCCGGCGGTTGCGGGCCGCCGGGGACGCTGCCTTGTAAATGGACGCGACGCCGCAGCGCCGGATGGCGCTTGCGCAGGGCGATCATTTCCCGGACGAAGCGCAGGAAATCGGCGTTGCGCTGCATCAGGTCCCAGTGGATCCAGCTCGTTTCGTTGTCCTGGCACCAGGCGTTGTTGTTGCCGCGCTGCGTGCGCAGGATTTCGTCGCCGGCCAGCAGCATCGGCACGCCTTGCGAGAGCAGCAGGGTTGCCATCAAGTTGCGGGCCTGCCGATGCCGGATCGCCTGCACGTTCGGGTCGTCGGTCGGCCCTTCGACGCCGCAGTTCCAGCTGTAGTTCTCATCGGCGCCGTCGCGGTTGTTCTCGCCGTTGGCATCGTTGTGCTTGAAGTTGTAGGAGACCAGGTCCCAGAGCGTGAAACCGTCGTGGCAGGTGATGAAATTGATGGAGTGCCGCGGCTGGCGGCCGGACGTTTCGTAGAGGTCGGCGCTGCCGCAGACGCGGGTCGCCAGGTCGCCGACCATGCCCGCGTCGCCACGCCAGAAACGGCGAACGTCGTCGCGATAGCGGCCATTCCATTCGGACCAGCGCCGGCCGAAGGGAAAGCGGCCGACCTGGTACAGCCCTGCCGCGTCCCACGGCTCGGCAATCAGCTTCGTATCGCGGAGCACGCCGTCCTCGCCAATCATCTCGACGACCGGCGGGTCCATCAGCACGTTGCCGAAGCGGTCGCGGCCCATGACCGACGCCAGGTCGAAGCGCAGGCCGTCGACATGCATCTCGGCGACCCAGTAGCGCAGGCAGGTCAGGATCAGCTCGCGTACCACGGGATGATTGCAATTGACCGTGTTGCCGCAGCCGGAGAAGTTCAGGTACGTGCCGCCGGGGCCGAGCAGATAGTAGAGGTCGTTGTCCAGGCCACGGAACGAGTAGGTGCGGCCGCGGTCGTCGCCCTCGCCGGTGTGGTTGAAGACGACGTCGAGGAAGACCTCGATGCCGGCCGCGTGGAAGGCACGCACCATCTCGCGGAACTCGCTGAGCTGGCCGTGATCGCGGCCGCTGGCGGCATAGGCGGCCTTGAGAGCGGCGAAGGCAATGCTGTTGTAGCCCCACAAATTGCGCAGGCGTTCGCCGGTCTTCGGGTTGGTGAACGGGCAATCGCATTCGTCGAACTCGTGGATGGGCAGCAGCTCGACCGCCGTCACGCCCAGGTCGCGGAGGTACGGGATCTTTTCCACCAGACCGGCGAAAGTGCCCGGAAACGCGACCCCCGACGAGGGATGACAGGTGAAGCCGCGCACGTGCAGCTCGTAGATGATGGAGTCTTCCAGCGGCACCAGCGGCGGCTCGTCCTCCCGCCAGTTAAAGGCCCGGCGAAAGAACAAGCTGCGGCGGAGCGTGCCGCGCTGGACCGCGGCGGGATGGGACAGCGGTGGCTCGCCGGACACCTCCATCACGCCCCGGTGCTCCCATGCCGGCAGGCCGGCGTACTGCCATCCGCCGTTGGCGGTCTCAATTTCCTCCGATCGGCCCCACAGGTGGCCGTCGGACAGCGCGGTGGACGACGGATCGAGCAAGATGATGTCGGGATTGAAGCGATGCCCACCGCCGCGCGGCCCGGCGACGCGCCAGCCGTAGCGGAACTTCGGCGGCAGTCCGCCCACCAGGATGTGCCAGTTGTCGCCGGTGCGGTTCTTGCGCGGGTCGAGTGGGATCTCCGCCAGCAAGTCGCTGCCTTCAAGTGCGTAGAGCACCAGAGAGACGGCGGTGCCGTGCCGGCAGAACAGTACGAAGTTCACGCCGTCAGCCAGTGCGGTGGCGCCCAGGGGTAAGGAGCGTCCGCGTGCCGTGGGGAGGATTTGCATCGAACCAGGATAGGCGCGGCGATGCGATTTGTCGAGTTGAGAGCCGATTGCAGGGGAAGGAATGAACCACGGATTACACCGATCACACGGATAATGGATAACGAATCCGTTGTCCACCAACAATGACACGACGTTCTCCGGGTCGATGGAATGCAACGATGCCCTCTCCCACAGCAGCCGCTGGCGCGGTAACCTGGGCGTGTCACGGATGCCCCAGGGCGCCCCGCAGGGTTCGACCGCGCGACTGGGGCCTGCCCTGCAACTTCCCACACCGCGGTTTTGAAGGTTCATGATGCGCCCCATTCAAACCATCGTCTTCGTCGCTTTGGCTCTGGTGATCGTGGGTGTTGCGGCGGCCCAGCAGCCGCCCCAGTCCGCGGCGCAGGCGGATGCCCTGCTTCGCAAGGAACCAATGACCACTGCCAACTGGCCGACGTGGAGCCAGCGTCTGGCCAGCTGGAGTAGCACGGAGACGGCCGGCACCAACCGCGTCTTCGAAGAGGCCCGCAAGTTCGTCAAGAGCCAGGCGGACCTGCAGGGACGGTTGCCGAGGCCGCTCGACCGCGACGCCATCGCCTGGCTTGTCCATGGCGATGCTCTCTTCCGCGATGCGGCGGCCGGCCAGCCGAACCTGCTGCCCGCTGCCGAGAAGGCCTTTCGCAAGGCCGTGGACCTCGATGGCAAGCTCGCCCAGGCCCACTTCCTGCTCGCTCGCTGCATCTTGCGTCAGGAGCTGGAAGTCAAGGACGGCAAGTACAACGAGGATCGCTTGAAGGAAGTCCGCCACGAGAACAACCAGGCCCGCACGCTCGATCCGCGGCTGACGCTGTCGGCACGCGAAGAAGGCTTCATCGCCCTCCGCACGCGCGATTACGCCGAAGCCGAACGTCTCCTACAGCAAGCCCTCAAGGAAAAGCCTGACGACGTGGCCTGTGCCCAGATGCTTGGCCGAGCCATCATCAACAACACGCAACGCAAGGACGGCCGCGGACCGATCGCTGCACCGCTCGTGCAGCAATTTCCCAATGACGGCATCCTTGCCAGCATGTACGGCCACTGCCTGGCCCTGGACGGCGACCGCGACGGCGCCCTCAAGGAGTTCGAACGCGCCCGCAGCCTGGGGACCGACCCCGCATCGGTCGTGTCGGTGGCCAACGTGCGCAAGGTCGAGCACCGGGAGCCGACGTCGTTCCTGACGCGACTCGCGATCGCGGTGCTGGCCTTCTCCGGCTTTTACGGCAGCGTCATGGTTTTCATGTCGATCACCGGCCTGGTCCTGGCGCGCTTCACCTATGGCCCGCGTGCCCTCAACCTGCTCGACCGGCCGCCCGAGAAGCTCGTTGCCCAGGGCAAAGTCCACCAGACCGCACGCGAAAGCTGGCTGAACCGCTGCTATGGCCTGCTCCTGCTGGTCACGCTGGTGCTCTTCTATGCCGCGTTCCCGTTCATCATCGTCGGCATGCTCGGCGTCACGCTGCTCATGATCCCGCTGGCCTTGTTCTTGCGCCGCCAGAGTTACGATGGCACCAACATCCACGACGACCTGATGCGGGCCAGCACGGGCGGCATTGTCGCGGTCTTCCGCGGCCTGTTCAGCGGCTTCGGACCGGGGACGTTCGGCATTGAGAAGATGGCCCGCGACTGCCCGCGCCAGTACCAGGTGCTGGAAGACGTGGCTCGCCGCGTGGACACCGAACCGGTGGACGACGTCTACCTGCGGCCCGGCTGCGAGATGGGCGTCAAGCAGGAAGGGCGCGGACCGTTTGGCATGTTCGGCAACAAACGGCGCGTGCTGATCCTTGGCCTGTCCACCATGACCTTCCTGACCGTCGGCGAGCTGAAGTCGATCCTCGCCCATGAATACGCCCATTTCAGCCACGGCGACACGCTCTACAACCGCTTCGTCGCCCAGGTCAGCCTGGCCCTGGCCGAGGCCCGCGAAGGCATGCGCCGCTCCGGCGGCTGGGTCTGCTTTATCAACCCCTTCTTCTGGTTCTTCTGGCTCTATTCGAAGAGCTATGCGTTGCTTTCGTCCGGCTTCTCGCGCTCGCGCGAGTTCCTGGCCGACCGCATGGCCTGCAGTCTCTACGGTTCCGACGTCTTTGTCAGCGGCCTTACCAAGGTCTGCACCGACGGCACCCTCTTCGAGCTCACCGTCTTCGAAAACGTCGCCCTACGCCTGCAAAAGGGCAAGGCGTTCGTGAACATGTACGAAGCCTTCCGCACCTTCCGCGACCAGCAATTGAGCCGCGAAGACCGAGAGAAGCTCTACAAGAAGCTGCTCGACGAGAAGCCATCGCTGTTCGCATCTCATCCCACGTTCGGCGAACGCTTGGAAGCCGCCAAGGCGCTGCCCCCCGCAGTCCAGCGCGACGCCGCAAGCGCCATGACGCTCTTCGAGCAGCCCGTCGAGATTGAAAAGGAGTTGACGGATTTCCTTACCGAAGCCATGAACCGGCTACGACGGGCATGAGCGAAGCAACCACGTTCGTGCCCGGAGGGTGAGGCGGCGGAGTCGTCCGATCGGTGAGTGACGTGCCCGGGCGTTTGGTGTATTTTGAGGGTGTCACCGGAACAACCACGAGACAAATTGATGTCCACCACCGAGCCACACCTGAGTCGAGAGGAACTCGCCCGTCGAGGCGAAGAGACTTTCACACGGCAGGTCCGCCCCACCCTCCGTCCAGAGGATGACGGCAAGTTCGTCGCCATCGACGTGGAGTCCGGCAACTTCGAGGTGGACGAGGACGAGTACGCGGCAGTAGCCCGGCTGCACGGCCGGGTGCCGGGGGCGCAGGTGTGGCTTGTCCGCGCCGGGTATCCGGCCACCCACCGACTGCGGGGCGGCCGGTGATCTATGGCACCGTGACCACCAACCGCGAGCCGGTCGTCCGCCTCCGAGTCCGCGGCCCGACCGGGGCGGTGGCGGACGTGGATCTGGTCGTGGATACCGGCTTCACGGGGGCCTTGGTGCTGCCGGCGACAGTCGTGGCTGCCCTCGGGCTGCCGTGGCGGTCGGTCCGGAGTCGCTGTTGGGGATGCGGTTGCTGGCTGGCCACCGCTTGGTGGTCGAGGGCTCCCCTGGCGGCGCGGTGGAAATCGTACCGTGGCCGTGAGCAGCGGTGCCGCTCCGGGTAGGTCTGAGGGTCGAACCAGTCACTGCACCTGCGGGCCGCCCATCGGGTGCACTCGGCGCCTTGCAGTGCTGGCATCGCAGTCTGGGAGTTCGCAGTTCTCCGGTGCGGGCAGCCTGACGATGAGACACCGATCGACCGGCTTCTTCCGAGCTTCACAATCTCTTCTTCGACTGCTTCTTGATCTGGGTGGAAGGTGTAGAACAATAGACCTTCGCCTCCCGATCGCGGCGCCATGTCCCTTCCCGTAACCCTGAGCGAGGCGCAAAAAAGTGCGTCACTTGCGCATCGGGTTGGTGTGGGCACGTCGCTCCCTGTTGCTGGCCTCAATGCGAGATTCCATGTACAAGACCAAGAAGCACCAGAAGAAGTCCGCCGAACGGCTCCGCGAGTTTCAGGAAAACGGCGGGCTGGGCGTGGAACCGCCCACGGACGTGCTCCTCGACCGCGATCTGAGCTGGCTGGAGTTCAACCGGCGCGTGCTGCACGAGGCCCTCGACGCCCGCACTCCGCTCCTGGAGCGCCTGAAGTTCCTCGCCATCTTCAGTTCCAACCTGGACGAGTTCTTCATGAAACGCGTCGGCCGACTGCGCGGCAAGGTGGCGCTGGACGCGAGCGCGGATCAATCGCGGCAGCAGTTGCAACGCATTCGCGAAGTCGTCTTGTCCATGCTCGCGGACCAAGCAGAGGTGCTGACGAAGACGCTCTTGCCGGAGCTGACCCGGCACGGCATCCAGCTGCTTACCTGGGAACAGCTGGACGACACCCAGCGGGCGACGGCGCGGGACTATTTCCGCCGCAACGTCTTTCCAATCCTGACGCCCCTGGCAGTCGATCCCGGGCACCCGTTCCCATTCATTTCCAACCTGTCGATCTCGCTGGGGATCATCCTTCGGCCGCCGGATTCCGACGAACGCCTGTTTGCACGCTTGAAGGTGCCGGACAGCCTGCCCCAATGGCTGCCGCTGCCTGACGGAGATGGCCGCGGACCTCGGCAATGCTTCGTGCGGTTGCGCGACGTGGTCAGCCACAACCTCGCCGACCTGTTCCCGGGCATGTCGGTGCTGGAAGTGATGCCGTTTCGCGTCACCCGCAATATCACCGTCGAGCAGGACGAGGACGAGTCGCCCGAGAGCCTGGTTCACATGGTGGAACAGGAGTTACGCCAGCGACGCTTCGAACGGACGGTCCGCTTGCAGTACGCTCCCAATGCGAGCCCGTCTCAAGTGCAGCTCCTGTTGCGCAAGCTCGACCTGACCGAGGCGGATGCGTACGAATCACCGGCCGAGCTGGACTACACGGGCCTGTTTGCCATCGCCGGCTTGAACCGCCCGGAACTCCGCGACCCGCCCTGGCAGCCGCTGATGCCGTCCGCATTCGCGGACGAGGACGATGACGTCTTTGCCGTCATCCGCCAGGGCGATGTGCTGGTCCACCATCCCTACGAGAGCTTCGACGCCAGCGTCGCCCGGTTCCTGCGCGCCGCTGCCGACGATCCCAAGGTGCTCGCCCTGAAGATGACGGTCTACCGCGTCGGCTCCGACACGCCGTTCGTCGATGCGCTGATCCGCGCTGCCGAGGCCGGCAAGCAGGTCGCCTGCCTGGTCGAGCTGACCGCACGCATGGACGAGCGGCAAAACCTCTACTGGGCGCGCATGCTGGAGAAGGTCGGCGTCCACGTCGTCTATGGCGTGGTCGGCCTCAAGACGCACGCGAAAACGACGTTGGTCGTACGTCAGGACGACGATGGCTTGCGCTGCTATGTCCACGTCGGCACGGGCAACTACCACGTCAAGACGGCCAAGCTCTACACCGACCTTGGCCTGTTCACTTGCGATCCCGCACTGACGGCGGACGTCGTCGATCTGTTCCACTACCTGACCGGGCGGTCGCGCAAGCAGGACTATCGCAAGCTGCTGGTGGCGCCGGTCACCATGCGGCGGCGTTTCCTGGAGATGATCGCGCGGGAGGTCGAGCACCAGCGCGCCGGCCGGCCCGCCCATATCACCGCAAAGTTCAACCAGCTGGAAGACCCGGCGATTTGCGAAGCACTGGTCGAAGCGTCGCAGGCGGGCCTGGGCATTGACTTGCTGATTCGCGGCTTCTGCACGCTGGCGCCGGGCATCCCCGGCAAGACGGACAACATTCGCATCGTATCGGTCGTGGGACGGTTCCTGGAGCATTCGCGCATCTATCACTTCCGCAACGGGGCGAAAGACCCCGTGGACGGCGAGTTCTACATCGGCTCGGCGGACTGGATGTCACGCAATCTTTCGGACCGCGTCGAGGCGATCGCCCCGATCGAGCTGCGCGCGCATCGGGAGCGGCTCTGGGAGATCATCCAGATCCAGCTCCGCGACCATCGCCAGGCCTGGGACTTGCAACCCGATGGCGCCTACGTCCAGCGCACGCCGCCGAAAGACGGCGACCCGAACAGTCCGGAAGTGCTCGGCACGCACCAGACGTTGATGAGCCTGACGCGCCAGCGTGTCAGCGCTCTGCTTGCAGAACGTTCCTGACGCCGACCCTTCCGTGGGCCGGTCGTTAGCCCGACGCGCAAGTTTTGAAGTTGCGCCTTCGTCCGAGACTCCTCTTCAATTCGCTGCGTCTGTTCTTTACCCCGAAGGGGTTGCGTGACATAGCCCAGGGTTGCCGTACTCGGCTACCCTGGGACCGACACGCCCCCACTCCCCTACCCTGAAAGGGTTGTGTAACCGGATCGCAAGCGGTCTACACAACCCTTTCAGGGTAGGGGTCAAGGATGCCGTCCACCCAGGGTTGCCGAGTACGGCAACCCTGGGCTATGTCACGCAACCCCTTTGGGGTAAAGAACAGACGCAGCGAATTGATGAGGAGTCTCGGACGAGGGCGCAACTTCAGAACTGGCGCGTCGGGTTGGTGTCCGGGGGCGACCGGTCGTGTGGCAACGGGCAACCGCTTACTCGCGTGCGATGGGACCGGGCCTCGGCTCCTCGGGGAACCAACGGCTCTCGCGTC
>JAIEMG010000390.1 GCA_019752375.1 Gemmataceae bacterium | reverse complement strand
CAGGGTAGGGGAGTGGGGTCGTGTCAGTCCCAGGGTAGCCGAGTACGGCAACCCTGGGCTATGTCACGCAACCCCTTCGGGGTAAAGAAATACGCCGTAAAATTCAACAAGCGGATCACGCAAATGCGCAACTTCAAAACGCGCGCGTCAGGCTCCCGGACGGATGCTGGCGGCATCAACGGGCTGGCACGTCCCAAACGAGAATGGTTGTATCTTCACTGCCGGAGGCCAGAGTTTTGCCGTCCGCGGCAAACGCCACGGACAGGACTCTCGCGAGGTGCCCGGTCAGGCGAGCCCGCTCCTTGCCCGTGGCGACTTCACAAAAAAAGCGAAGTGACATTGGCCGAATGCCGTCAGGCTCACAGCCACCAGCGCAACGTCCAGGCGGCGCGATCGATCAGCCGCTGCCACCAGCTGAGGCGGCGCCAGTCGCGCAACAGGATGCGATCGCTTCGCTCGATCTCGTGACGAATGACGTCAGCCATGGTCTGTGCCAGGCGCGGTGAATGGATGACCGCCAGGAATTCGAGGTTGGTCCACAGGCTGCGGGCGTCGAGATTACTGGAGCCAACGACGGTCCACTCATCGTCCACGACCATGACCTTGCTGTGCAGCATGCTCAGCTGGCGTTCGTAGATCCGGAAGCGACGACGCAGCAAGTAGCGGTAGAGAAAGCGCGTGGCGTGCTGGACGACGGGGACGTCGCTCCGCCCCGGCACCACGACGTCGATGCGCACGCCCCGTCGATGGGCACGCAAGAGTTCGCGCAGCACAAGGCCGACGGGCAGGAAGTACGCCATGGACACCAGGACCCTGTGCTGCGCTCGGCGCAGCAAGCCGCCAAAGATCCGCGCCGCGCGCGTGTGCTTGAGCCCGGGGCCGCTGTCGAAGAACTGGATGCTCTCCGGTCCGCCGGCCAGCTCGGCTTGCCGATAGGTTCGCGGCCGGCGCTTCACCCGCTGCCCGCGTGCCCGCTGCCAGGAGCGGAAAAAGCTCTCGGCCAGCTCGATCTGCTGGGGCCCGCTCAGGCGCACGTGCATGTCCCGCCAGCCGGAGGAGAGGGGTTGCTGATCGGTCTCCGCCACGGCCCGGGGTTGAGTTTGATCGACGATGTTCATGCCGCCGAAGTAGCCAACCTGGTCGTCAATCACCAGCAACTTGCGATGGTCGCGACGGTTGAGGATGCTCAACAACGACCAGCTGGCGACTGCTTCGCCCACCGAGTGATACGAATGGACCTTGACGCCGGCACGGCGCAGGACGCGGAAGAAGGCGGCGGGTGTGGTCTGGCTGCCGATGGCGTCGTAAAGAACGCGTACGTCGAGGCCGGCGCGGGCTCGCTCTTGCAGCGCTGCCGACACCGCCCGTCCTGCCGCATCATTGAGTATGATGTAGCTCTCGAGCCATACGCGCTGGCGTGCGGCGCGGATATCGCGCACCATCGAGGCAATGAGGGGCGGCGATTCCACATACAGCGTTAGCTCATGGCCCGCCACCGTCACGCGCGGCAATCGGTCCGCGGAAGGAAGGTCAGCGAGGCGGCCGGGTTGGGCAACGGGAAAGTCCATACCTTCAGTTTAGTGCCCAGCGATGCGCGAGGGGCCGATGGAGTGAGAAGGGATTGAAAAACAGAGGCCTCCTGCGCGCAGGCGATGGTTGACGCCATACCGAAAACAGTGCTGCTCGCATAGCGAGTCATGAAATCCAGCTACGAGCGGTAGTGCCGCTCTCAGTTGGGTCCGGTGGCTCGCGGCGTCGGCTTGCCCAGGTGCTTTTGAAAATGCCCCGCGACGCGGCCCCAGAGACGCTGCATCACCAGTGGATTGGGCACCATGTGCGTGAGACCCGACAGCGGCAGCACTTCGAAGTCCTTGCCTTCCTTGAATAGTGCGTCAGAGAGCCGCAGCGTGTGGCGAAAATAGACGTTGTCGTCCGCGGTGCCGTGAATGAGCAGCAACGGTACTTTCAACTTGCCGGCGTGCGTCAGCAGCGAGCCTTCCTTGTAGGCGGGATCTTCCTTGTCCGGCACGCCCATGTAGCGCTCGGTGTAGTGCGTGTCGTAGTCGTGCCAGTCGGTCACGGGTGCGCCGGCCACCGCGGCCTTGTAGACGTCCGGCTTCTTGAGCGCTGCCAGCGCCGACAGGTAGCCGCCATACGACCAGCCGGTAATGCCGACGCGATCCAGGTCCAGCTCGGGAAACTTCTTGCCCAGCGCCTTGAGCCCTGCCACCTGGTCATCCAGCGGCACGGTGCCAAACTTCTTGTAGATGGCCCGTTCCCAGTCCCGTCCACGGCCCGGCGTGCCGCGACCGTCGATCGACACGACGATAAAACCCTGATCGGCCAGCCACTGATCCAGCAGCCGGGTGTGCATCGGCGCCATCACCTTGTTGTGACCAGGCCCGCCGTAGACGTCGACAATCACTGGGTACTTCTTCTTTGCATCAAAATCGTGTGGCCGGACGATCGAGGCGTAGAAACCCGCGCCGTCGCCGACCTTTAGCACCTCGGCCTTGGGCACGAACGGCGGCTTCTCGGCCAGCGACGGCAGTTCGCCCACCAGAGACCCATCGGCGCGATGTACTGTCGTCTTCGGCATCGCATCGGCGAGCAGCGCCTGATGCACGTAGAGCGATTGGTCCTTCGACAGGACCGCGTTGTGAACGCCGGGTTCCTTCGAGAGCGCCACCGCCGGACCATCGAGCACGCCGCGGTAGAGGTGGCTTTGCGTTGGATCGAGACTGGCGTGGAAGACGAACTGGCCTGTCTTACCGTCGAAATCGACCAGGTTCTGATAGCCCGCCTTGGACGGCACCAGGACGCGTTTCAGCGTGCCGTCCTTTTCGTGCAGCTCCAGACGCGGGCCGCCGTCGTGCTCGCTGCTCCAGAGGAAGGCGCTGCCGTCGTCCAGCCAGCGCGGCACGTCCTGCTCCAGGTTCACCCAGGCGGTGTCCTTCTCCGTGACCAGCGGCACCGTCTTGCCGCTGGTCGGATCGACGCGCAGGAGCACGAGTTCTTGCTGATTGCGCGTCTGCACCGTGATCGTCAGCGGTCCCGCCTTGCTCCAGTGGACGGAACCGAGATATGGATACTCCTTCGCGTCCCACTCGACCCAGACCGTCTCGCCGCCGGCGACGGGCACGATGCCAAGGCGCACCTTCACGTTGGCCTTGCCGGGCCGCGGATAGTACGACGGGAATGCCGCTGCCTCCGGATGCGCTGGATCGGCGACGTACCAGACCTCGACGCCGTCGGCATCGGCTTCTTCATAGGCAATCGACTTGGAGTCGGGCGACCACCAGTAGCCGGTGAAGCGGTTCATCTCTTCCTGGGCGACGAATTCGGCCAGACCGTGCGTCTTCTTCTCGGTGCCGCCCTTGGTGACGGCCCGCTCCTTGTCCGTTGCCAGGTCGTAGACGAAGACGTCCTGGTTCTTGACGAAGGAGACCATTTTGCCGTCGGGAGAGAACTTGGGGTCTTGCAGCGTCCCTTCGCCGGTCTTGAGTTCCTTCACATCGCCGCCGTCGCGTGGAACGAGGTAGAGCCGGCCGGAAAGCATGAGCAGGATCGCCTTGCCGTCCGGCGCGAACTGGAAGTCGGTGAAGCCGGCGCCGCTGACGCGCATGCGCTCGCGGCGCGCCTTCTCCTCGGGCGTCAGCTTCTCCTCGGCGCCCTTGAGAAGCTTTTCCGGCGTCAGCAGCTCGCGCGTCTTGCCGCTGGCGACGTCGAACTCATACAGACTGAGCTTGCTCTTGCGCGGGTCGGCGCGAAGGAAGAGGACCGCCTTGCCATCCGGCGCCGGCTTGGCCCGCGTCGGCCGGCCGAGCATGAATCCGCGTGTCTCGGCATGGGTGCGAAGGTACGCGGCGTCGAGCGGCTTGTCCTGCGCGGACAGGAACGTGCCGGCGCCACACAGCAGGAGAAGGGAGATGAGGTTTCGCATGCACGGAGGATACCACAGGTGAAGTCGCAAACCCACAATCCGCAGCCTGCTGAAATGACGAATGACGAAGCTCGAATGACGAATCAATGACCAATGCCCAATGCCCCAACTTTGTAGGGTGCGTCAAGCGTACTCGCGCGGACGCACCACAACCTTCGCTTGCTAGACAATATCCCGGCGCGTCTGCATTCCGGTGCGTCCGCGCGAGTACGCTTGACGCACCCTACAGGCTTGGGACTTCGTCATTGGTCCTTGATTCGTCATTCCAGCAGGGGCTGCCTCTGGCAATCGCCTGCATTTCGCGTATTTTACCTGGAGACGCTTGCGGAACGGCCCTGAATCTGGTGCAATACCGCGTCGTTGCGTCCACGACGGGCGCTCAGGAGGCAGGACGAGGAATTGTTGGCGAGCGAACGCCGACCAGTAAAAGGCTTTACTACTTTTTCATGGAGGGACACACATGTCCAGAATCAGCACCCCGCAGACGGCCCAGCCCGGCACCCCGCAGCAACTCAAAGCCCCACACGAAAAGATCGCGCAGCGGGCTTATGAGAAGTGGGTCAAGAAGGGTCGGCCGCAAGGCACGCACACGCAGGACTGGGTCGAGGCGGAGCAGGAGATTCAGAACGAACTCGCACGCGGTTACACCGGTTCGCCGCTGAACCAGCCCTCCACGCAGCCCCGGCGCTAAGCACGCTGGACAACCGATGATCTTCCCGGCCCCCGCTGCACGGCGGGGGTCTTTTCGTTGATGGACGCTCGCCATGACATCGACCCTGGACGTGGCTGCTGCTCCGCCTTCCGTGCTGAGCCGATTCGACCCGCGCTGGAAGCTGGCCGCGTTCCTGTTCGCCGCCGCCGCCACGACACTTCTGCAATCGCCCGCACCGGCCGCCAGCGCGTTCGCCACCGCCCTTGCATTGGCAACGTTGGCCCGCCTGCCGCGGCGCTGGTGCCTGACACGACTGGCCTTCGCTGCACTCGTCGCCGCTCCGTTTGTCCTGCTGTTGCCGTTCACTCATGTCGGTGAGGGGCCGCACTGGCCTCTCGGCCCGCTGACGGTCTCCGCGCAGGGATTGAATGCTGCCGGGGTGGTCGCGCTCAAGATGCTGACGCTGGTCCTGCTCATGCTCGTGCTGCTGGCGACCGGGCCAATGCCGGATCTCTTTCAAGCCGCGCGGCGGCTGCACATGCCTGGGCCAGTGGTCCACGTCGCACTCTTGACGCATCGCTATATCTTCGTCCTGGCCGGCGAGCTGACCCGCATTCGACTGGCCTTGCGCGTCCGCGGCTATCGCAATCGCATGTCGCTGCACTGCTACCGCACCGCCGGTCACGTCGCCGGCACCCTGCTGGTGCGCGGCTACGAACAGGCCGAGCGTGTGGGCCAGGCGATGCGCTGCCGGGGTTTCGACGGCCAGTTTCGCACGCTGAGCGAATTTCAAACTCGTACGATCGACGTGCTGCTGTTCGCTGCAAGTGGGGTGAGCGCCGTGCTGCTGGTGGCGTGGGACTTTTGGCAGAGGTGAGCCCGAAAGGACAGTATCCTGTGTCCACGCCTTCCATCCACGTCGCCAACCTGCGCCACGCATATTCCGGCGGCGTGGTTGCATTGGAGGGCATCGGCTTCGACGTGGCGGCCGGCGAACGCGTCGGCCTGGTTGGTCCCAACGGCGCCGGCAAAACGACGCTTTTTCTCTGTCTGGCCGGCGTGTTGTCGGTCCCGCGCGGCGTCGTGCGGATGGCCGACCTCGATCCGTCCGATCCAGCCCAGCGCCGGCAACTTCCCGCGAAAGTGGGCATCGTCTTTCAAAACAGCGACGATCAGATCTTCAACAGCACCGTGCGCGAGGACGTGGCCTTTGGCCCGCTGAACCTGGGCCTGCCCGTGGACGAGGTCCGCCGCCGTGTCGCCGAGGCCCTGGAAGCAGTGGGGCTCCGCGGCCTGGAAGAACGCGTGCCGTTTCATCTTTCCGGCGGAGAGAAACGGAGAGTAGCGTTGGCAGGCGTCCTGGCAATGCGGCCGGACATCCTCCTGCTCGATGAGCCCTCCATGCACCTCGACCCACGCGGCCGCCGCGAGCTGATGCAACTCATCAATGGCTTGCCTGTCACGCAGATCATCGCGTCGCATGACCTGGAGCTGATCCTACAAACCTGCACGCGCTCTCTGGTCATCGACCGCGGACGAATCGTCGCCGATGGGCCGGCCCGCCAGGTGCTGGCGGACGCGGGGTTGATGGAAAAACACGGACTCGAAGTGCCATACAGCCTGCGGTAGGGAAGGCAAAACTATTTTTCCACCAACTCTCGCATCTTCCGCAGTCCGGTCGCTGTCACGCTGCCAGCATCCTGCTTCCAGTAGTCGCGATTGAACAGTTCCAACGACAGGAAGCCGCGGAAGCCGATGCGGCGTGACAAATTTTCCTGGCACCTGCAAACCCCAGTTGCCTTTCGCTTTATCGCTGGTTCGCATGCCGGCTTCAGCCGGCTCCCCGTCTGCCACCACCTTCAGGTGGTGGATCCTGGCGCCTCGGCGCCCTCGCAGCCGGCTTCAGCCGGACTTCCCCCGCTGGCTTTCGCCGCAGCGCTGTCCGAGTGCGTCAACGCTTTCCAAGCCCGGCTGAAGCCGGCTGCCACAGGGCGGGCTGCCTGCTCCACCACCTGAAGGTGGTGGCAGACGGGGAGTCGGCTGAAGCCGGCATGCAGACCGTGCCGAACTCGAGACGGCGCGCTCCGAATAACCATCCGGCGAGCGTCGCGGCGTCAGCCCGACGTGAACCGTGTCTAAGATCTGGTCGTGGAATGCACCCAGACACGTCGGGCTGACGCCGCGAAGCTCGCCGGGGACGTGATTTTTCTTCCTTGCCGCTTCAAGCGGCCGGAGCGCCGACGACTTCGATGGAGCTGAACCGATGGCAACCGCCCAGGAGATTCAAGACGCTTTCGGCCGCGTGGACGACCTGACCAGCCTCGTCAACGAACTGCTGACGGACACGTTGCACTGGCCGGTCGCGGATCGGATCGACCACCCGCGAAAAATCACCTACGGCTGGACCGCGGAAGAGCTGAAAGCCCCTGGCGTGGAAGAGAAACTGCTCGACGGCGCGGTCCGGCAGATTCGGCCGTTTCGCACCGATCAGCCGTGGGGCATATTCCTCGTCGAGTTCACCGACGAACGGGTCTACCGCACCGCCTTGCGCCAGGTCCTTCGCGGCCTCGCGGCCTACGGTACGGAGAAGAAGAAACTGGCCGCTCGGATCCAGACCGAAGAGACCAAACTGCGCGATGGACTCGACGCCGCCGAGGATGGGTCCGTCGACGGGCGCGTGGCCTTCGCCGAGGTGTTCAGGAACGGTGGGTTTGATATTGCCCTGGAGAATCCGCCGTCTTGGTTGCACTTGCACGGCCGCGAATTGCTTTGGCAGACTGAGAAGCTGGAGCAGTCCACGAGCGCTGGCCGCGTGCACCGTCGAGCGTCTCGCGTGCACCGTCAACAAACGGCTTGCAACGGCGGCGCACCGAGTCGGGGCCGCCGTCACCAAACGGCGTTTTTGGACGGACGCGGACCGTCACCAAACCCAGTCATACACCGTACGGACGCTACAGGCGTGTACAGGCCGTTCGCTTGTGTCTCCCACGGTTTCCGTCTCGGCAAGCTGCGCTGTCCGCATGGACCGGTGAAACTTTGCCGAGGGTAACGGAAAGGTAAACGGTCCGGAAACGCGGGTCGTGCCTTTTATGCGGGGTTGGACTGCTCTGCGGCCGATTCTAGTTATGCCGGATGCGGCGCTTCTGTGAGAACAAGGCCGCCTGGCGTTTCATAAGCCGATTGGACAGCGTCCGGGCGGGTCTCGGGAGAATGGTATGTCGCCCCCACTCTCCGCCGCTCGGTCGCTGCAACCGGCTTCGGGGCCTACCAGGTAAAGGAGTCGCGATGAAACGGTTTGCCTTGATCGTGTGCGCCGCCTTGAGTCTGCTGGGAAGCACGGGTTACGCCCAGGCCGGCTGGGGCAGTCTGAGCTACGGCGGCTATCAGCCGTGGTGGAACATTTTCGCTTGCCGTCCCAAGTGCCAGACGTGCGAAGAAGAACGGCTGCAGCGCTTCTGGCACGACTACTACGACGCCCTCAAGAACTACTACTGCGCCCTCGATAAGATCGACTGGGTCGCTTACTACAAGAACCACGGCTACCAGATCAATGGCCAGTGCGGCGGCCCGTGCGGTCCCGGCGGCCCGTGCGGCCAGGGCGGCTGCCCGCGTATCAACTACGCCCCGGTGTTCGTCAGCCCCAGCATGCAGTGGGCGGTCCCGAACGCCGGCATGGGCGGCCCCGGCGGCCCGGTCGGTCCGGCCTGTGGCCCCGGCTGCGGCGCTCCCGCCTGCGGTCCTGGCGGCTGCGGTGCAATGCCCGCTGGCTATGGCCCCGGCGGCTACTAATACTACAGCGCCAAATTGAGCGGAATGCAAAGCGGCGCTGTAGTGCTAATCCAGCCGTTTCCCGCATCGGCGGCTCCCGCTGCCCGGTGGTCACCGGCCGGCCTTCTTCTTCGGAAGAAGCGCCGGCCTTGGTCTTTTTTGCCTCACCGGCACGCCGCGCATCTTGCGACGCACCGTACCGCATTGCAGGGGATTTCGCGCAATTCACGAGCACTGCGGACGGCAGCGTTTCCTTTTGTCGGGTAGAGTTCGGGCGGAAGGCGAACCGCGCCTTCCCAATGGACTGCATCCCTCGAAAGGAGTCGTCATGCGTGCAATCCTCCCCTGGCTCGCCGCCCTGGTCGTCGTCATCAGCCTGACGTCGCTTGCTCGCGCCCAATACCCTTGCGGCCCCGGCTGCGCCCCGCCCTACCCGCCGATGGTCGATCCCAATGCCGGGGGTTATTACGGCGGCAACCCCTATGGAATCGGTGGCTGCTACCCGGGCTACTGCGGACTGCCCCCCATGCCGTTCAACGGCATCATGCCGAACCCCGGTTTCCAGCGACCGGCCGCGGCACCGCCGGCGTTCCCGTTCCATCCCTATTTCCGCAGCCCGCGCGATTACTTCATGTACGAAGGACCGCGCTAACCTTGGACCGTCGCTTGCGCGTCCGGCTAACAACCAGCGGGCCGTTTGCCGCGCCGTGGGAAGCTCCGCGGCCCCGCAAACGGCCCGACTGATTTTCCGAATGTCCTGCGAGGGGACTTCGGAGTATAGTTGGAACACTGCAAACTTCCCCGCCTTGGTCCTGGAGGGTGCCCCCCATGCGGTTTCTCCAGAGTGCGCTCGTTGCGGGTACTACCGTCCTTCTCGTGACGGCGGCTGTCCGCGCCGATGAACGAACCACTGCCGGCGACGAGGCCGTCCTGAAAGGCGCCGGCATCCAGACCGACGGCCCGGCGCTGCTGGAGTTCTTCCGTCAATGGACGCTCTCCGAGGACGAGCAGGTTCAGGTGGCCCAGACCGTGCGTCGGCTCGGGGATGTCTCGTTCCACGCTCGTGAAAAGGCCACCGCGGACCTCATTGGCCGCGGCTGGATCGTGCGGAAGTACCTGCACCTGGCGCTGGAAGACCGCGATCCCGAGATCGTTCGCCGGGCCGAACGGTGCTTGAAAGCCATCGATGGCGGTCCCGGCATCGCGCCGGCGCTGGCCGCGGCCCGGTTGTTGGCGGTGCGCAAGCCCGACGATGCCGCCGCGGTCGTGCTCCGCTTCTTGCCCTTCGCCGATGATGAAGCGCTTGAAGAGGAACTGTTGACGACCCTTGCCGCCGTCGGCGTCCACGATGGCAAGCCGGAGTCGGCGCTCACCGACGCGCTCAAGGATCGCCGGGCCACCTGTCGGGCCGCTGCTGCACTGGTGGTGGGCCGTCTGCCCGACCTCGATCGGCGCGCCGCCGTCCGCCATCTACTTACGGATGTCGACGGGCGCGTCCGCTGGCGTGCTGCTCAAGGATTGATCGACGGCAAGGACAAGGAAGCGATCCCCGCGTTGCTGGCACTGGTCGGCGAGGCGCCATTGTCCGTGGCCTATTCCGCCGAGGAACTGCTGTGCCGGCTCGCGGGCGAGCAGTCGCCGCAAACCTCCCTCGGCGCCGGCAAGGACGAAAACCGTCGTCAGTGTCGGGAGGCGTGGACCGGCTGGTGGCGCACGCATGGCCCCAAGCTCGACCTGGCGAAACTGGCCCTCGACGAGCGCCTGCTTGGCATGACGTTGATCGTCACGCTGGATGGCCCGAATGGGCGCGGCAAGGTCTGGGAAATCGGCAACGACGGCAAGATGCGCTGGGAAATCACGGACGTCCACGGTCCCATCGACGCCCGCGTGCTGCCCGGTAATCGCGTGCTCATTGCGGAATACTACGGCCAGCGCGTGACCGAGCGTGACTGGCAGGGCAAAGTCCTCTGGGAGCACAAGGTGCCGCGGCGACCGATTTCGGTGCAGCGGCTGCCCAACGGCAACACGTTCATCGGTACCAACCTCGACATCCAGGAAGTAACGCCCGACGGCAAAGTGGCCTTCACGCACACGCCCACCGGCGGCTCCATTGCCTGCGCCCAGAAGCTTCGCAATGGCAACATCGTCTATGTGACTTACAACGGCAGTCTGGTCGAGGTGGACGCGGGGGGGGCGCAGGTGCGCAACTTCAAGTTCACTGCCGCGGCCCAAGGGCTCTTCAGCGTGGACGTGCTACCGGGCGGCCACTATCTCGTGCCGCTCTCCGGAGCCAACAAAGTCGTCGAATTCGACGGTACGGGCAAGAGCGTCGCCGAGGTGACGGTGCAACGGCCCAACACGGCCATGAAGCTGCCTAACGGCAACCTCTTGATCAGCAGCATGAGCGATAGCCGTGTCATGGAGGTGGACCGCACCGGCAAGACGATCTGGGAAGAAAAGCTGGACGGCCGCCCATTTCGCGTGCGGCGACGGTAAGAGAAGGCTCGTGGCACGGACATTTCTGTCCGTGCAGCAGGGCGGTCGCACGGACGGAAATGTCCGTGCCACAGCGACGATTCACGCGGCTCGGATCGTCAGTCTCTGCGTGGGCCGCGCGAACGGCAGTGTCTCGGCATTGCCGAACTGCAGTGCGTGGCCGCCGCAGCCGGCGCCGACAGTTGCCCATTCGAGAAAGTCCGCCATTGCATGACCGAGGTCGACGGCCTGGATGTGGCCCGGAGCGCCCAGGTCGATGAACCTCTCGGGCTTGCGCGTCTTCATCATGCTGTGGAACGGATAGCGAAAGCCGTGAACGTGGCCATCCGGTTCGCAGCGGAACAGGACGCTGGCGCCGCATTCCATCTTTACCGACTCCGCCCGGAAGGGCAGCACGTCCCCTATTGGCGCCGGCCGGTTCCCGAAGGCGACGACCAGGGGAAACTGAGCGCGATGGGGATCGACGAGCACGTACACGCCTGGCTCGCGCAGCTGGCCGGCGCTCAGGCTTTCGCGCATCACCGCGACCATCTCTTCCACGCCGGGCAACAACTCGGTGACCTTGCGCGACCATGCGTCCCGCGCGTCGGCGAAGCGCGACTGGTCGTGCTGAGTCGTGACGAACTTGCGAATGCGTTCAATCGGATCACTCATCAGCCTCTCCCGTGAGTCCGCCTTTGCTCCTTCGGTCCGCGCCGACCGTAGCCAGTGGTGTGGGAAAAAGAAAGTGCAGAACAATTGCTCCGGCCCGGTAAGCCGACTAGGATGCAAGGTCTCGGCAGGATGCGATTCCCGTTCCGCTCACCCAGTTGGGGCACACTCGCCCAGGGGGCGCCATGCGTTCACGTCGCCGTCGCGCTTTCAGCCTCATCGAACTCCTGGTCGTTGTCGCCATCATTGCAATTCTCATGGGCTTGTTGCTCGCCGCCATTCAGAAGGCACGCGATGCGGCCAACCGCGTCAAGTGCATGAACAACCTCAAGCAACTCGGCCTGGCCATGCACAATTACCACGACGCTCAGCAGACGTTTCCATCCGGCTCGCCGCAAGAGATCGGCTACCTGTCGCCGCAGGTGCAGTTGCTCCCCTATCTCGATCAGCAGAACGTGTCGGCCCAGGTCGATACCAACAAGGGGCCGTTCGATGCCGCCAACTTACCTGCCGGCGCGGCGCGGCCAGGGACGTTCTTGTGTCCATCGGATCCGAACCAGGGCTTGACGACGGCAATGGGCTGGACGAACTACCACGCCAATTGCGGCACCTGGGCTTACGTCAACGGCTGGGACGGCGTGTACGGCCCAAATTACATGGTGAACTCGCCCAGCGCGGTCACACCGTCCGGCATGGGCATTCCGGCGGTCAGCAACGTGCGTATCGAAGACATTGGCGACGGGACCAGCAACACGGCCGCGTTCGCCGAAGTGCTCAACGGGATCAATGACCCCCTACCGCCGCCGAGCCGGCTGCAGGACTGTTTCGATTTCGGTGCCCCACCGGCCAAGGACCTGGCCGCCGCGCGCGGCGCCTTCCTGGGCAAGGACTGGAAGACCGCGCAGGTGCCGTGGGGCGGCAGCTGGCGCTATCGCGGTTATCCGTGGTCCGAGGGCACGGTCTGGCGCGGCTGGTACAACCATCTCCTGCCGCCCAACAGTACCTGCTGGCGGCCCGACGACTGGTGGCTCCTGGTCAGCCCGGCCAGCAGCGCCCACTACGGCGGCGTCAATGTCCTCATGTGCGATGGCAGCGTCCATTTCGTCAGCGAGCACGTCAGCGCCGATGCCTGGATTGCCGCGGGCAGCCGCAACGGCGGTGAAACGGAAACACTGCCATGACCAACGGGAACCTTGCCATGACATCCCCCCATCGCATCCTGTACGCCCTGTTGCTGGGGCTGGTCGCCGGTTGCACGCAGCAAGCCGCCGGACCGCCGACGGATCCCGCGGTGCTGGAGCGCGAGGCCGAGGAACTGAAGAAGCAGCACGAGCGAGAATCGCAGAACAAGTAATTCGGTCTCTCCCTTCACGCTTCGGTTCGATACAACTACCGGGGGAAAAGGACTTCGCTCCCACGTAGAGAATCGGACCCATGCACACGCTCGACGAACTGAAAGCCATTTACGACCTGCCGCTGACGGACCTGGTCTTCCGCGCCGCCGACGTTCATCGGCAACATCACGATAGCCAGGATATTCAGCGCTGTGCCCTGCTCAGCATCAAGACGGGTGGTTGCCCTGAGGACTGCGGCTACTGTTCCCAGAGCGCTCGCTTTCAGACCGGCGTCCCCGCGACGCCGCTGATGACCGTGGCTGAAGTGCGCGAGCGCGCCGAGCAAGCGCGCGAGCTGGGGGCGACGCGTTTCTGCATGGGCGCGGCCTGGCGCGGCGCGAAGGACGGCCCTCAGTTCGATCAAGTACTGGAGATGGTGCGGAGCGTGCGCGAGCTGGGCATGGAAGCGTGCGTCACCCTCGGCATGGTAACCGACGAGCAGGCCCGTCGCCTCAAGGAAGCGGGACTGACGGCGTACAATCACAACCTCGACACTTCGCGCCGGCATTACGGCAACGTCATCACCACGCGCAGCTATGACGATCGCCTGGAAACACTGCGTGCCGTGCAGCGCGCCGGCATCTCCGCGTGCTGTGGCGGCATCCTTGGCATAAACGAGACCGAGGAAGACCGCCTGATGCTGCTGGCGGAGTTGTCCGCGCTGGAGCCAGCGCCGGAGAGCATCCCCATCAACTGCTTGACGCCCATTGCCGGCACGCCGCTGGAGAAGGCGCCGCCGGTCGATTCGATCCAGCTGGTGCGCCTGATCGCGACGACGCGCATCGCGTTTCCGCGGGCGCGCGTGCGCCTGAGCGCTGGTCGCGACCGCATGAGTCGCGAGTTGCAGGTGCTTTGCTTCCTGGCCGGCGCCAACTCGATCTTCTTCGGCGAGAAGCTGCTGACTGCACCCAATCCCGCCGCGACGGACGATGCGGAACTGTTTCGCGCCATGGGGCTGCCGGTCTTTTCGGAACACACTGTTTGAATGACCGCGCAGGATTCCACAGCACGAAACATTTGGGTGCCATGCTTTCGCGGTAGTGCTGCAAGCATCCGGCCCCAGCACGGGGTCCGCGAAAGCATGGCACCCGTGATACCTGGCAAGGTGGGCCAGACACTCTTGTCTGGCCGGCCAGACAAGAGTGTCTGGCCCACCGAACACAACCAATCTCTACCGCGCGAAGTACAGCTCACTTGCGGCCACGGCTAAACAATGGCATCCATCGCGGCGCTGGGTTACGATATCCCTTCCCCACAATCCGTCGCGAGGTCGCGCCGATGAAATTCCTCCGTTGCCTGCCGTGGTTCATCACTCTCCCACTGCTTCTCGAAGGCCCTGGCCGCAGTGCCGACCCGCCGGCCAAGCAGAAGCCGCGTTACGAATACAACAACGACCACGACGAAGACGGCATTGGCAAGTTCTACATGGGCCGCGAGATCGCCCACGTGATGGGCCATCAGGCCATTGGCTGGCTCGAACGCCCGGAGCGCGAGAAGGAAGAAGCGCCCACCAAGATGATCGAAGCCCTGAAGCTTCAGCCCGGCGACGTGGTCGCCGACATCGGCTGCGGCAGCGGCTATCACACCGAGCGAATCAGCGAGAAGGTTGGCGCCAAGGGCAAGGTCTACGGCGTCGATATCCAGCCGGAGATGCTGGCGGCGCTCAAGAAGCGCATGCGCGTCAAGAACATCACCAATGTCGAAGCGATCCGCAGCACCGAGGAAGATCCCAAGCTGCCGGCCGACAAGGTGGACCTCATCCTCATGGTGGACGTCTACCACGAGTTCTCGCATCCCTACGAGATGACGCAGAAGATGGTCGAGGCGCTCAAGCCGGGCGGCCGGCTGGTCTTCATCGAGTTCCGCCTGGAAGACAAGAAGGTGCCGATCAAGACGCTCCACAAGATGAGCGAAGCCCAGGTCAAGCGCGAGATGGAACCACACCCGTTGCGCTTTGTCGAGAACATCGGCGGACTGCCCTGGCAGCACATCCTGATCTTCAAGAAGAAAATGACGAAGGACTGATACTTCCGTGCTCGTTGACTCTCCAGCGCTGGGAGAAATGACGAATGACGAAGCCCGAATGACGAATCAATGTTTAATGCCCAAGCTCCAATAAGCAGGACTTCGCCTACAGCTTGGTCATTGGGTATTGGTCATTGATTCGTCATTCGGGCTTCGTCATTCGTCATTTCAGCGGCAGCTTCTTCCCACTTCAAGGAGTCTCTCCATGCACCGTCGTCAATGGCTTCAACGCAGCGCTGCCGGCGCTGGCCTGTTCGGGCTGCCGCTTCTGATGAGCGGCCGCCTTGGGTCCGCGCCGCAGCTGGCGCAGGGACCGGCGGACGTCAAGAAGCTGCCGCCGCTCAAGATCACCGACGTCAAGACGATCCTGACGGCGCCGGCGGGCATTCGCCTGGTGGTCGTCAAGGTGCTGACCAACGAACCGGGGCTGTACGGGCTGGGGTGTGCCACGTTCACGCAGCGTGCCCGCGTCGTCGAGACGGCCGTGGACAAGTACCTGCGGCCGTTCCTGATCGGCAAGGACCCGCTGAACATCGAAGACGTCTGGCAGTCATGCTTCGTCAGCTCGTACTGGCGCAACGGCCCGGTGCTCGGCAACGGCATCAGCGGCGTCGACATGGCATTGTGGGACATCCTCGGCAAACGCGCGGGCATGCCGGTTTACCAGCTGCTGGGCGGCAAGTGTCGCAAGGCGGTCGATACCTATCGCCACGCGAGCGGCAACACGATTCCGGAAGTGATCGGCATCGCTCGCAAGCTGATGGAAGCGGGGCAGCGGTTCGTGCGCTTGCAGGTCGCCATCCCCGGCATGGCCACCTACGGCACGCCGCCGAAAAAGGACAACGACAAGACGCCGGCGAACGCACGGCCGCAGCTGTGGGAGCCGCGCGCCTACGTGCGGATGGTGCCGAAGCTGTTCGAGGCGGCGCGCAAGGAACTGGGCGACGAGGTCGAGTTGCTGCACGACATGCACGAGCGCGTGCCACCGATCCTCGCGATCCAGCTGGCCAAGGACCTGGAGCCGTACAAGCTCTTTTTCCTCGAAGACCCGTTCAGTCCGGAGGACGTCGGCTACTTCGAGAAGCTCAGGCAGCAGACCAGCACGCCGATTGCGATGGGCGAGTTATTCAACAACCCCAATGAGTTCGTCGGTCTGATCTCGAACCGGTTGATCGACTTCATCCGCATTCACATTTCGCAGATGGGGGGCCTGACGATGGCCCGCAAGGTGGCGGCGTTGTGCGAGTTCTTCGGCGTGCGCACGGCCTGGCACGGTCCGGGAGACGTGTCGCCGGTCGGCCACGCTTGCAACGTGCATCTCGACCTGGCGACGCCAAACTTCGGCATTCAGGAAGGCCGGCTGTTCACGCAGGCGGAGCAGGACGTGTTCCCCGGCTGTCCGGAATTGAAGGATGGCTACTTCTGGGCCAGCGACAAGCCGGGCTTCGGCGTGGACCTGGACGAGAAACTTGCCGCCAAGTTCCCGATCGAGGACGACCCGCCATTCGATTATCGGTGGGGCAACTACCGGAAGCGCGACGGGACGATCGTGAAGCCTTAACATCCGCGAAGCGTCCAGGTTGTAGCTGTAGGTGCGTCAAGCGTACTCGCGCGGACGCGCCACAACCTGCACCGGCGGGATGATGTGCCGACGCGTCTGTATTCCGGTGCGTCCGCGCGAGTACGCTTGACGCACCCTACAGCCGACCGTCTGAGCGGAACGAGTGAGCCTGGAAACAAAACAGCCCGGCGCGTTGATGCGCCGGGCTGTTTTGTTGTACTTCGCGGTAGCGAATGGTTGTGTTCGGTGGGCCAGACACTCTTGTCTGGCAGGCCAGACAAGAGTGTCTGGCCCACCTTGCCAGGTATCAAATTGGCCCGCCTGCAGTATAAATCGCAGGTGGGATCGCTCAGTTCCCCTTGGGGCGAGGACCGCCACCGCCGCCGAAAGCAGGCATGCCGCGCTCCTGGCGCCGCTGCTGGACCTGCCGGAAATACTCCGCGCGCTGGGCGCGTTGTTCCGGCGTGCTCATGTCGAGGCGTTCGCGCCGGCCCTTGTCGCGTTCCTCGACGCTCGGGCCTGGTCGGGGTGCGTTGCCCCCCGCGTTCGCCGTGCCGCCTCCGGGTCCGCCCGTCGCGCCGCCGGCACCGGGAGGGCCGCCATTGGGGCCGCGCCATTGGGGACGCGGGATCTCGCCCGAGTCCATCTTTGCCTTCCACTGCTGGCGCATGGCCTCGAACTGGTCGATTTGCTTATCGAGGTAGGCGGTCTTCTCTTCTTCCGACTGGATCTTGAAAAATTCGTCGGAAGCCTCGGTGATGCGCTTGTTGAAGCCCTTCTCCTCCTCGCGCGTCTTCTTGTCCGCGAAGGAGAGCAGCTTGACCTTTTCATTAAGCTGGTTGACTTTCTCTTCCCGCTCCTCGGGAGACCAGTTTTTCCATTCGGTGCGCAGCTGCTCGTCGAGCTGGCGCACCTCAGCCAAGGTCACCGCGGGACCTTTGGGCCGAAACGCGAAGACACTGCCGCCGACGATCAGGAGCAGCGCCAGGGCGGCCACCACCAATCTTGCCTTCGAGTTCATAGCAACCACTCCCGTGCGAGACCGAATTCGTCCTACTGATGAGCCATCCGTCGCTTGCGCGTCCGGCCAATTCGAAACCCAACATTAATTACCCTTGGGGCGACCGCCGCCACCCGGAGGGCCGCCACCGCCGGGACCGCGACCGCCGCCGGGCCCGCCTCCGGCAGGCAGACCGCGTTCCAACCGACGCGCCTGCATCAAGCGACGATATTCCGCCGCCTTGGCGCGTTCCTCGGGGGTGTGCATGTCGAGGCGCTCGCGCTTGCCCTTGTCGCGCTCTTCAACGCCCGGCCCCTGCGGCCGCTTGCCCTTGCCGTCATTGGTCGCGGTCCCCTCGGCGTTCGGGGCTTTGCCCTTGGCGGCATCGGGATTCCGGGGCGGACGCCCTTCCCCCGCATCGCGCTTTGCCTTCATGTCGGCGCGGAACTTCTCCATGTCGGCAATCTGCTTATCAATCTTCGCGTCGAGAAACGCGTTCCGTTCCTCTTCGCTCTGGAGCTTGAAGAATTCGTCCGCGGAGTCGAGGGTGCGCTTCTCGAAGCCCTTCTCGTCTTCGAAGCGCTTCTTGTCCGCGAAGGAGAGGAGCTTCATCTTCTCGCCAAGCACCTTTCGCTTCTCGTCGCGTTCCTCCTTGGTCCAGTTCTTCCCTTCGGCGCGCATCTCTTCCTGGAGCCGCTTTACCTCTTCGTAGGTGGCGCCTGCGCCTTTGTCGCGGAACGCCCAGACGCTGCCGCCAACCATCAGGAGCAGCGCCACCGCGCCTATCACTAATCTTGCTTTCGTCATCGAAACGACTCCTGCGGGGCAGAAACGACCACCCGCTGCTTCCGCAGGCTTCAGCCTGCGGCTACCAGACGGGGCCAAATCATCGGATAGACCCTAATCAATCCACGTGCCCATCCAGGTACAGATAGTTACGCGAATGTAACATGCCCGGTGCATCGTGGAAAGGATCGAAATCGTACAACAGCATGATGTTGGAACTTGCCCGCGAGCCGCCGCGGGTGACTTCCTCAAACGCACGCCCAATGGGCGGATCGCCGTTGATGGGGGTCGTCACAAAGGTGTTGCGCGGGTACTCGTAGCTGATGCCGTACTTGGCGAAATACGTCGTGCTTTGGGCTGGCAGCGTGTCGGCAGGGCACTGGAAGATCTTCTGATTGTTCTCGACGTAAACGCTCATCACGCTCGCCACGGAAGGAAGGTTCTCTCCGTTGAGCGCTGGGTCCGGCAGCTGGCAACAGACCGGGTAGCGCCCCAGGTCATTGCTGTACATCGTGAACGCGATGCCCATCTGGTGCAGGTTGTTCTGGCAGGTCACCTTGTTGGCGGCCCGGCGAACCTTCTGAATCGCCGGCAGCAACATGCCGACGAGCACGCCGAGGATCGCGATGACCACCAGCAGTTCCACCAGGGTAAAGCCCGGTCGCCTCGGCTTCGTATGGGTCGTGTGCATGGGTTTCACCGCTTGGAGGGAGAGCACGTCCATTTTCAGGTGGCTCATCTTAAGTAGAGGACGATTAAAAAGGTATGAGAAGTCGGCAATTTCCGGTCCTGACCATTAAACCCCGGGAACCTGCCCGAGGGTTCGGCGCGTCATCGCCATTTTCAGAATGCAATAGATGCTGACAGCCGCCAGCAAGTGTTTCAGCGTATGGCCGCTGAGCAACTTGCCCGCGTGAAAGATGTGCCGATCCAGCGGATGCTCGCAGACCTTGGCCAGGACGTACCAGAACAGGGCCAGCCACAGAAACCCGCTGCCTGTATAGCGGGCCGGAAACAGCAGGAGCAGCAGCGGAATGCCCGCCAGCGGGAAGAACTGAACAAAATAATACGGCCGCAAGTCGTCGGTTTGCTGCCAGTAAATGACACTGGCAACCCCCGCGGTCACCAACGGCAACAGCAGTGCAACACCCGCGCGTACGCCGACCCGTTCCGCCAGGATGTGGCTGACCAGTGCCGTGAACGCCACCGCCATCGGCAAGCGGTCCCAGAGCAAACGGTTGTTGTCTGGCGCCAGATGGTAGTAGGCGGACCCAAACGCCGTGCCGGCCGCGCCGACAAAGAAGAAGATCAGCGGCCACGTCTCGGCCGTCCGCTGAAAGGCACTGTCTGGATTGCCAACGCTTGCCGTCGCAAGAAACCACAGACCGTAGAGGCCCAGCAGCAGAAACGGCAGGTTCGAGACCACGTTCCAGAAGTGCGGGACACCCAGGATGGTGCGATCATCCGCGAAGTTGTGGTAGGCAAGGTCCTGATGAATCGGCGGCTGTTGCGCCAGCCAGAATGCTGCCGCCACTGCAAAAGCACCAATGAACAAGAAACGCACCACGACCGACCGGCGACTCATTGGTCGAACCGGTCGAGTTTCATCCTTGACGGTCAAGATGGCACGCTTGTCCACGGCAGTGTTCCTGGTGATGGAAGGCGGGCGCTCAGCGTCGTCCATGCTGGCAGACGAAGGTGCGGTTGTGCAAGTGCAGAGGGTGCGACATTTTTTTCGCCCCCAGCCCCACGCTCGTTCGTGCCCGTGCCCGTGCCCGATTTGAATGACATCACCAATTCATGCCCCCCGGCGAACTCGGACCCTTCGCGTCGTTTTCGGGCACGGGCACCGGCACCGGCACGGGCACGGGCACGCCATGAAAAATGGGCTCGTCAGTGCTCTGTAGAAAACCTCGCCCTCGTTCCCGGGCTCTGGAGACGGCTGAAAAAGTCGGTACGGTGGGAGAAAACGGCCATTAAAGGCCAGATTCTCGGGGTGATTCCCGTTTTTTGCCCACTATCTGGCCGTTTTGATGGCCAAAGTGGGAGCCCGTAGGACTTTTTCAGCCGTCTCCTCTGGCCGGTAACGCACTGGCGGCGAGGCTCTGCCTCGCGGCAGTGAACTGGCCGCCCACTGCCGGTCCAGCCACGGAATGGCTCGCGAGGCAGAGCCTCGCCGGCCGTGCGTTACCGGGCAGAGAGCCCGTAACGAGCGACCTCCGTCAAACCAGGTTTTCTACAAAGCAGCTCGTCAGGCGTTTCCGCATCTACTGGCATTGCACCGAAGAGCGGGCTATACTCGGGTGGTTTCCGAACCCAAAACTTGGTGGACTCCCCGGCGACATGCCCAGCGAACTGGCCAATGCCGTGCCTGGCGACCTTTCTGGCGGCCCCGCTGCCCAGCTGGTGGATGTCCTGGCGCAGCTTCATCTGCTCGATGACACCCAGCACGATGAGACAGTCCGCCAGCTGCAGCCGCAGTTCGGCGACGCCCGCTCCCTGGCGCGCGAGTTGATCCGCCGCGGCTGGCTGACGCCCTACCAGGTGAATCAACTCTTCCTCGGTCGCGGCAATCAACTGTTGCTCGGCTCATACATCCTGCTCGAACGGCTGGGCGAAGGCGGCATGGGGCAGGTCTTCAAGGCCCGCCACCAGACGCTGGGGCGGATCGCGGCCCTGAAGGTCATTCGCAAGGATCGCCTGTCCAACCGCGAAGCATTGCACCGCTTTCAGCGCGAGATCCAGGCGGTGTCTCAGCTGTCGCACCCCAACGTCGTCGTCGCCTTCGATGCCGACCAGGCCGGCGATACCCACTTCTTCGCCATGGAGTATGTGGAAGGCATCGACCTGGGACAGCTGGTGAAACGCTCGGGACCGCTGGGGATACTTCAGGCGTGCGACTTCATCCGGCAGGGCGCGCTGGGGCTCCACCATGCCCACGAGCGTGGCCTGATCCATCGCGACATCAAGCCCTCCAACCTGCTGCTGTCCACCAAGGACCAGCTGGTCAAGGTGCTCGACCTCGGCCTGGCCCGGCTGGAGCGGGACGCGGACGGCGACCCGAGCACGACGTTGACGCAGCAGGGTTCGTTGATGGGCACGCCCGACTTCATCGCGCCCGAGCAAGCCCGCAACTCGCATCGGATCGACGCCCGGGCCGACATCTACAGTCTTGGCTGCACGTTCTACTACCTGTTGACCGGCCAGGTGCCGTTCCAGGCGGAAACGTCTACCGAGAAGCTCTACAAGCACTGGTTCGAGGAGCCCAAGCCCCTCGAAGAACTAAGATCCGAAGTCCCGCCGGCGACGGTGGCGGTGGTGCGCCGCCTGATGGCGAAGAAGCCCGAAGACCGCTACCAGAGCGCGGCCTTGCTCGCGGCGGCGTTGACGCCCGGTGCGGAGAATGCCGATACTCTGGTGGGAACGGCGACACCGGTCGATCATCCCAGCGGCGACGAAGCCCCGGTGGCGGTCCCGGTGGCGGTCATGGCGGAATCGACCATGCCCGAAGCCGTGCCGATGGCCGTGGCAGCGCCTTCCACGATCTCCGAGCCGCCCGTCCCCCAGGCAATGAGCGCCCGGGATACGATGGCGCCGTTTCGCGTGCCGGTGGGCCGACCGCGGCTGCCCCTGATGCTTGGCGTTGGCGCGGCCTTGCTCGGGGTTTTTGCCGTGGTCGTTTTTGTTCTCGCCTTTTCCAAGAAGCCAAAGCCGTTGGCGCAATCGCGCCGCGAGACGACCGAAGCACCGCGCACTCGCGAGCAACAGGCCGACGCCGATCTGCAGCCGTTGCTCTCCCGCTTCGGCGACCCCAAGGCCGATGACGCCGCCTTGCGCCGCGACCTGATTGCGTATCGCATCCAGTATGCCGACCTGCCGCAGGCGACGAAGGCAGCGCATATGATCGGCCGGCTTGCTTCGCCGTTCGATCAGCTGCCGCCCAACATACCCAAGGAGGAGCGCTTCGAGGGGCCGCGCAAGTATCTCTGGGCGGTCGCCGGCGACAAGCGCCGCCGGCACTGGGGGCCAGCCCGCGCGGTGGTGTTGAGCCCCGATGGGCGAACGATTGCCAGCGGCGGCGATGACGGCGTGCGGCTGTGGAGCGTCAAGACGGGACGCGAGCAGGCTGCACTCGCGACCGGGTCCGTGCAGGCGCTTGCCTTTGTTGGCGATTCCAATGTGCTGCTCTGCGCCACGGTCGATGGGCCGGTCACGCTCTGGGACGTCGTCGACGAAAAGCGGGTCAATCGTCTGAGTGGACCAGTACGGCCAGGCACGGCCATCGCATTTTCGGGCGACGGCAAGTTCGTCGCCCAGGGGCAGGAAGACGGCACGGTCCGTGTCTGGAACATTGGTACCGACAAGGAACTGCCGCGGCCCACCGGGCACAATTCGGCGGTGCATAGCTTGACGTTCTCTCCGGACGGCAAGAGCCTGGCCTCGGCCGGCGAGGACAAGCTGGTCAAGGGCTGGAATGTTGCCACGGGCAAGGAGTTGTTCCGGCTGGCAGGCCACGATGGCGCCGTGCGTGCGCTGGCGTTTGGCGCCGAGGGGCAGACGCTGGCCTCGGGCAGTGATGACCGAACCATCCGACTCTGGGACGTGGCCAAGCAGCGAACGAAGCAAACCATGGACGGCCTTGATGCGGGCACGTCGGCCCTGGCAATCACCGCGAATGGCAAGACGGTCCTGTCCGGCAGCGACGACGGTGCCGTCCATTTCTGGGACGCAGCCAAGGGCACCGAGCGCGTCGCTTACCAGGGCCACACCGATGCCATCAGTTCCCTGGTCTACCGCGCTGACGGACAACTGCTCGCCTCCGCGGGCACGGACGGCCTGATCCGACTGTGGGACGTGGCCAGCGAAGAAGAGCTGTCGCCGCTGGGCGGTCACACCAGCGCTGTCCTGAGCGTGGCGGTCTCGCCGGATGCTCGCCATCTGGCGACGGCCAGCGCCGACCACACAATCCGCCTCTGGGAAACGGGGACATTGAAAGAGCGGGCGATCCTCAAAGGCCACTCAGGCGAAGTCAGTTCGCTGTCCTTCTCCGGCGATGGCCAGCGCCTGGCATCGGGAAGTTGGGACGGGCGTGTGAAGCTGTGGGACATGGCCAGCACCAAGGAGCGCGACACGCTCGGCGGGCATCGCGGCAAGGTGCAGTCGGTGGCGTTCAGCCTGGACGGTAAGACCTTGGCCGCCGGCAGCGGCAGCACGGAGCCAAGCCCTACTGGCGCGGCACCGCTGCAAATCGGCGAGGTCAAGCTGTGGGACGTGGGCGCCAGCAACCGCGAACGAACGACGATGCGCCGCTTCCATCGCGACGCCGTCACGGCTGTCGCCCTGACTCCCAGCGGCAAGATCGGTCTCAGTGCCAGTTTCGACGGCACCCTGAAATTCTGGGACTGGGCGACGGGCCGGGAACGCAACGTCATCGATGCGAAGATCGCGTTGACCTGCGCCGCATTCAACCCCGGCGGCAACGTCGTCGCCGCGGGCACACGCAAGGGCGGCGTGTTGCTTTACGATGCCAATAGCCGAGCCAATATCGCCTCACTGTCCGGGCTGACCGCCGAGGTCAGCGGCCTGGCGTTCGCGCTCGACAATCAGTCGCTGCTGGGCGCCGACCTGGCGGGACACGTCGTCCTCTGGGATTGGCCGTCGCGGAAGATCCTGCTGGAATGGCAACTGCCGGGCGCCGTCCACGGCGTCGCCTTTGCGCCAGATGGGCGTCATTTCATCACTGCAAACGGCAACGGCACCATTTTCTTATTCCGTCTCAAGCCTTACACCGGACGCCAATGAGGCGGCACGTCTCCGACCGCCATGCCGACTGAAGTCATTCAGGTGAACTCTGTCGAACCGGACGCAGCAGCGATCGCCCGCGCAGCCGCCGTGCTGCGCCAGGGCGGACTTGTCGCATTTCCGACCGAGACGGTGTATGGACTTGGTGCGAACGCGCTCGATGCCAACGCCGTCGCGCGCATCTTCGCAGCCAAGGGACGGCCGCCGATCAACCCGATCATCGTTCACGTGACCGACGCAATCCAGGCCCAGCAACTGGCCACCGCCTGGCCGGACTCCGCCCAGCGCCTGGCGGACCGTTTCTGGCCCGGCCCGCTCACCCTCGTGTTGCCGCGCCGGGAGATTGTTCCCGACATCGTGACGGCGGGCGGCCCCACGGTCGGGCTGCGCGTGCCGGCCCATTCCATCGCTCGGGCACTGCTTGCAGCGGCAGATGTCCCGATTGCCGCCCCCAGCGCCAATCCATCGACCGGGGTCTCCGCAACGCGTGCCGAACACGTGCTCCGCGGCCTTGGCGACCGGATCGACCTGCTGCTCGACGGCGGCCCGACATCCGGCGGCCTGGAATCGACGGTGTTGGACCTGACCACGACCCCAGCACGACTGCTGCGACCGGGGCTCATCACTGCCGCGGAAATCGAAGCGGTCATCGGTCCCGTCGCTCGTCGAGGCGGGCAGGCTTCGGCGGAATCGGAGACGCTTCGTTCGCCGGGATTGCTGGCGCGTCACTATGCGCCGCGGACCGTGTTGGAATGCGTTGAGGAAGGCAGCAATCGCGCTGTCGAGCTCTGTCGTCTTGGCTTGCGCGTGGGCTGGCTGGCCTTCGGCAAAACCCAAACACTCCAACACGAAGGCCTGTTCGTCGTGCTGATGGAACGAGATCCGGCTCGCTACGCTGCCGACCTCTACGCACAGCTCCACGCGCTCGACGAAGCCGGCGTGGACCGCATCGTCGTCACGCTGCCGCCGGATTCCGAAGCGTGGACGGCGGTGCGGGACCGGTTGCGGCGCGCGTCGAGTCCGTGAAGCAGCCTGGGAGGCCGGGGCCGGTTTCTGTACGATGAGGAAAGACGCCCTGACTTGCGGATGGACCGATGACCAGACGCTCCCGCGCTCGTGAAGTAGCTCTGCAATTGCTTTTCCAGCGCGATCACAACGCCAACGTGGACCGTGCGTCCATCGAGCGCTTCGTCCGGGACCGGCTTCGCGATCCGGCCTTGGAACCGTTCTGCCTGGGCCTCTACGACGGGGTGGTTGCCCAGGTCGCCGATATCGACCAGCGCTTGACGGCGGCAGCCGAGAACTGGCGCGTGCCGCGCATGGCCACCGTGGACCGCAATGTCTTGCGCCTGGGAGCCTACGAACTGGGCTACAACAAGGAGACGCCGGCGAGCGTCGCACTCAACGAGGCAATCGAGCTGGCGCGGCGCTATGGCTCCGCCGACTCACCTGCATTCGTCAATGGCATCCTCGACCGTCTGAACCAACAGGGCGCCGAGGTGAAGGCGGAACCTGAAGCTCCTTCCGAACCCGCAAATCCCTGATTTCCCTTCCGCACCCAACAGATGCCTGCGTACCAACCCTTCACGGCCTTGTGTCAAGCCATCAGCCAGCCTCGCACCAGCGGCCGGGCCGATCTGCACATCCACACGGTCCACAGCGATGGCCTGTACACACCGGTCGAGGTGATCGACCTGGCACGACGCAGCGGACTGGCTGCGGTGGCCATTACCGATCACGACACACTGGAGGGCGTCGCGCCGGCGCGGGCCGCGGCGGTTGGAACGACGGTCTCGGTCATTTCGGGCGTCGAAATCACGGCCGAGCGCGACGGTAAGGAACTGCATCTTCTCGGCTACTTCGTGAATGCGGAGGATGCCGCCCTGGGGACCGCCCTGGAACGGCTGCGGGCGCACCGCGTCGGCAGATTCTGGGAAATGGTCGAGCGATTGCGCGGCTGCGGTGTGTCCCTTGATGATGAGGAGCTACAGGCCCAGGCCGCTGCCGGCGTGCTGGGCCGGCGCCATCTGGCCCTGATGCTGGTGAAATCGCGCCGCGCCGGCTCGGTGCGCGAAGCATTCACGCGCTATCTCGGCGATCGCAGCCGGCTCAACGTGCCAAAGCTGCGCCTGCCGGTGGCCGAAGCTATCGCCCTGGTGCGCGGCGCAGGCGGCGTTGCGAGCTGGGCGCATCCCACCTATGATTGCACTCGTGATAGCCTGATGGCGCTGCGCGATCAGGGGCTCGGAGCCGTGGAGGCGAATTATCCGAGCTTCCGCCAGACCCGGATGCGCGAGTTGCGCGCCTGGGCAGTGGAGCTGGGCCTGGCCGTGACCGCAGGCAGCGATTGCCACGGACCGGGCCACCCCAGCCGAGCGGTGGGGGCGTGTAGCCTGACGGCTGGGGAGCTGGAGCAGGTGCGGAGCATGGCAGGTGACAAGGTGACAAGGTGACAAGGTGACAAGGTGACAAGGTGACAAGGTGACAAGGTGACAAGGTGACAAGGTG
>JAIEMG010000323.1 GCA_019752375.1 Gemmataceae bacterium | reverse complement strand
GCCGAGTCGTCACGTCATTGCAAGGGTGCGGTGCGTCCGCGCGAGTACGCTTGACGCACCCTACGTCGCTACGTCGCTACCGGGGTCACTTCTCGCCAATGATCTTCAACTCGCCCGGATGCAGTTCCGCCTTCAAATCGCCCACCACGTTGATCGTGTGGTGCAGCGTCGTCTTGATCGGCGTGCCGTCGGCGGCTTTGAGCTTGAAGTCGATCTTCATCTGCATCACCGGCTTCAGCTTGTCGATCTTCAGCGTCACCGTCTTGCCGTCGGCCGATAGCTTGACGTCTTCGATCTCCACCTCGTCGTGACCCTGCATCTTCGGGTTGGAGACCTTGAAGTGCGGCGAGCCGTACGAGGACGTCCACCGGTAGTTCCACTGCGAGACGCCGTAGCTGTCCGAGTCCTCCGCGGACTTCTTGTCCAGCTTGTCGCTGAACGTGATCTGGATCTCGCCGGGCCGCACCTTCAGGTCCACCGGCATGTTGGCCGCTTTGCCGGTGTAGCGTACGCGGTACAGGCCGGCGTCCTTGCTGGCGCGCGTCTGCCAGCCGCGCAGGCCGGCCAGGTAGAGCGCGTTCTGGCCCGGGTGAAAGCGGCCGCGGCAGATGCCGGTGTCGAACTTCAAGGGCAAGGGCACCACGCCGCCCTGCATCTGGCCGCCGACTTCATCTTTCAGGACGGAATAGAGCGTGCAGGTGCCGTAGGAGCTGTGCAGGAGCTGGCCCGACAGGGGGCCGAACTTGTCGCCCGTGATCCACACCTGGCCGCCGTTGGAATTGTCGATCTCCTTGGGGAACCAGCAGAGCGGATTGTCGCGCACGGTCGGCTTGGGCATGCGGTCCGAGAACTCGGGCACGCCATAGAAGCCGTTGGGCTTGACCCAGTTGAGCGGACACATCGGCGTCCAGGTGCCTTCGTTGTCGCCGACGGTCAGCTCGCCGCGCGGGCCGACGCCCATGCCGTTGGGCGCCCGGAAACCGCGGGCAACGACTTCGAACTTGCTGCCGTCCTTGGACACCTTGAACAGGCAGCCATGATGCGGCGTCAGCTTGTCCCAGCCGCTGCCGCCCGGCCGGACCGGGCCACCCTTGACGAAATAGAAGTTGCCCTCGGCATCGGTCTGCAGCTCGAAGGTGAACTCGTGGAAGTTCTGGGTGATCATGACGTCGTTGTTGAAGCACTCGTAAAAGTCGGCCTCGCCATCGCCGTTGAGGTCGTGCAGCCGGGTAATCTGGTCGCGGCCCAGGACGTAGACCTTGTCGTCCACGATCTTCAGGCCCAGAGCATGAAACAGGCCCGTGGCGTAACGCTTCCAGACCAACTTGTCGAGCTTGTCGTTGATGCCGGAGACGATCCAGACGTCACCGCTCCAGGTGGACACCGCGATACGGCCGTCGGAGAAAACGTCGAAGCCGCCGAAGCGCAGGTACGAGTTGTACGGGTTCTTGAACGGCGGCGTCAGGTCGTCCAGGACATACGCCTGGGTGTCGGCGCCGCGCTTGCCTTCGGTCGTCACTGTCTCGGTCCAGAGCGCCTTGCCGCCCTTGGTGAGCGGGGCCAAGTCGATGGCCGCTTCGGCCTTGGCCAGCGCCGCGACGCCGGTCGCCCAGTCCCTGGTCGGCCCGCCCCAGAGGCAGACCTTGATCTTCGCATTCGCGGCAGCCGGGACCTTGAGCACGATGCGATTCTCATCTACGACTTCCAGCGCGGTACCGGCCGGTCCGCCGACGACGCGAGCCAGCGTGACCCGTTCCGGAGTCAGCAGTGTCGCGATGCCGTTCGACACCTGTCCCTTCGCTCCTTCCAGGTCGGCGACCACCGCGATCAACGGCTGCGACACGTCCTTCAGGTTTAGCGTGCGGCTGAAGACGCGCACCTTTTCCACCACTTCCACGTTGGGCAATTCGAGGACCTGGCTGCCGCCGACGGTGTAAGCGAACACGGTACCCTGCTCGTGGCGATAGAGGCCCTTGTAGCGTGCCCAGTCGCGCGGCAATGGGCCGTGCGGGATGGAGCGCGGGTCCTTCAGGTCTTCGCCGCGCGCCCAACCAGGCGCGTTGCGGGTGCCGATCTGCTGCACACCGCCGGTGCTCGGATTGGTGCCGTGGCCGCCGTCGTAGACGACGCCCTTCAGGTTGACGAAATCGCCCGACCAGCCGGCGGCGACGCGCAGCAACTCGGTGTCGAAGAGCATGCCCGCCAGCTCCGGGTTCTTGGGGAAGGTGTAACTGGCCGGCCAGTCAGCGGTATATTCGTTCTTGATCGCCGGGCCGCCACACTTGATCTTGCGCGTCACGTCCTTGCCTTCGATCACCAGACCCGACAGCGTGGCGGCACTCTTCGAGCCGCCGAAGTCGATCGCCAGTTGGCTGTTGGCGACGTCCACGTCAAACGTCAGGTCGAGCGGCTTGTCGCGGCCGGCCTTTTCGATGAGATCGAGCTTGTCGATGACCTTCTTGCCCTGGAGTGAGACGTCGAACGTCCGCTTGCCGGTCTTGGGCGCCTCGCGGCTCTCGCAGAACTGGAGCGTGACCTTGTACGCGCCGTTGGGCACGTTCAGCTTGTAGCCGTTGAAGTCCGTGCGCTGGGTGCGATAGACCTCCGCCAGTTCCTTGTCCTTGCTGGACGTGAAGTTGCCGCCGCCGACCGGTCCTTCGGGCGGTGCTTCGCCCTCGATCGGCGCCCGGAATTTCACGGCAATGCCCTTGAGGACGACGTTTTCCTTGGGCCACTGCGCCAGGTACGTGGCCGTCAGGAACGGGCCGTAATCCATGTCGAACGGCCCCGCGAATGCGAGCCGTCCGGGAAGGACAAAGGCCAGGGTCAAGGCAACTGTGAACGGGATGCGCATGGAGATGCTCCGGTAGGCAGGGCTGGTCTGAGGGTTGGTCCGTTCCGGGGGGCGGGACACTCGAGCAGTTCAGGGCAGGCAAGACAATTATGATCGGCCCGAGCGCAGTTTCAAGCGAATTCGGCTTCGCAAAGACACGAAGACACGAACCCGAGACGCGGTCGTTCGCCTTATTGGACGAACGAGCACCTTCCGTTGGGGCTTGGGCCATTCGTCATTAATTGGACATTCGTCATCAGGAATGAGGCATCGGGCATTGATTAGACGCCGGCCCGAGCCAATCCCTTGGTGATGTCCACGAGCTTGACGGTGCCGTCCTCGCCGCCGGTCGCCAGCATCCGGCAGTCCGGGGCAAACGCGACGGACCAGACCGTGCCGAGGTTTCCCTTCAGGCTGGCGCGTTCCTGCGTGGTGGCTGCATTCCAGAGCTTCACGGTGCCGTCGATGCTTGCAGTCGCCAGCGCCTTGCCGTCGGGGGAGAAGGTCACCGACGTGATGCCGGAGAGCTGGCCGCGAAGCTGGCCGCGCGGCGCCCCGGTGGTGGCATCCCAGAGCTTGACCGAGCTGTCGGCGCCGCCGCTGACGAGCGTCTTGCCGTCCGGCGTGAACGCCAGCGAATTGACGCGGTTGGAATGGCCGCGGAAAGTCTGGGTCGTCTTGCCGGTGGCGATGTCCCAGAGCTTGATGCTGCCGTCGCCCCCGCCGGTCGCCAGCACCTTGCCGCCCTGCGCGAAAGCCGCGGACCAGACGGTGCCGGTGTGTCCCCAGACACCGGGCCGCGGCTGTCGCGTGCCCACGTCCCAGAGCTTGATGTTGCCGTCGCCGCCGCCGGTCACGAGCATTTTGCCGTCCGGCGAAAACGCCAGGCAGTTGACGCCGTCGCTGTGGGCGCGTGCGGTGGACTTGGCCTGGCCGGTCGATGCTTCCCACCAGTGGACGGTGCCGTCGCCCGAGCCCGTGACCAGCTGCTGGCCGTCCGGCGCGAATGCGAGGCAGCGCACCGAACCGACGTGGCCCTGAAATGTGACGCGGGCCAGGCCGGTGGATGCGTCCCAGAGCTTGATGCTGCCGTCGCCGGCGCCGGATGCCAGCGTCATGCCGTCAGGCGCGAAGGCCACCGCATAGATGCGCTGGCGTTGCCCCTTCATGCTGGCCTGCGCCTTGCCCGTTTGCAGGTTCCAGACCTTCAGCGAGCCGTCGCCGACGCCGGTGACGAGCGTGCCGGAGTCGGGGCTGACCGTGATGCAGCGGATCGGGCCGGGCTGGATGCGGATCGAGATGCCGGCCTGGCCGGACATCGGGTCCCAGAGCCGGACCTCGCCCGCCAGCATGGCGCCGCCGCACGACGCCAGGTGGGTGCCGTTGGGCGAAAACGCCAGCGAGAAGATGTGCCCGGCATGGCCGGACAGCGACAGCCACAGCTGTCCCGTCGATGCATCCCAGACGCGCACCACGCTGTCCTCGCCGGCGGCGGCCAGGCGCTTGCCGGAGGGCGCGAACGCCACGGCCCAGACGGGCGCGGTCGGCCCCGCCAGGCTCGCCATCTCCTGGCCCTTGGCAAGGTCCCAGAGGCGAACCGTGCGGTCCTCGCTGGCGGAGGCGAGGACGCGACGATCCGGCGCGAAGGCGACGCCATTGACCGCCGACTTGTGCCCCACCAGGGTGGACCGCACCTTGCCCGCGGCGATGTCCCACAGGCGAATCGTCTTGTCCCAGCTGCCGGTGGCGAGCGTCTGGCCGTCGGGGGAAAACGCGACGGTACGGACCGGACCATCGTGGCCTTCGAGCGTGAGGCGTTCCAGGCCAGTGGCGGCGTCCCAGACCTTGGCGATGCCGTCGCCCGAGCCGGAGACCAGCGTCTTGCCGTCCGGAGAGAACGCGACCGACAGGACCTTGCCGCTATGGCCGCTCAGGGTGGCACGTTCGTGGCCCGTGGCCGCATGCCAGAGGACGAGGGTCCCGTCGCCGCTGCCCGATGCCAGGGTCTTGCCGTCGGGGGAATACGCGACCGAGTAGATCCACTGCGTCTGCCAGTTCAGCGTCAACGGCTCGGTGCGCGGGAGCCTGGGTTTGTTAGGGGGTGACATCAACGGGAGTTCCCCGATTTCAGAGAGGTGCGACGTACGTCATTATCCTGACGCAAGTAACGGAATCAATACCCCGCACGGGAGCGGACTGCGCTGTCCGCCGCCAGGGGCGCCCACACTCCGTTTACGGCATTGGATTATCGTCGACGGAAATTCGTTCACGAATAATTCCTATTGTAGCACAGGGAATCGGCCGCGCGCGAGCAGGAAATTGCCGCCGCTGCCCGAAGTCGATCGGATCGTGGAGTCCCCATGGCAACGTCGTCGGTCGGTTACGTTGCCCTGCTCCGCCGCAACTGGCGTTTCCGCCGCCTGTGGTACGGCCAGCTGACCAGCCAGCTCGGCGACTGGCTCGACTCGATTGCACTCTACGCCATTATCCTCAAGCTCACGGGATCCGGAGTCGCGCTGGGCGCCCTGGTCGTGGCGCAGTTCCTCCCGTCGGCGCTGGTCGGACTCGGCGCCGGGGTGGTCGTCGACCGCTTCTCGCGCAAGTGGGTCATGGTGGCCAGCGACGTCGGCTGTGCCTTTCTGGTCCTGCTCTTCCTCTTCGTGCGCTCGGCGGAAGACGTCTGGATCATCTACGTGGTGACGGTCTTGAAGGTGTCGCTGACCTCCTTCTTCGAGCCGGCGCGCGAGGCGGTCATTCCCGACGTCACCGAGCGCGAGGAGCTGATCGCCGCCAACGGCATCAGCGGGGTGACATGGTCGGTGATGCTGGCGGGCGGCGCTGCCCTGGGCGGCGCCGTCGTCGGCACGTTCGGCACGGAGATGGCCTTTCTGCTCGATTCGTTCTCTTTCGTGCTGTCCGCGCTGGTCACGGCAAGTATTCCGATCCACGAAACGCATCATCATGACCGCGCCGCGACGAGCGCGTGGCAGGAGATGCGCGAGGGGTTTCGTTTCCTCGTTTCTCGTTCGGACGTCGCGATCTACGCGTCCTCCAAGGCCCTATGGTGTCTGGGCGGCGGCGTGCTCGTGGTCATCACGCTCTACGGACGGGACCTGTTTCCCCTGGGCGTCGACGGCGGCCTGAGCATTGGCCTGCTGTACGCCGCCCGCGGCGTCGGCGCCGGCCTGGGGCCGATCCTGGCGATGCGTTTCGGTGGATCGTCGATCCCGTTCCTGCGCCGCATGCTTGGACCGGGCTTCTTATTCATGGCGGTCGGGTACGCGCTCCTGAGCGTCTCGCCGAACCTGGCCTGGGCGATGCTGGCCATCGTGTTCGCACACATGGGCGGCAGCGCCCAATGGGTTTTTAGCACGGCCCTGCTGCAGTTGACGGTGCCTCCGCGGCTTCAGGGCCGAGTATTCGCCATCGAGCTGGCCTTGCTGACGCTGGCCATATCCCTGTCGAGCTACACGACAGGCGCCGCCGCGAGCGAGGGCTGGTCGCCGCCTTCGCTGGCTTTGGCGCTCTCGGCGGTGTTTGTGCCGCCGGCGATTGGCTTGACGGTGCTGCTGTGGCGACCCGCTGCGAAAGAGGAAGCGGCCGCGGATCATCGCGAATGAACACCGGTCAGTCCATCGGGAAGCCCGCTTTGCGCCGCCATCTTTGGCGGCACGGAGTTGACAGGCCGGACCAGCGCGGACCGCAGTGCGCCCACCTGGCGGGCAAACGGATTTCCGGTTCCGCCGGGCTTGCCCCGTGCAAAACGGCCGCGTGCATCGCGACTCGTGCCGCTATCGGGCGGCGTCGCGGTCGGTGATTCGACAGAAGTGCCGACGGGTTCGGCGCAGGGTGCGGCGGACATGGAGTGCCTCCACGGCACGAAGGGACGGCGGCGACCGCACGTACACCGCACGGACGGCGTACAGCGTCACTCCATTCACGATGCGAAATCGCTTCAGAGTAAGGCAAGAGCAAATCGAGAGTCGGCGGGAAAAAATGCTTGCACGTCGCCACGACGCGGGAGCACACGGGCTCACTTCCGCATTGGAGTAGCGGATCATCGGTACTTGAGAAGGGGAAGGAGCGCAAAGCTGCTTGTGGTGGTGCAACCTATTTGTCCGGAAATTGCGCCCCCGATGGAACGGCCAGATCGTGATTGGCCGACTGCTCCTCATCGCGTCCCAGGACTTCGATCTCTCGGACTTGGAGCGGAAAGGCATTCCTGCGCGTCGGGTCTTTCTTTCGGGTGCCGACAACTACCACACGGTAGTCCAAGCTGTCCTTCGCGATGGCGAGGAGATCGTCCGCGTCTGTCGAGATGGCGCAGCGCGCCTCCCGGTCACCCTCAAGTTGGCGAACGATGAAAGTACGCTGGTCCAAATCAATTTCTCGGAGGACGCCCTCTTCCGTCATGCGTTCTTCCTGGATGATACGGTCAATCGCCGAGCGGACGCGGATGCGGGACTCGCGCCGGAGCCTCGCCGGCCCCCGAGGGAGCGCTCGGCCGGAAAGCTCGACCACTTCCAGAGCACCGCGCGGCCGCGGGATGAGACGAGCCACTTGATTGAGGATCAATCTTCGTTGCTCCGAATCGGGGACATCGCGCTCCAATCCCGCGAGTTCCTCATCGGAACCCGTCCACGCGGCGGCGCGAAGATAAAGCCCCAGCGCCTTGCTGGCCGGGTTCTCAAGATTCATTTCCGGGTAGAGCGCAGGCAATACGTCGGGTAGCCGAAGGCCCACCTGAATGCTGCCCGGCGCCCAGGCAACGATCCGCAGATCGCACGACTGCCGCAGCAGCGCCGTTGGCCGGGCGCTCAGGGCCCCGCGCTCGATGTATTCCGCGACTGTCTGGATTCCAACGCGCAGCAGGTCGATCAGTGCCGTTACCACGCTGGTGGGAGCGTCGTGCAACTCAATTCCGGGGCCGCGGAGCCGGAGCCACAATGGCGCTTCCGCCTGGACCGCGGCGAACACGCCGATGTACTCGTCAATCTCGGCGCGCAGACGCCGCAAGTCCTCAAGGATCGGTTCGGCCATCAGCGCGAGCCGATCCGGATGGATGGAAGCCCGGTCGCGATGAAGCGCCGCCATCGCTCGTTCGAGATGGGTGAGGGCTTCCTTGGTCCGCTCGAGCTGTGCGTCGTCTTGGATCATAATGCGATCCTCAACAACCCTTTGCGTGTCTGGCGAGTGGTCTGCTCGGGATCATTGACCCGAACTTGTGAGAAAAACGCGACCGCTTCGTGGTACAACTCGCTGCCATCGAGGGCGATACGAAGGTCGAACCCGAAGAGATTTCTGACCATCCGCTTCGACTGTACATTGTACTCGAACGGCCGCAGCTCCTGCTGCAAATCGAAATCTGCTTTCAAGACTAGAATGACGTCGATGTCGTTCGGCTCTTCCTTGGCCGTGACGAAGCTGCCGTCCACCACAACGGCGGTGGCAATGGCGGTGCGGCGCACTTGTTCGACATAGGACCGCAGCTTCTTCGTCAATTCCATGCGACGATCGGACCTCTGGAACTGACCGAAAACCTCGTCCAACTCATCGAGTGTACAATCGTGGGTTCCGTGGGGGAGAACGCCATCGGTTAGGTCGGGGATCACGGACGAGGCTCCTTTCTTCCGCGTGATCGTCAACGAATATCGTTCGCGCGCGGCGCGATCGCTTATCTCTGCTGGTCCGCGATCTGATCGAGCAACCCGAAGACGCGGCAAAATTCCTCGGGCGGGCAAGCCACGATTTGCCCACCTTGGAGCGTGACAAACGAGTAGAGATACCACCGGCCGGCGTGCACCCAGTAGAGTTCGTCGCTCAGGCCGTACTGCGTATTCGGAAACTCTTCTTCAACGATTTGCTTGAGGTGTAACGCCATCTGATTGGCAGTATCAGGTGTTGCCGGCATGAAGTACAGGTCATCCCTCCCCAGCGGTGCAACAAACCAGCCTTGCGGCGCCTTGCCGGGCAAGAGCTTGTCAAGGATCAGGGCGCGTGATGCGTCGTAGCAATCCTTTACCTCGGCAGCGCAAAGGCCGCTGGCTTCATGCACCAGGCAGAACCAGTCCGCGGGCGTCCGAGCGAGTAAGTTCCGCAAGGACAGCTCCAACCACTCTGTAACGGGCCGCCCGGATTCGGAGATCACGGCTTCCGGAACGGGAACGACGTTGTCCTCCGTGTCGAGCGCGATGGTAACGCAGAGCCCGTCCTGACTGGCTGCATTCTTGTTCCGGACGACTTTGCTTCGCTCGGCCGTCGCTTCGGATGACAAGTCGGAGAGAGCGTCCACGACCGCCTGGTGATACGAGTCCTCGATGAGGATGGCCTGCCCCCCGATGCCCTCCCGCCGAAGGACGGCGAACGATGGTTTGAAATAGGGCAGCAAGTCGCTCTCATGGGCGGCAAGGCCGTCCTGGAATGCCCGGCCGGCCGCGGCAATTCGAGCCGGCCCGACGGATCGCAAATATGTTTCGATCGAACTGGGCCAGTCCGATGGGGCGTCTTTCGCCACTTTCTGGTACAAGCGCTTGATATTGACAGAAACCGAGTTGCCCGATGAATCGCTGACCTTCAGATCGCCGTCCTTGCCGGGCTTCACGTTCAGGTTCATCGAGTCGGCCATTTCGACCACCGTTCGCAGAAATCGCATCGGCTTTGATTCGGTTTCGCATGGCGGAACGCCGGCGGCACTGGGTTCCCTGTAAGGGAGCCCTCTCAGGTATTGATTCAGCCGAACCTGATAATCCGCCTTGCATCCGGATCCTGCGAGTTCGATGGCACGACACTGGAACTCGATGGCCTTCGCAAAGTCGCCGCATTCGGCATGAGCGGCCGCCAGGGTATCGATCGGCGGCGCGGCCTTCCACTCGCTCGACTCACACGCGGTGACCGCAAGTTCGATCGCCCGCCTTCCATCCCGAAAGGGTGCCTCCGGGCAGGTTGCCAGCAGCCAAGCCAAATCGTTGCGAGTGTGCCGATTCTGTGGCTCGATTTGCATGGCTTCGTGAAAGTCTGCAATGGCTTTCTTATACTCTTTGAGTGCGTCCCAGGCCATCGCCCTCTTGCGCAGGACGTAAATGTCTTGCGGATCGATACGCAGCGCTTCGTCATAGTCGGCAACCGCCAACGCGTTTGAACCCTTGGCGTGATAGGCCTCCCCGCGGTAACACAAGGCCACTCCTCGGTCTGTACCATCGAGTTCGAGGACTTCCGTCCAATCGGCGATGGCTCGATCGTACTCGCCCAGCTGGAAGTAAGAGTCTATCCGGAGAGTTTTCCCATGAAATTAGGGGGCCTTGGTGATTCATGCGGGGCCTGAAACCGGATGATCGCCGAAATATCCAGCAGAAAACGCGATTCAGGCGTGATCGCAATTCCAGGATACCCCTAGTTTCAAGCGTTTTTTTGCAGATAGACTCTAAGTCTTGGCGCGACCCGTCCGGGCCTGGTCCTCGTAGGAATCATCGTCAATGAGGCGGGAGAATTCCTCGACCGCACGCGGCAGATCCCCGGTTTCCCTAAAAACATAGGCCCGATTGAGCAACGCCTGCGGATAGTTGGGGTCGATTTCCAGCGCTTTGTCGCAGTCGGCCATTGCTTTCTCGTGTTGGTCCAGCCGGAAGAATGCGAGGCCGCGGTTTGCGTAAGCCGTTGCTCGGTTTGGTTCCAGTTGGATGGCCGCGCTGAAATCCTCGATCGCCGCGTCAAACTTTCCGTCCAGCGCTCTGGCCAAGCCTCGGGCGAAGTAGACGTCCGCGTTGTCGCCTCCAAGTCGAAGCGCTTCCGTGAAATCCGCGACGGCCTCCGGGAATCGTTTCTGCTCGTGGAACGCCTCGCCGCGCCTGAGATAGGCATCGGGCTGGGCTGCGTCGAGGCGGATGGCCTCGGTGAAATCGGCGAGCGCCGAATCCACGTGGTCCTCCTGGAGGTGCAGGCGCCCGCGGGACACATAGGCACGCGCCGCCGTTTGGCCATCCGAGGCAAACTGAATGGCACGGTCGAATGCACGCGTGGCCCGGCGCACGTCTTTCTTGACGTTCAGCAAATGAACTCCCCGTTGCCTGAACGCTTCCGACAGGCGCGGGGCCACGCCCGCGGACCGGACGTGCGCGGCCACGACCCGCACATAGGCGTCAATCGCCTTGGACCAGGCTTGCTTCTCCATGTGTTCGTCGCCGTGCAGGAGCCACGTCTCGATTTCCTGTGGAGCGACTTCAGACGTCGCTGGCTGCGCGGGAAACTCCGAACGGGAAGTTGGCGGTTGGGAGGGCGTGCTCAAGGCTCACTCCGTGGAATGAAGGGAGGCAACTGATTGATGGTGGAGGAAGGCTACCCTGCAACTTCGACCTGATTCAATGTCAGCAGTCCAGCTTTTCGCGCAGCCACCTATTCCCCTGTTTTGGCTGGCGGCGTAATCGGCATCCGTGGCGGTGCCATTTGCCACATCAACGCCACTTCATCGGGCGTCAGGCCGTAGCCAGGCCGATTGCTTCGGCGTCCAGTGCCTGCAGCGGGGCCACGGAACTCGCGTGTTCCTCCTTGAGCCGTTTCACGTCGAGCCCCCGGCGGGGGCGGCTGGCCGTTCCGGATTCATTCACACCAACTTAGACCGTGGTCGTTCCCGCCTCGGCCTGCCAGTGAAGACGGTCCCGGTCGATCTTGCCGGCGCCGGTTCGCGGCAGCTCGGCGACGACGTGAATTTGCTCCGGGACCATTTGCCGGGACATGCGGGCCTCGGCGAAGAGACGCAGGTCGGCCGAAGTCGGGGCGGGGGTTTCGGGGCGGAGCGTGACGAAGGCGTGCACGTTCTGCCCGTGGACGGCGTCGGTCGCGCCGACCACGCACGCCTCGGCCACCGCCGGGTGTTCCAGCAGCGCATCCTCCACCTCGGCGGGGCAGACGTTCGCACCGTCGTGCACGATGATGTTCTTCTGCCGGCCGACGAACCAGAGGCAGCCGTCCTCGTCGAAGCGGGCCAGGTCGCCCGTCCGGCAGGCGCCGTCACGCAGGGTCTTGCGGGTCTGGGCGCTGTCGTTCCAGTAGCCGTCCATCACCAGCGGGCCGCGGACCACGACCTCGCCCACCTCGCCGGCACGCACGTCGTTCCCCTGCGCGTCGACGAGACAGACCTGCGTCCCGTAAAAGGGCAGTCCGATCGAGCCCGGCTTCTTGCGGCCGAACGGGGGCGTCAACGCGTACATGCCGGTCTCGGTCATCCCGCACTGCACCGACAGTTCAAGGCCGGTCCGTTGCTGGAACGCGCGGTGCAGATCGAGCGGCACGCGATCGCCGCCGCTGATGCACAGGCGCACGCCCGCGAAGTCCTCGGGGCGGGCGCTCGGGTCGTGGACGAGTTGGTGGAGGGTGGAGGGGGCCATCGCGAGGAACGTCTTGACCGGCGGCCGGCGCAGGGCGGCGAGGTAGTCCGCGGGCGTGAACTTCTCGAGCAGGACAACGCCCCCGCCGGCGTGCAACGTCGGCAGCACCTGCGTACGCAGTGCGAACGGCCGCATGAGCGGGGCCGACACCAATGCGACGTCGGCAGTGCTCAGCGGCACGCCTGCGAGAAACTTCATCGTCCCCGCCGTCAGCGCGGCGCGGGTCATCGTCACGCCTTTCGGCCGACTGGTCGTCCCCGACGTGTAGAAGAGGATCGCCACGTCGTCCGGCCGGAACTCGGCGGCCGCGAGGTCGATCGCGCGCGGCTCGGAGCGGTCGAGCAGCGGTTGGGCGTTGTGCTTCGCGCCGTCGCCCCCGACGGCAGCGAGGTCGATGTGCCGCGCCTCCTCGCACTCCGCGACCTCGTCGAGCCGGCCGACGTCGGTCACGAAGATCCGGCTGCCGCTATGCCGCAGGACGTAATTGATCTGCGGCGGCCGGTAGCGGTAATCCAGCGGCACCGCGACGAGCCCCGACTTGAAGCAGGCGAAATAGACGACCAGCGCCTCCGGGAGGTTGGGCAGCAGCATGGCGACGCGGTCGCCCGGCTCGAGGCCACGATCAAGCCAACTTCGCGCGAGGTGGGTGGCCGCCTCGTCGAAGTGGAGGTAGGTCCAAACCTGGCGACCGTGGAGCGCGGGACGGCCGGGCTGGGTGTCGACCGTCGGCTGCAGGAGGTTTCTCAGCGACAAGTGCTTGGGCCGTCCCTCGGGCATGGCATGTCCTCCTGTCGACCGGTCGCACTACAGTCCCAGGACGTCGTTCATCGTGTACCGCCCCGCCGGTCGGTCCGCGAGGTACTTCGCCGCCTGCAGTGCCCCGCGCACGTAGCAGTCGCGGGCGTGGGCCCGATGGGTCAGCTCCATCGTCTCGCCAAGCGTGCTGAAGACGATCGTGTGCTCGCCGACGTTGTCGCCGACGCGGATGGCATGGACGCCGATCTCGTTCGCCGTCCGTTCGCCGACGAGGCCCTCGCGGCCGTGCTTGAGCTCCTTCTGGCCCATGCCGTCTTGCACGATCTTGGCGAAGTGCAGGGCCGTGCCGCTGGGCGAATCTTTCTTGAAACGGTGATGGCGCTCGAGGATTTCCACGTCGAAGCCCTTGTCGCGCAGCACCGCGGCGGCCTGGCCGACCAGCTTCATCAGCACGTTGACCGCCAGGCTCATGTTCGGCGCCATCAGGATGGCGGTTTCGTGAGCGGCCGCTTCGATCTCCTCTCGCTGCGCCTTGGTATGCCCGGTCGTGGCGACCACCAGCGGAATTCGGCGCTCCACGCACAGGGGCAGCACCGCCATCGTGCCTTCCGGCATGGAGAAGTCGATGATGGCATTGAGCCGCAAGTCGATGGGCGCGTCGGAACGCACCGGCACGCCGATCTTGCCGATGCCGCAGACTTCGCCGATATCGCGGCCGAGGAGCGGATTGGCCGGCGAGTCCAGGGCAGCGCCGATGGCCAGGTCGCGGTCTTCGTGTGCCAGCTGGATGATGCGCTGGCCCATGCGGCCACAGCAGCCATTCACGCCGATGATGGTTTTCATGATCTAAGCATCGTCCCTTTCTTCGTCGGGCCAGCGGTCGGCCTGGGCCAGCAGCTTTGCCAGCGGCAGCTCGAAGCCGGGTAGCAAGTTCGGCCGATAGATCTGGTCCGCACGGATGACGCGCGGATGGATCTTGCCGGCCTTGCGCGTGAACACGGTCATGATGCGCTGGAAGCGATTAATCACCCAGTACTCCTTGACGCCGGCCTCCAGGTATTCGTCGCGCTTGGTTTTATAGTCCCGGAGCTGATCTCGCCTTCTTCGAGAAACAAACTCCGCGACAATGCTGGGCGTCTCCCGGCGACGGGGCATGCGCCTCAGTCCAGTCCAGAGAACACGATCCGCTCGGCGGCGATTGTCTCCAAGGAAGACGTATCGCTCCGGAAGCGTGGCATCGAGGGCCAATCCCTCGGGATGACGTTCGCGATAGTTGCGCAACCAGTGGCCCAGTTCTTCATTGGGATCCACTTCACCGTCGGAAGGAATGGGCGTCACGATCAGAACTCCGTTGAGCAACTCATAGCGCCAGCCGTTGATGAAGTCGGCTCGATCGAATTCGCACGCCGTCAGCAAGAAGCCGTTGCACTCCGGCCCCAGTGGACGGGTCGTTTTCTTCAACGTGGCTGTGGCCATAAGCGCCCCCGCGTCGACTCGCCGGATTACGAATACACCTCAATCGCCTTGATGATCTCGTCCAGGTCGTTCGGCACTTGCACCGCACGGTTCGCGAAGGCCGCCCGGCGCACGCCGCGCTGGCCGAGGACTTCATCGAACGTCTTCTGATCGGTGGAATGGTAAGCAACGGTCGCGGTTGGATCTTTGAGCTGATGTCCGGTCAAGATGCAGACCACACGTTCGCCCGGAGCGATCACGCCTTCGCGGCGCAACTTGCGTGCCCCGGCGACGCTGGCTGCCGACGCGGGCTCGCAGCCGAAGCCGCCGGCGCCGACGCGGGCCTTGGCGTCGAGGATGTCCTGGTCGGTCGCCTCGCGCACCACGCCGTCGCAGCGTTCCAGGGCCCGCAGCGCCTTGGTCAGGTTCACCGGACGATTAATCTCGATGGCGCTGGCAATCGTCGAGGCCCGCTGCTGCTCGGCGTCCATCGTCTTGAAGAAGGTGTCGATCTTGGCTCGATCCGGATAGCCCTTGTTCCAGCGCAGGCCCTGGCGTTCGTAGAGCTGGTAGAACGTGTTGGCGCCGGCGGCGTTGATGACCGCAATCCGCGGCACGCGCGGGATCAGGCCCAGGTCGCTCAGCTCGATGAACGCCTTGCCGAAGGCGCTGACGTTGCCCAGGTTGCCGCCCGGCACGACGATCCAGTCCGGGACCTCCCAGCGCAGGGCTTCCAGCACGCGGAACATGATCGTCTTCTGCCCCTCCAGCCGGAAGGGGTTGACGCTGTTGACGAGATAAATGCCCAGCCGTGCGGCCACCTGTTGCACACGCTGCATGGCATCGTCGAAGTCGCCAGCAATCTGCACCGTCAGGGCGCCGTGATCGAGCGCCTGGGCCAGCTTGCCGTAGGAAATCTTGCCGCTGCCGATGAAGACGATCGCCTTCATCAGGTTGGTGGCACTGCAAAAGACTGCCAGGGAAGCACTGGTGTTGCCCGTGCTGGCACAGGCGGCCCGGCGCGCGCCGATAAGTCGGGCGTGCGTGAACGCGCCGGTCATGCCGTTGTCCTTGAAGCTGCCCGACGGGTTCATGCCCTCGTACTGGAGGAACAGGTAGCCCGGCTGCAGGCCGACGTAATCCGCCACCGCATCAGCGCACTGCAGGATCGTCTGGCCCTCGCCAATGGTTAGCACCTTTTCCGGTGGTGCAAAGGGCAGGAGTTCGCGGAAGCGCCACACGCCGCTGAAGCTCAGCGGATTGGCGCGGTCAGCCCATTTCGCCTCGAATTCCCGCAGCGATTTCGGCGGCTTCAGGTGGTTCCAGTCGTAGGCGACGTCCATGAGGCCGCCGCAGTTGGGACACTCGAAGCGCGTGTCGTCCACCGAAGAGGTGGCGGCGCAGGCGGGAGAGATGCAGCGTTGAAAGACGGCGTCCATCGATCGTCCATTGTCGGTATTCCGTGGTCCGCAGTTCATTTTCCGCGACGACGGACAAAGGACAAGAGACAAATGACGGCGGTGGTGCTTACACAGGGCCGTTCGATAATCGAACCACGGAGATCGACAGGTGAGAAGCAGATAAGGAAGAGGATTAAGAGGAAGAGTAAGATTAGGACCAGGAATGTGAGCGCCGTTGATACTGCCCTTCTCTTACTCCTCATCTTGCTCTTAATCTTCTTCCTACTCTTACTCTTTATCCTACTCTTTCTCTTCTTTTTGCCCGCACAGGGCCGTTCGAAGGTCGAACCAGCTCATAAGCGCGTCGGCGCCAGCCTGGTGTCGCGTTCGAGGTACCGAGCGCCCCAGAGCCAGAACAAGCCGCCGACCAGCACGGCGAAGGAAACGACCGTGAAGCTCGTGTTTCGGCCCGCGTAGCCGGCGATGAAGCCCATCAAGGGCGGCGACGGCACATCGCCGAGGGTGTGAATGATGAGGATGTTGAGCGCAAATCCGCTGGCGCGCACGCAGGGGTGTGTGACGTTCGCCAAAATGGTGTTGGTCGGCCCCGTGTTGAAGAACAGACAGAAGACCGCCAGGAAGACGAAGATCCATGCATAGGGGAACGGTGTGTACAGCATCAGCAAGATCATCGGGAAGCCGAGCAACATGGCGATTCCGGAGACGAGGAAATACGAGCCGGAATAACGCGGCCGCAGCCAGTCGCCCGCGATGCCGCCCGCCAGCGTGGCGAGCAAGCCGGCCAGCGCCGTGATTCCGCCGAAGACGGTTCGCGGTCCCAGCGGGCCGACATCTTCAACTTGCCGCCATTCCAGATAATCCGGCATCCAGAAGGCCAGCCCGCCGATGGCGAACGTCATGGCCGACATGCCCAGCGTGTTGAGCACGTAAGACGGCGTCTGGAACAGCGTGAGATAGTCGCGCAATCCGGCGTTCCGCACCGGGGCCTCTCCGAGTTCGGTACTGCCGGCCCGCGGTTCCGGCATCAGGAAGCTCCACAGCCCAAGCAGCAGGCCCGGCGGAACGACCAGGAAGAACGCCCAGCGCCAGCCGAGCGCGGAATTGGAGACGATTTCGCCAAAGGTGTACCCCAGGGCGCCGCCGACGGGGATGGCCAGGTAGAAGCGGGCCAGCACCCGGCCGCGATCCTTCATCGGATACAGGTCCGAGAGGAGCGTCGGCGCCACGGGGCCGTAGGCCGCCTCGCCGACGCCGACGAAGCAGCGCGTCGCGAACAGCGCCCAGTAAGAGACGACCAGGGACGGTCCCCACTCCCAGCCGGACGCACCACTGGCCACGCTCCACACGACGACGCCGAAGCTGATCAACCACCAGCGCCGCACGCGGTCCGCCAGGAAACCAAAGATCGGTGCCCCGACCATGTAGGCGATCAGAAACGCGGAGGAGAGCATGCCCATGCGGAAGTTGGCATCCGCCTTCGTTTCCTTCGTGGCATCGGGAAGCTGTGCATCCGGAAAGAGGTGATTGCGGATCTCCGGTTCCACCGCGGCCAGCACCTGCCGGTCGATGTAGTTGAACAGGTTGATTGTCAGCAGCAGGATCAGCGCCAGCCGGGCGCCGGGGGCCGGTTCGGCACGGTCGGATGCATGCGCGGTCATCTTCGCTCCTTCGCACGGCCGGGCCGGCCTGGCAAATTGACCCCGTCGAGGGAAGAGGTATAATCCTCCATGATCCGGACAAATGAAAGGCCAGCTTCGACGAATTAACTGTCGAGAACGCGATCGGTACGAGCGATCGTCGGTTCGTCCACCAATCCTCAGCAAAGGAGCTCCCATGTCCCTGGATGATGTGAAGCGGCGTTTCGTGGAAGAAGTCAAGTTGCGGGCCTACGACGACAAGTACGTCGACAAGAACGAGGAACGCGAGATCCTGCAAATCGCCATCCAGCAGGGCATCGGCGTCGACTCGGCGCGCGCCGCCCTGGCCCAGGTCTGCGAGCAGCAAAGCTACGTCCTGGAAAGCCGGGTCATGAGCCAGATCAAGGACCTGGTGGACACCTTTGCCAGCAACGACGGCAAGATCGACGAGAAGGAATTCAACGACGCCGTGACGACGTGCAAGAAGGCTTGCCAGGGCAAGCGCAACGACATCCAGTGCAAGCGCATGGTGATCGAGGTGATCGAGGACAACCAGTTCAAGACCTCCACGGGCTGGTTCAGCTCCTGGTACGACAAGGTAAAGAAGGACGTCGGCGTCTAAATCGGCATTCAGCAACACCGGCGACCGGAGGACTTCCACAGCCCTCCGGTCGCCGGCGTCGTTCATTCCATCGCGCCTACGGCAAACGTCGTATCCAATCCCCTTCCGGTCGAGGGGACATTTCCATGCGCTCGATCAGTCTCGTTCTTTTCGTGCCCATCTTCGCCTGAACGACCACCGCTCAGTGGATCGTAACGAGCGGCTGGCTCTCCGAGGGTCCACTGTCCGGCCGTGCTGTGCGGACGCGCGGCGACAGCTCCGGACGACCACCTTCCGAACACCTATCCCATGGACTGATCACCCAAATCGAAGCGCAGCCATCGGGATTAATGTCCAAATTGCCTTGCGTCGGGGAAGAAACAAGAGACCTTCTCGGACCGGAGTAGACGTCCGGCGGCTGCGTCAATCTCAAGGACAGGTCGTGGGTCGTTTCTTGACACCGTCGAGGTGAATGATGAAATTGTCCGTCCGCTTCGCCGTGGCCTTCGTTCAAGTCCTTGCGCTCGTGTCGCCGGAAGCCGAAGCGCCTGCCCAGGAGAAGGCCCTTCCGGCCGCCCTGGAGCGAGCGATGGCGGAAGCGGAAAAGACTGCCGACGATGGGCTCAAGGCGATCCAAACCTTGGAGAAGTCGGACGACCTTCGAGTCCAGGCGGCGGTCAACGGCACCCGGCTCTTTGCCCAGATGTGCCGCGAAGCGCGTGTCTACCACGACAAGAACCCTGCAGACCCCAATCTGCTCAAGGAGTGGAAGGAAGGGGTTGAACACTTCGTGGCCTGCGCCCGCTCCGGCAAGGACGCGTACGAAGGCTGTTCCGGCGGTGTGCGCGGGCTGGTCTCCCCGATCGATGGCCACGTCCTCAGCTACAGCTTCAGCCTTCCAACAAGCTATGATCCGAAGAAGAAGTATCCGCTTCGCGTCATTCCCAGCCAGGCCAAGTGGCGCGTCATCTACAACAAGCCGCGCGTCAATCCCAACGATGCCAGCCGGGGCGAATACCTGGTCGTTAGCCCCGATTGCCGAGGCCGCAACGTCTGCTCCGGCATGGGCGAGGTGGCAGCAATCCAGTGCATCGACGATTTCATGAAGTACTATGCCGTGGACCGCACCCAGGTGACCATTGGCGGCAGCAGCATCGGCGGTTCGGTCGCGTTTCGGCTGGCTGCGTTCCATCCCGATCGATTCAGCGCCATCCACGCGCTGACCTCCGGTCCAGCGGTCCTGCTGAGCGCGGGCAATGGCCGCGTCGACGCGAATCTCGTCGTCGACAATTTCTGCAACACCGCGGCCTGCATTTTCGATGCGCCGGGCGAGGTCTGGTTCAAGACCAACCGTGAATTCTGCGACCGAATGGCGGTCCTGGGCAAGAAGCACCCCGGTTACTTTCCGCTGCTCGAACTCACCGACCCCAAAGGCGCGCACAACAAGATCGAGGAGCCCCTGGTCGCACGCGGCATGGACTGGGTCTACAAGTACCGGAGCGACCCGTGGCCGAAACTGGTTGTCTACAAGACCTACAACCTGCGCTACGACGGCGCCTACTGGGCGCACCTGGACACGATGGACCGTGCCGACGCCCCGGCACGAATCGAAGCAGAACTCCAGGAAGGTGGGCGGATCCGCGTCGCGGTCGAGAACTGTGGCCGCTTTCACCTGAACCTCGCCCGCGAACTGGTCGGCGAGGCGAAGAACGTCCGTGTCAGCGTCAACGGCGGGGAGGCGTTCGACGCCTCAACGGGAAACGTCGTTTACTTCGCCCGGACCGGAGCGACCTGGGACGTTTCACGAGAGCGCTACCCCAAGGGCCTGGTGAAGCGCCACGGACTGTCGGGGCCGATCTGCGATGCCTTCATGGAGCACCCGGTCCTGATGGTCCACGGCACCCAGGACGGTGCGGACCGGCAGAAGGAGCTGAAAAAGGTTGACGATGCGATCTTCCACCTCTGGGGCCCAGGCAACGGGACGATCGCAGAGACGGGCACGCAGCATTCCGCCTTCGAGCGCAAGGCCGATGCCGAGGTCGGGGCGGATGACATCGCACGCAAGAACCTGGTCCTCTTCGGCCCTGTCAGCCGCAACAAGTTGCTCCAGCGCATCGTGCCGTCCCTGCCGATCAAGATTGGCGACGACAGCGCGGAGATCGCCGGCAAGACCTATTCGGGACGGCCGCATCAGCGGCGCCGGTGAACCCCGGTTCCGTTTCGTGTGCGTCACCGGGAAAAGCATCTGGCAGGGGGCGACGGGAGCCGAGCGGAATGGCTTCAAGGGCGTCTATGTGCTGGAGTGCGATGCGGCGGCCCCGCGTGCGGAATGGAAGCGCAAGATGAACGGTATCCCCGCAACCTGCCAGCCGTTCTTCGCCTGCATGGCCGCCAATGACGCCGACACCATTTACCTCGGCGGCGGCCAGGGATATCCCAAGAGCGGGCCAAGCGTCCTGAAAACCAGCGACGGCGGGGAAACATGGACGAACGTATTCGAGACCGACGGCAACAAGAACATTGCCACTGGTTGGGCGGGCGAGGGCGGCGATTTCCGCTGGTCCTGGCCCGAATACGTTCTGGGCCTGGATGTCTCTCCCGTGGACAGGAATCGCGTCGTCATCACCGACCTGGGCTGTATTCACCTCACCACGGACGGCGGCAAGACCTGGCGGCAAATCTACAACACTCCCGCCGGCGAACGCACTCCCGGCCGACCGACTCCTCGCGGAGACGTCTATGTCAGCCGCGGAATGGAGCCGACCGCGGCCTGGTACGTCGCCTGGCTGGACGAGAAGAACCTGATCGGCTGCTATTCGGACATCCGCGGGGTACGCAGCACCGACGGCGGCAAGCACTGGGGCTGGAATTACTCCGGTCATCAACTCAACGCCCTGTATCACGCGATCCAGCACCCCAGCAATGGCCGAGCATACGCCGCCGCATCCGGGCTCCACGACATGTACATGAGCATGTTCCTGGCGGACAACACCATCGACAAGGCCAAGGGACTGGCCGTGTATTCGACCGATGCCGGGGCAAACTGGAAGGCGCTGCACGACTTCGGCAGCCCCGTGCTGTGGCTGGCGCCGGACCCGAAACAGCCGAATCGGCTGTACGCCAGCGTGGCCCACAGCAAGAACGGCGGCATCTGGAGGACCGACGACCTGGACAAGGACGGCGCCTCCACCTGGACACGGCTGTCCGCGCCACCCCGAACCGAAGGCCATCCGCTCAATATCCACGTGCTTCACGATGGCACGCTGGCCTGCTCCTTCTCCGGCCGCCGTGCGGGCAAGGGGTTCACGCCCAGCTCGGGTTTCTTCATCAGTGACGATGCGGGCAAGACGTGGGAGGACCGCAGCGATCCCGGCATGCGCTACTGGACCAAGGACGTCGTGCCTGACCCACACGATCGGAAACAGAATATTTGGTATGCCTGTGTATTCCATGCCTGGGGCCCGGGCACGAGCGACGGCAAGAGTGGTCTTTACCGTACCCGGGACCGCGGCAAGACCTGGGCGTTGCTGGCAGGCAAGGAGCTGGCCCCCTCGGGCCTGCTCAACGTCAATTCGCTGACGATCGATCCGTCCAACCCGAACGAGGCGTACCTGACCACCGAGTACGATGGCCTGTGGTGGACCGGAAACCTGCGCGATGCCAAGCCCACGTTTGTTCCGGTGACGTCCTATCCCTTCCGGCATCCGACTCGCGTGTTTTTCAACCCGTACCAGAAGTCGGAGGTCTGGGTCACCAGTTTCGGCAATGGCATTCACGTCGGCACGGTGGATAAGTAGCACTACAGCGCTATTTTGCTCATTAGCGTTGAGGAGCAAGGGCTGATGAATGACTAAGGACGAAGGACGAATGCCTAAGGAATGACCAATATCCAAGGACGAAGGAGCACCACGACCTTGCAATCCGCTCCTGGAGGGGTTGGGGCATGGGCCATTCGCCATTGATTAGACATTCGTTATGAGGAATTCGTACTACAACGCTACGTCCACTGGAAGGATCGGCGTCCGTGTCTGTAGCCGCAGGCTTCAGCCTGCGGAGTGGCGTCTGCCAGCCCTGCGACATCCACTGGAAGGATCGGCGTCCGTGTCTGTAGCCGCAGGCTTCAGCCTGCGGAGGAAATGGCCGGCGCCGGCGGGGCCCTTCCGCAGGCTGAAGCCTGCGGCTACAGAAGCGGATCGGCGCAAACGCCTGTAGCCGCAGGCTTCAGCCTGCGGAGTGGCGTCTGCCGGCCCTGCGACGCACTTCCGCAGGCTGAAGCCTGCGGCTACAGACATTCATGAAGAATCCTGCTTTCAAGGTAGCGTTGTAGAATTAGGCATTGCCGAGAGTTGCTTTCGACTCCCGCGCTGCATCTTCCGTCAGCTTCAGGAACACGTCTTCCAGTGTACCATCGAGGGCGGCTTGATTGCGTAATGTGCTCAAGGTGCCGCAGCTGATGAGTCGGCCGTGCTCCACGATGCCGATGCGGTCGGCGAGTTCCTCGACCACGTCGAGCGAGTGGGTCGAGAGGAAGACCGTGGTGCCGCCTTTGGCCTGCCGACGAAGCAGGTCCTTGAGCATCCGCACGGAACGCGGGTCGAGGCCAACGGTCGGCTCGTCCACGATCAGCACGCTCGGCTCGTGGAGCAGTGCGGCGGCGAAGACCGTTCGCTGCCGCATGCCGTGGGAATAGCGCTCGCTCAGGTCGTCCACGAAGTCCGCCAGGCTGAACTGCTCGATCATCTCGTCGATGCGGCGACGACTGTGCGCCTTCTCCATGCCATACATGTCGGCAATGAACTGGAAGAATTCGCGGCCGGTCAGCTTTTCGTAGAGGTAGGGTTGATCGGGAACGTAGGAGAGGAGCTGCCGCGCCTTGTCGCCGTCGGTCACCATGTCGAAGCCGCCGACGCGCACAGCGCCGCTGGTGGGAAAGAGCAGGCCGCACATCAGCTTGATGGTCGTGGTCTTGCCGGCCCCATTGGGGCCCAGGAAGGCAAACAGCTCGCCCCGCTCGATGCGCAGGTTCAGGCGATCGACCGCTGTCTTGGCGCCGTACTTCTTGGTGACTTCGTGCAGTTCAATCATGCGAGGCTGCGCTGGGAGAGGGGTCAGGGATCGCGCTGGATCGCCACCACGTTGCCTTTCTGACCGGGCAGGAGGTTTTGCTGCTGCGCCTCCTGACGCAGGACCAAGCCGTCGCTCTGGCGCACCCACGTGCGGGCACTCCAGGTGTCGGCGCCGGGGTCGTCGGCGTCGCGGTACTCGATGACCAGGCAGGGCACGAGCTCATTGATCCAGGGAAGCTCGTCCGGTTCGGCCAGGACCTGGGCGTTCAGATTGCGCGGGCCGGTACGCACGCCGGGAAAGAGCGTCGCCATCGCGGCGGCCATCGGATCGACGACCGGCATGCGCCAGCGCTGGCCGGGCCGCAGTCCCGTCACGCGGTTGACCGGGTGCAGGGGATTGAGCACGCTGGCCCGCGCGGTCAGCTCGATCGGCTCCGGTTTGAGGTCGCGGCTGCCCAGCGAAGACTCAATGCGTCCCTGGGCCTCAAATAGCCGGCCGTTGACCTGGCCCGTGATGCTGCCCTGCAGCGTGCCCTGCTGATGAAATGGAAAAAGCAGCTCTCCCTGGCCATCGATGGTGCCGATCACTTCGCGCAGCTCGCCGTCGCGCGTCACCCGGTACATGCTCGTCATCGACTTGACGTCGATGTTTGCCATCATGCCGCGGAGCATCTTGAGGTTGACCATCTCGCCGTGCAGCTCGAACGTGTCGTCGGAGGCACGATAGAGGACACGCGTATACGCGCGGCCGATCCTCGTCCCGTCCCGAAAGACGGACCAGCGGATTGGCATGGCGTTCGGGCTCGCCTCGTCGACCAGGTCGATCGCATACGGCGGCGGTTCGCCGGAACGCCAGCTGGGCCACAGGTCGCGGTAAACCAGCCAGGCCGAGGTCGCCAGCCAGAATGCAATGATTGCCAGACTCAGGGTGCGCGACGGCATCAATGCGACGGGTGAAAGGAACGGTGCTGGGAACGACATGAGTGCCGACGCTGAATTCTCAGTCGGATTGCGGGGCTTGTCAACCCGGCCAACGCGAAATTGCACGCATCAGTCTGGTGAATGCTCCCATGTCTGTAGCCGCAGGCTTCAGCCTGCGGAGTGAGTCTGCCGCCGCTGGGACGCCTTTCCGCAGGCTGAAGCCTGCGGCTACAGACGGGACCCGTTCGTTGGGAAGACCCTAGTCCTTCGGAAGATCGGCAAGCGTGGGATCGAGCTTGAGGGCGCGTTTGTAGTCGTCCTCCGCATGCATGCGATCGCCTTTCTTGGCGTATGCTCGGCTGCGCATCCAATACCCCATCGCGTAGGTCGGTTCCAGTTCGACCGCCCGCGTCAGATCGTCGATTGCCTGGCCGTACTTTTCCAGGTGGAAATGGGCGACGCCGCGGTTGTGCCAGCTGCCGGCCGCTTTCCCGTCGAGTCGGATGGCCTCGTCCAGATCGGGAATGGCCTTGTCGTACTGCTTCAGGTCCACATACATGCCGCCGCGGTTGGCATAGGCCGGTGCGTGTGCTGGATCGAGTGCAATGGCCCTTGTGAAGTCGGCGATGGCCTTCGGATACTGTTCCAGGAACCGATAGGCAGTACCGCGATTGCTCCAGACAGCGGCATTGTTCGCTGACAGGTTGAGAGCAGCCGTGTTGTCTTCCACGCACCGCGTGTAGTCCTTTTTGTTGTAATAGGCCGTTGCTCGATAGATGTACGCATTGGTCGACTTGGGGTTCAGCTTCAGGGCCACATTGAGGTCGTCGATGGCCAGGTCATTTTGCCGGCGAGCCAGATAGGATGCGCCGCGCATAAGGTAATAGCCGGCCCTGCGGCTGTCGAGCCGAATAGCACTGGAGAGCTCGCCGATCGCCAGCTCGTACTTGGCCTCGGCAAAGTAGGCGCGGCTTCGCTCGAAATGGGCCTCCGCCCGTTTTGCATCGGCATCGCTGGCGGTGGCAGACGCCGAGGACGAGGCCTTGCGCGAGTCGTTGACGGCCACCGGGCTGCTTGGCGGCGTCCGGGATGGCCACATGGCGTAGACCGCCACGCCAACCAGCATCACGACGAGGCCCGCACCACCGCTCAGCAGCAGCCAGGGTCGACGGCGCGTTGGTCCCACCAAGGACGCCTGGAGCACGGTCGGCGAATTGGCGGACACGGCCGCACTTTCCGTCGGCAGGAACTCCATGGGGATCGCCATCGGCGCTGCGAATTGGATGCCATTGGCTGCTTGCGCGACCGGCGCGATTCGGTTTCCCGCAAACGGCTCCAGCACGACGGCCAGTTCGGCCGGCGTCTGGAAGCGGTCCGCCGGCTTTTTCGCCATCAGCTTGCGCAGCAAGGCCGCCAGGGAGGGCGGCACATCGGGGCGCAGCTCCTCGATCGGCTGCGGTTCGTCCAGTTGGTGCTTGAGCAGTTTTTCGGTCAGCGTCTCTCCCGTGAAGGGACCACGTCCGCAGAGCAGGAAGTAGAGACTGCAGCCGAGGCTGTAAAGGTCGGCGCGGATATCGACGTCCTTGGCATTGCGCGCCTGCTCCGGTGCGATGTAGTCGGGCGTGCCGACCACGGTCCCGGTTTCGGTCAGGTTGTGCGAGGTCTGGTCCGCGCTCAGCCCGTCGAGACGCGCCAGTCCGAGGTCGAGCACCTTGACCGTGGTGCCGCAGGAAGTCAGCAACAGGTTGCTGGGCTTGATGTCGCGATGGATCAGGCCGCGCTCGAAGGCGTGCTGCAGTCCCAGCGCCGCCTGTCGAAGGTAATCGCACGCCTGGACGATGGACAGCGGTCCCTTGAGCTTGACCATCCGCGCCAGGTCCATGCCGGCCACGTACTCCATGGCGAGGAAGTGATTGTCGCCCACTTCGCCGGCATCATGAATCGCAATGACATTGGGGTGAGAAAGGCGGGCCGCGGCACGGGCCTCGCGGTGGAAGCGCTGGATGCTCAGCGGATTTTCCAGCAGGTGCTTGCGAATGACCTTGAGCGCGTCGATACGGTCAAGACGGTGGTGCCTGGCCTTGTACACGGTGCCCATGCCGCCTTCGCCCAGTGGTTCCAGCAGGGTGTAGGAGCCCAGCAGCAGTTCCTGGCCGCGATTTTGAAAGAGACGGTTGATCTGGAAGGACGTGAGCCATCCGCGTTGCAGCAATTCCTTGGCAAGCTGGCGCGGATCGGCAATGCCCCGCAACTGCCCAAGGACGGTGTTCAACTGCGTCGGGTCGAGGAGCCGGTAGCGACGCAGTTCGTCCACCAAGCTGGCAACGGTATCGATGGGCATGGTTCTTGCCGAAGCGAGCCGCGAGCCCTCCCTATCCATTGTTCGGGTTTCGATTGTAGTTCTTGCAGTCGGCCGACGCTACAAGCTGCAGCGTCTGGGGTGCAAACCCGTTTCTGCACGCTTGAGCGCGGTCGTTCGCCCGACGCGCCAGCGAGGGATACTTCATCCCTCGCTGGCGCGTCGGGC
>JAIEMG010000003.1 GCA_019752375.1 Gemmataceae bacterium | reverse complement strand
CGAGCTTTGAGAAGACCCTGAAAAACAGGGCATCTGCTACTCAAGCTCATCCTGTAGAATTAGCAGCTGCACCCATTCCAATTCGAGCCTCCGGACATATTCCGGAGGCTCGTTGCATTCCTGAAAGGCAGACGAAGAACTGAACCGCGGATCGCACGGATAATTCAAAAGAGCAGAAAGTGCGTGTGCTTCTACCCTGAAGACCGTAGCACTGCTGGTGAACAACGCATTCTTGATCCGTGTTATCGGTGTCATCCGTGGATCGCTTCTTCCCTTGTTTCCAAGGAGTTATCCCCGTTGACTCGCTGGCGTGTCGTCGTGGCTACGATTCTGCTTGGCGGGTTCGCCTTGCCGCTGGCGTTGCCACTGTTCGACCTGCTGCGCCAGCCGGACGCCTGGCAAGCCTGGGATGATGCCGGCCGCTTCCGGGAACTGGCCGCAAACACCCTTCTTCTCATCGGCGGCACGCTGGCGCTGACGCTGCCAGTCGGCATTACCGGCGCAGTGCTGCTCTATCGCAGCGATTTGCCGGGTCGTCGTTTCTTCCGATTCCTCACTCTTTTGACGCTCTTCGTGCCGTTGCCACTGTTTGCCTCGGCATGGCAGGCTGCATTGGGGACCGGCGGCTGGCTGCCTCTGGCAGCCTGGACCACCGGAGATCCGGACAGCACCTCCGGCGCCATTCCGTGGAAGCCGTGGGCGCAGGGATTGCCTGCTGCAATCTGGGTTCATGCCTGCGCGGGTTTGCCGTGGGTGGTCTGGATCGTTGGCCAGGGGCTTAGCTGGGTCGAGCGCGAGCTGGAGGAAGACGCGCTCTTGTGTGCTCCGCCGTTGCGTGTCCTGTGGTCGGTGACGTTGCCGCGCTGCCGGGCCGCCATCTTCGCCGCCAGCCTGTGGGTGGCCCTCCAATCGGCCACCGAGATCACGATCACCGACATGATGCAGGTCCGCACCTTCGCGGAGGAAGTCTACACCCAGTTCGTCTTCGGCCGGCAGACGCTGGCGCGAGCGGTTGCCGTGTCGTTGCCGTCAGTGGTCCTGCTCGCGGGGCTCGCCATCGTGGCCGCCCAGCGCTGGGAGCGGACTCTGCCGCCGCTGGAAGGTGTACGGACGCCCGGATGCTTGCTGTCGTTGGGGCGATGGCGCTGGTTTTGGCTGCCGTCCATCGGTGTTGTCGTTAGTGTGCTCGTCGTGGTTCCGCTGGCGAGCCTGATATGGAAGGCGGGCCTGGGCGGCAGTCCAGAATCCTGGTCCATGTCGGTGTTCTGGCAGCACGTGGTCCGCGTGCCGGAAGCGCACGGCCGACTGCTTTTCGACACGGTGATGATCGCGTTGCTGGCGGGCATCCTCGCGGCGGCGTTGGCACTCGTCAGCGCCTGGCTGGCGACCGAGGCCCGGTGGTTCCATGCCGGGCTGCTCGGCCTGATGGCGGTGGCGTGGGCGGTGCCGGGGCCCGTCGCGGGCATTGGGCTCAAGGAAACCATCAATCTTCTGATGACAATGGAGGAGAAAGCCTTGGGCTTGCTTGGCTTCCTGGACCGGGGACCGTTGCGAATCCAACTCTACGATGGTCCATCGCTCTGGCCGGTGCTCTGGGCGACGCTCCTGCGTTTCTTTCCTTACGCGGCGGCCATGCTCTGGTCCGTCGTGCGACTGGTGCCCGCGGAGCTGCGCGACTCGGCGCGAGTCGATGGCGCGCGGCCCTGGCAAGAACTGTGTTTCGTGATCGGGCCGATGACGGCCCGCGAATGCCTGCGTGCGGCACTCGCGATCGGCGTGCTATCCCTTGGGGAACTGGCGGCAGGCAAGCTCGTCGAGACGCCGGGGGCAAGCACGTTCTCTCACGAAGTCTTCAACCAGATGCACTACGGCGTGACCGGCAACCTGGCGGGACTGTGCCTGGTGCTACTTGGCATGGTGGCGCTCGGAGGCAGCGCGGTGGCACTGGCCAGTCGAAGCAAATCGTCCGCATGAGCGGGTCGGCTAAATCCTCCCGCGCTCCATTGCGTGAAAGGATTCGCGCAACATTTGTAGCCGCAGGCTTCAGCCTGCGGAAGGGCAGCGCAACGGCGGGACATTCACTCCGCAGGCTGAGGCCTGCGGCTACATATTGTCCTGCTGATCCTTGAAGCGGAAGTAGCGCTGTCCGATCAGGCATCGCTCTCGTCCACCACGAACTCGGCCAACGGCAGGTCCACGGCTTCGCCGCGCTCGGCACTGCGTGCCACCGCCTCGGTGAACTCCATGTAGCTGACCCCTGTCGCAAAATCGGTGAAGCGCACCGCGGCCCCGGTGCGGATCGAGTCCACAAATTCAGCTTCGACACGCCATTCGCGGGCTCGTTCCGTTGGAATCGGGATCTCTTCCAGCTCGCTCAATTTAACGGCATCGAGCTTGCGGTGGCTGCTCACGCCGAGGATGCGTTCTTGAAGCATGTCGTAGTGCAACACGCCCTCATTGCCGAACAGGCGAATCTCCATGCTCTGCCCGAAGCGCGTGACCCCGCTGAAGTGATACACCGCCCGCGCTCCGTTTTTGAGCACCGCCAGCACCTGGACGCTGTCCGGCGTGCCGACGGACCGGCGGACGCCGCTTTCCGGGTCGATCCGCGAAGGAATGAAGGCGTGGACCTGGGCGAGCACGCGCGTCGGCGGAGGCGCCCAGCGCATGAGCGTCTCGTGGACGATTCCCAGCGTCAACATGTTGAAGCCCGACAGCGACGCATCCTGCCGCCACGACAGCGGAGCGGCCGGGTCCGCCAGGGCCGCGTTCATGCTGGAAACGTGTACTTCGCGTAACTCGCCGATGTAGCCCTTTTGCAGCAGATCGAGGATCACGTCGTTGCCGCGTAATCCGTACGGGCTCGGCACGACCTGCGCGACGAGCTTTGGGTATTTCCTTGCAGCAGCCAGCATCTGATGGGCCTCGGCAGCGGTCAGGCTCAGCCGGGCTTCGGTCAGCACGTGCTTGCCGGCCTCGAAGGCTGCCAGCGTGATGGGACAGTGCAAATACGGCCAGGTGCCGATGAGCACCGCATCGATGCCGGGGTCGGCAAGCAGTTCCCGCCAATGGGCGTAGGTGCGAGGGATGCCGAATTCACGGGCCGTTGCGGCCGTCGAATGAGGCCGCCGATTGCAAACGGCGACGATTTCCACATCCGCGACGGCACGCAGTCCAGGAATGTGTCGGGAGCGCGTGTTCGCTCCTGCACCGATTAGGCCGACGCGGAGAGTGGGATGCGCCATGATGGACCTCGACGGCTTTTTCGTTCAAGGCCCGTGCCGGCGCTGGTATAACACCGGACACGAAACCACATCGTTGTTTTAACAGGGAGATGCATCTTGCGCCAACTATTCGCCGTCCTGACCGTCGCCGTTATCGTCGGCTGCCAGGGAGGCTCCACGACGCCGAGCAAGCCGGCGAGCGTGCCGCTGTCGACCAAGGCGGAGGCGGCCAACAAGGTCAACGCGGAGGTGAAGGGCATCTTCATGTGCTGTGCGGACTGTCAGAAAGATGCCAAGGACGCCCTGGCCAAGGTGGACGGCATCTCGGACGTGACCACCGACGTGAAAGAGAAGAAGGTCACTTACAAGGCCAGGGACGGCAAGACGGCCAATGCTGGCGGTGAAGCGCTGCATGCGGCTGGTTTTGGCGGCGAACTCAAGCATGATGGCGGAGACAGCTTTGCCACCGTCGGCAAGAATCTGACTGGCGGCAAGCAGGATCAGGTTACTATCAAGGGGGTTCACGTGTGTTGCGATGGCTGCGAGAAAGCCATTCGAGGACTCTTCAAGGACGCGGGAGTGACCTTTGATGGCAAGGGCTCGGTGAAGGATGTCGTTATCAAGGGCAAAGACCTCAATGCCGGCGACGCAATGAACGCGCTCGCGGAGGCTGGTTTCTGGGGCAAGATAAGCCTTAAGTGATTCAGCGACCGTGGGGCGTGTTCAGCCCTGCATAAACGCAGCGGACCTTGCCCTGGCGTTCCGCCACTGCAAGGTCCGCTGCGTTTTCTACGCGCACGATATGTTCTAAGGAGCCGCGTAACAATAAGTTGAACAATTGCAAGTAGGACGGATTTCCAATCCGCCCAGGGAAAACCGGACGGATTGGAAATCCGTCCTACAGGAATTGCACAAGTTATTCTTGCGCGGATCCTAAGGCGCGCTGACCCGCTTGATCGTCTTGTTGTCCCGGTCTTCTGCCACAACAGGCGCGGCACCGGGCGTCGATTGCTGGTGCAGTACATCCTCCCAGGCCTTCGGGTCGTCACCGTGTTTTTTGCCGGTCGCGGCTTGCAAGGACTCCACGGCTCGGTCGCGTACCGCCACGTCTTTTTCTTTTTGCAAGACCAGCAACAGCGATTCGGTCGCCTGGTAGTGGCTGAAATTCGCCAGGGCGCGGACGGCCGCGATCTTGACGTCCATGATCTGCTGCTTCTCCAGCTCCGCCATGCCTTCGGAGCCGCCCGGCTCCGGGCGTGCGACGCGTGCCAGCAGTTCCACCGCCGCGGGGCTCTTGGTTTCGCCCAGCGAGGTGAGCGCCTGCACTTGAATGATCGTCGCCGTTTCGGGCGGGATGCCCTTATACGGGTTCGAGTCGAGGCGCACCGGGGCGCCGCGGCGCTGATCGACGTTCACCGCAAAGTACGCGTCCACCAGTCCCTGCACCGCGCGCGGGTCCTTGAACTTGCCCAGCGTTTGCACGGCAGCCAGTCGGCAGAGCGGTTGCGGATCGCTCTTGGCGGCGGTGACGAGCACATTGACCACTACGTCCTGTTCGGCATCGCTACCGCTGTACTGCTTTGGCTCTCGCAGCGCGCGCAAGGCGCGAGCGCGTTCGTCCCCGTCATTGCTGTCGCGCAAGACGATCAGCGGATCGGGCCTGGAAAAGAGGTTGCTGAACTCGAATTTCCGACTGGTCACATCGTCCCAGAACCCCGCGCAACCGCACAGCCCCAGGCTGGTCAGCCCAGCCCCGGCGCAGTAAACGGCGCAGGTCCTGCACAGGCGGCGCGCCTGGGTGAGCAGTTGTGGCACCGGCTTCCCCCTCTTTCGCGCAAGCCAAGCACTCGGCCGGACCGCCGGCGCCCCAGGCATGCGACTGCGACAATGGATCAGGCGAGGGCTCATATCCTTCCTGACCAAAATCTGCAAGAGCAACCTTGCTTATTTCGTGCCCGTGCCCGTGCCCGTGCCCTTTCCCGCTTTCCCGTCTTCCTCAAATCCCGAAACTTATACTGCACGCGGGCCAAATTGGTGCCTGGCAAGGTGGGCCAGACACACTTGTCTGGCCGGCCGGACAAGAGTGTCTGGCCCACCGGACCCAGCCCTACTCTACCGCGTGAAGTATAGAACGGTTCGGGAGGCGGCAATCTTCGGGCACGGGCACGCGAATGCACCGAGAGTGTGAACCTAACCGCTTGGCAGCACGGCATGTCTCTCGGTAAGATGGAACGAAGGGTTCCCCTCTCGGTCCCGGTTATCGTGAGCGCGTACCAGTCATGGCCGATCTCGATGCTGCCACAATTTCTCAGCGAGTCACCATGCTGGGATTGGTGACGGAAGCGCAATTGCGCGAATGCAACGACGAGGTGGATCACGACGTCAGCGACGCTGCGTCGCTGGTGCGCGTCCTGGAGCGCAAGGGATTCCTCAGCCCCTGGCAGACGCAGAAGCTGCTCAAGGGCGACAAAGACGGCTATTTTCTAGGTGGCTACCGCATCCTCTATCGCATCGCATCAGGCACATTTGGTCGCGTCTACCGTGCCGAAGATCCGCGCACCGGCGTCGTGGCCGCCGTCAAGGTCTTGCGCCACCGCTGGAGTGAGGACCGGCACTGCATCGAGTTGTTCGAGCGCGAGGGAAAGGTGGGTCTGCTGCTTCGGCACCCCAGCATCGTGCAGACCCTGGCCGTCGATCGCGATCCGAACTCCAGGCAGTATTACATCGTCATGGAGTTCGTGGAAGGCAGCAACCTGCGCGACTTCCTGGCCATCCGCAAGAAGCTGCCAGCCACCGAAGCACTGGGCATCATGGAAGAGTGCGCGTCCGCCCTGGCGTTCGCCTTCTCCAAGGGCCTGACCCATCGCGACGTCAAGCTGACCAACGTGCTCATCAACACCCAGGGAAGGGCGAAGTTGACCGACTTCGGCCTGGCGGCCATCTACTCGTCGGCGGCCCTCGCGGACGACACCAAGGTCGATCGCACGGTGGACTACGCCGGCCTGGAACGGGCCACCGGCGTCCGCTCCGGCGACGTGCGCAGCGACATCTTCTTCCTCGGCTGCGTCCTGTACGAGATCCTCTCGGGCCGGTCTCCCATGGAGATGACCAAGAACAAGCAAGCGCGGATGCAGAAGCAACGCTTCCACGGCGTGGCGCCGCTGACGGCCGCCGACGTGGAGGCCCAGCAGTCGGTGTTCCACCTCGTCGAAACGATGATGCAGATCGATCCCATGCGCCGCCACCAGACGCCCGCGCAGCTGTTGGAGGCCATCCGCGAGGTTCGTCGCGACGTCGATGGCAAAAGTTCGGAACTCAACCTGGCCGCCACCACGCGTTCGGTGTTCGTCGTGGAAGAGAACGAGAAGCTGCAAGACGTGATCCGCACGCGCTTCAAGGAAGCGGGTTATCGCGTGTTGATGTCTGCCGATCCGTCGCGGGCCTTGCTTCGCTTTCAACAGCATCCGTTCGATGCCTTGATCCTCGATGCCGGCTCCGTTGGCAGCGCGGGCTTCAAGGCCTTCCGTGACATCCTCGACGAATCGGACCGGCTCAAGCACCCTTGTGCCTGCGTGCTCATGCTGTCTGAAAGCCAGGCGGAATGGGCCGAACGCTTCCCCCCGCACCCGACGATGAAGGTGCTCGTCCGCCCCGTGACGCTCAAGACCCTCTTCGAGGCCGTCACTACCCTGCTTCCCGCCGAATAGGCTTGAATGATCGGTGCGTAGTCCTGCAGGCGCGGTGCCACGGCCTGGGGCTGCAAAACCTTATCTTCGTCATTGGTCCGGCTTCACCGCACTGGTATCGGGATGCCCCTTGGGGAATGGCGTGTCCGTGCGGATCAACGCATAGCGGACGCCTTCGGGAGTGCGGCTGACCATGATGTTGGCGAGGCGTGCCCCGTTGCCTCCCGCAGGAGTGTTATAAGCGCCACCATAGACCAGGTGGTTATCCTTCGATGCGTCGCCATTGCTGCCGGGCCCGGCCCAATACCAGTGCCAGCGATTGCCCAGCACGTCGTAGAGGCCCCAAGCGTTGGGCTTCTTCCGCGCGACCGGGTGGACCTTGTTATCCGAGTTGGCCTTGTGCCAGACGTAGGCATCGGCGTCCTTCTCCGTATTGCCGCCCGGGTTCATGGTTGCCACGCCCGCGCGAGCAGCATATTCCATCCGAACACGGTCCGGCAGAATCGCTCTCCAACCTTTGGGAGCAACCTTGGCGATGACCGGAAGGACCTTGTCGACTGCGTCCCGGTACGAGACGGCAACAGGGAGCTTGGGATCGGCATCGGCGGGCATGCCGGGCGGTTCGGCACGCATCAGGGCGCGGTACGCCTCCACAGTCAGTTGCGTGTCCATCATGTAGAAAGGCGCATCGATGGTCTCGGCGTGCAGCGGCTCATCGGCCTCGTGTCCGGGCTCGTTCGCGGGGCTTCCCATCTGGAACTTGCCGGCAGGGATGAGGCGAAACTTGAGCGCTGGGCCCGGCTTCTCGGTCAAACCGATTGTCAGCGGGTCCGCAGCGCTTGCGGTCTTGGCGGTCTCGGCCTGCCGCTTGACAGCTTCCGCTGTCTCGAACGGCCAGGCGTCGTAGACCTGCCAGGCAAGATCGGCCGCGACGGGAGAAATCGAGACGAGGAGCGACAGAACGGCGGTCAGGCGCATGGGGGCAACCTCACAAGCAGTCGGGTTCTTGGGGCTGGTCCAGTGTCTTCGGCAACCGGGCGGTGGTCAAGGAGGCGGTGGGCGGAACACCGTTTCATCTTGTCCATTTTTCGCCAATTTGCTAGATCATAGCACGGTCTGGGCTGCCCGCCCCCGGCTGGACTGGACATCCATTCTCCATTCATGGCGAGGGAGCGCATGATCCCCCTGGATTTGAGCGGTAAGGTCGCGCTGGTCACCGGCGTCGGCAACGACCTGAGCTTCGCCTGGTACATCGCCAAGGCGATGCAGGCAGCGGGGGCGCGGATCGTCCTGTCGTGCCATCCGCGCATGATGAACATGGTCGATACCATCCTCAAGAGCGATCGGCCAGACGACGTGACGGCGCGCAAGCTCCCCTTTGTTGCCGGCGACTTCAAGCCCGAGGCGGAATACGCCTGCGACGTGTCCTATGACACCATGGACGACGTGCCGGCCGAGATGCGCCAGGACCGCCGCTGGTCCAAGATCGAGCAGCAGCATGGCGACTACTCCATCGCCGGGCTCGTGAAAAAGCTCGAACCGTACCAGCACATCGACATTCTGATTCACAGCATCGCGTTCAGTGCCGAGATCAAGAACAAGATGATCGACACCAGCCGCAAGGGCTACCTGAACGCGCTGAGCATCAGTTCGTATTCGCTGACCGCCATGCTGCGGGCGCTGCAGCCGCTGATGGCCGACCGCCCCGACGGCGCCGCGGCCCTGGGAATGACCTATCTGGGCGGCGATCGCGTCGTGCCGCACTACGGCGGCGGCATGTCCACCGCCAAGGCGGCGCTGCAAATCGACGCCAAGCAACTGGCCCACAACCTGGGCACCAAGAAGATCCGCGTCAACTGTATCTCGGCCGGGCCCTACGCGTCGCTGGCCGCCAAGGGGATCGGCGACATCGAGCAGATGAAGGCGTACGCGGCCGAGCGCTCGCCGCTGCCCCGGCCGATCACGGCTGAGGAAGTGGCCAACGCCGCCGTGTTCCTGTGCAGTCCGCTCGCCTCCGGCATCACCGGCGAGGTCCTGTTCGTCGACTGCGGTTACAACACCATGGGCGTGTAAGCGAGCCATCCGGCGAACGGGGCGAATTACTGGCGAGCGGGGGCGTTAGCCCCCTGAGGGTTTGCGCAGTCCTGCAGTCCTCAGGGGGCTAATGCCCCCGCTCGCCGACATACGACATTTTTCCTGTGTTATGTGCGGCTACCGTGACGACCGCTTTCCTTCCCGCCCTGCTCGGCGGCCCTCCCGTTCGGCCGCAAGGCCCGCCGGACTGGCCGTTGCCCGATCTCGACGTGCTGGACGCCCTCCAATCCGCCTACCGCGACGGTTCCTGGGGTAAGTACCACGGTCCGCATGTCGAAGCCCTTGAAGCCAAACTCGCGGCGTACCACCAGGTGGAATTCGCCCACACCTGCGCCAGCGGCACCTTCGCGGTCGAACTGGCCCTGCGTGCCCTCAAGATCGGCAACGGCGACGAAGTATTGCTCGCGGCGTACGACTTCGGCGGCAATTTCCTCGCCGCGCACGCAATTGGCGCCCATCCGGTACTCGTCGAAGTCTCGGCCGACAACTGGAACCTCGATGCGAACGCCTTGGAGTCGGCAATCGGCCCAGCGACGCGAGCGCTGATCGTCTCCCATCTGCATGGCGGCCTGGTCCCAATGCGTGAGGTAATGGCGATTGCCGAAGCACGCGGCCTGCGTGTGATCGAGGACGCCGCCCAGTCTCCTGGCGCCACGATCCAGGGGCGCAAGGCCGGCACGTGGGGCGACGTCGGCATCCTGAGCTTCGGGGGATCGAAGCTGCTTACTGCCGGCCGCGGCGGGGCGCTGCTGACACGGCATGCTGACGCCCATCAGCGGGCGCGTACGTGGCAGAATCGCGGCAACACCGTCAGTCCGCTCTCGGAGCTTCAAGCCGCCGTCCTGCTGCCTCAACTCGGCAAGCTTGATGCACGCAATGCTCAGCGTGCGGCCAGCGTCCGGCAATTCTGCAATCGACTGCACGGCATCCCGGGACTGACGGCGTTGGTGAATTCGTGTCGCGATGGCGAGCCGGGCTACTACAAACTGGGCTTCCAGTACGACAGCACGGCATTTGGAATGCCGCGCGAACGCTTTGTTGCGGCAGTGCGGGCGGAAGGGATCGCGTTCGACGTGGGATTTCGCGCCCTTCATGTCGGCCGCTCGCCAAAGCGCTTTCGCCAGGTGGGCGACCTAACTCAGGCTGACCGGGCGCATGAAGGCTGCATCATCCTCCACCATCCGGTGTTGCTTGGCACGGCATCGGAAGTTGAGGAGGTTGCCCAGGCCGTCGAGAAGGTTTATGCTGGTAGGGAAGCACTTCGTCACGGAGGGGCTCGCGATGCGTGATCGGCTGCAATCGAATCAGTGTGCACGACTGCTCAAAGCCCTGGGCGACCCCGATCGTCTACGCATCATCCAGTGCCTGCAGGATGGCCCCAAGAACGTGAGCGAACTTTCCGCATTGCTCAGCGCGGAGCTGGCCAACGTCTCGCACCATCTGCGCGTGCTGCGCGATGCGGGGCTGGTGTGCGATTCGAAGCAGGGGAAGTTTGTCGTCTACTCGCTGCATCCGGAAGTGTTTCGCCACGGGAAGCTGACCGATTCGCTCGACCTGGGCTGCTGCAAGCTGGAGCTTACCGGCGCTATGGCGGCGCCGCGGTTCAACGCTCCTTGACGGCCCATCACTTCGTCGTATCTCGGCACACACTCAAATAGCCGTGGCTGGAATCGAAGATGCGCTGCCGGCGCTTGCGCGTTTGCGGTTCCGCTTCTTGCTGAAGGGCTTGTAAATCGGTGACGTTGGCAAGACAGAACGGACAGGCAATCGTCTTCAAGTGAAACTCGATGTAGTCCTGCAAGTCCGAGTCGAGCACCTGGAGCAGATAGCTGCCTAGCTGCTCACGGGGCGGACAGCTCAGGCGCTGGCGTCGCCAGATGGCGCCGATGGAGTGTTCGCCGCGGTCGCGTTCCTGCATGATGGCCCGAAGTCCGCGACGCAGCACTTCGGAATCGCGCAGCGCTTGCTCGACCACTGCGGTCTCACGGTCGCTCAAGGAATCGTCCAGGTAGGCGTTCAGCTGGGCGCGGGTAATGTCAGGCATCACTCGCTCGCTTTCAGCAATTCCGGGAACACGTCGCCCGGCAGTCCGGCGTCGCGGATGTGCTCGGTCAGCTTTTTGACTGCGGCGAAGCGATAGTTGGCCACCTGCTGCTCGCTGATGCTCAGCGTGGCAGCCACGTCGCGATTGGCCCAGCCGCCGACGAGGAGCAATTCCAGCACCTTGAGGCGGACGTAATCCCCCTTGTCCTTCCATTGCCGGATCATCTGGCCCAGGCAGCGCATGACCGCCTGGCTCTCCAGTTCCTGGCGTTCGCGACTGCGGGCGAGGCTGGAGGCGGCGGAGTGAGGGTCGAGTTGATTTTGCAAGACGTCGCCAGCGCCTTCCGAAGCCGCATGCATCGGATGCCGTCCGATGCGGCGCAGGTGATCGGTCAGCTTGTGCGATGCGATGGTGAAGAGATACGTCTGGAGCTCGCGTTGCTCGTCGTAGTTGGGCAGGCTGTTGAGGAAGCCGATGAACGATTCTTGAACCACGTCTTCGCTGGCCGCGCGATCGTGCAGGCGGCGTTCCACGAACGCGAGCAATCGTCCCTCATAGCGCGAAATCAGCGTCTGCCAGGAACCGGAGTCCCCCTGGCGAATCTGCTTGATGAGCAAACGATCGCTTTCCGAGGCCATATCGGGCTGCCGGTGAATGGTTGACGCAATGTCCATTATAAACCATCCCGCGCCGAATGCCAGAGATGCCGCTTGGAGCGGCGAGAAGGGAAACTAGCTCAGGAGCAAAAGGACCACCGCGACGGCACCGACGAACCCGGCGGCCGCCAGACGGAGCCAGCCGGTGTAATAGCCCTTGGTCATGTCTTCCATGCGAAAGTAACACGCAGTCGCCCCCAGGACTGCGACCAGACCAGCGACAAGCTTCGCCAGGAAGATCAGGCGCTCCTGCGAACGGACCTCTCGCGCGACTTGATTCTGCTGAACGCGAAATTCACGATCCTTCGCTTGTAAGGTCTGTCGGCCGTGGTCGGAAAGGGTTACTTCCACGGTGACACGGTGCATCTCGCCCACGCCCGGACCGAAATTGCGCGATTCCTCCGTGTTCTTGTCCACTTTGGCGCAACTGCGGACAAGGTCGCGCGGCGGCGTGAGTTCGAGCGGTTGGTTCTGGCCGCGCATGTAATCCATGATCTCGGCTTGGGCAGCGGCGATGGCGGACTCAAACGCGTCCTGCTTGGTGACCTGCCACTTGCTCACGACCTTCCAACGAGGCTCACGGTCGTCCACCTGGCTGACGAGCTTCACGACCGGCTCCGTGCGCGCGTCCGCAGGCAGCGCGACTGGACTCGTCTTCGCATCTCCGCCAGCGACCGCGTTGGACGTCGACGCGCGACGCTCCATGGGGTACTTGCTCAAGATCAGGGCGCCCAATCCCACAACGATGCCGAGCGCCACGACAAGGGATTTCATCTCAGGTTCCTCCTCCTCGCAGTCCCATCAAGCGTAGCGCAGCCGCAAGCGGCGGGCGAGCGGCGGCGGCGGTTGTTCCCACGGGCTGACCCATTGCACGATGACGGCCGCGGTGACCAGCGCGATCGCGCCATAGGGCGTCTCACCGCGAGGCCAGACACACAACAGCAACAGCGCCCAGAAGCCGGCAGCCAGCACGGGGAAGCAGCTGAACCGTTGCGAGCGATGGCGATCGGCCATCTTCCACCAGCGAAGCATGCACAGCGACAGGGCGAAGTAGCTCAGGTAGCCTGCCGCCACCGATAGATCGTTGCGCGGTGACGCTCCGGCCTTCTTGACGAACGGGAGCTGTTCGGGGGTCGGTCCACCGATGGCGCCCGCTTCCCAACCCGTCGACCACAAGGCGCCCGCCCCAACAGCGGCCCCCAGGACCATCATCACCACCCGGCGCGTCCAGGTGTCGCCGGCTCGCCCATCCCAAAGCTTCGCGGGAATCAGCACGGCCCAGCTGATGCCGACCGTGAGGAAGAACAGCGAGCCGATCTCCGTCAGGCTGCTGACCTGCCAGTTGAAGGAGTTACTCAAGGCCAGGTACAGAAGCCCAAGCAGCAATGCCAGCACGCCAGCCAGCGCCATAGAACCCGACAATTCCGCGACCTGCGCTCGGAACGACACCGCGGGCAGTACGGACGGAATCGCATCCTGCACCTCTGCCTTCGCCGCGGCCGGAGCCACGCGCGGCGGCGCGACGGGACGCGGAGCGGGCACATCCACCGGCGCGGCGCCACCCAGCAATTCCACGGCTTTGGCCATTTCCGCCATCGTCGCGTAGCGCTGAGCAGGGTTCTTTGCCAGCGCCTTGCCGACGATGGGAATGTACGCGGCCGGCAGCTTGCTCAAGTCCGGCGGCGACGTGAGGTGCTTCATCAGGATTTCGCCGGCGCTCTCGCCTTCGAACGGCACGCGCCCGGTCAGCATCTCGTAGAGCATGATCCCGGCGGCGTAGATGTCGATCTGCTTGTTGTAATTGCCGGTCGAGATCTCGGGCGCCATGTAGTAGACGGTGCCCACGGACTGCGTTTGCGCCGTCCGCTGGCTGGAGCTGATGAACTTGCTCAGTCCATAGTCGCCGATTTTCAGGATGCCGTTTTCAAGGAAGATATTGCCTGGCTTGAGGTCGCGATGGACGATGCCGTGATCGTGGAGGTAGCCCACGGCCTTGCTCATCGCCAGAAACCACTGCTGCGCCAACTCCGGCGGCAGCCCATTGGGATGGCGATTGAGCACCACGTTCAGCGGTTCGCCGGCCACGTATTCCATGACGACCCAGTGATCGCCCTGAGCGTCCGTCTTGAGGTCGTACAAGCTGACCAGGTGGGGATGCTTCAAGTTGAGGCACTGGGCGATGCCGCGCAACTCGATGTCGGCGTTGCCGCGGACCAGCTTGAGAGCCACTTCCTTGCCGCCATCGCTGATGGCGTAGTAGACCTCGCCGAATCCCCCGCAGCCGACGCCGCGTTTCAGGGTGTATCCGTCCAGGGGCCGTTGACCAGAACTGCAGGTGAACTTCATAAGAACACCCAGGGAGTAAAATCCGTAGATCAGAGATCGATTCGCACCGGCTTCAAGCGGCCGCGCTTGACCGCTCATCCCTTATTCGCCCCTGGCGCTCGATTATTAGCCCTATCTCCCACGAACTGAATTTTGTCGGGATTGCGTCAGCGGCTTGCGGGCTCGACCGCGAACGTGAATTCTTCCCCCACCACTCGCGACGTGGGACCGAGCTGCCCCCGTTCCTGGCAGCGCTGCCCGTCCACCGTGAATGGCCCCGCGTGTCGGATCCCTAGCCCGCCCTTCTGGCGAAAGAGGACGATCGGCTGACGCAAGTCCGGAATCGTGACGTGGGACTGAGCCCCTGGGCCAATCACGAGCGTGTCCGCCATAAGAATGACCGCGTCGACCGCCTGGGCGAGCCGATGCCCGCTTGCCAGGTCCAGTCGAGCCGTGGTACTTACGGGTACTGGCTGGCGGAATTGCAGCTGACACGACGCGCCCATCGTGATCCGGTCGCCCGATTGGAGCAGCGCTCGCTCCACCGGCTTGCTGTTGACGGCGACCGTTCGAGCGGCCTCCAGCAGATAACCCTCCGCGTCGCGCGTCACGGTCGCATGGAGCCGCGACACGTCCGCGAACAGCGGAACGTCCACCGTAGCCTCGGGCAAGGCTTGCCCAATGGTCACGCGATGGCCGAGACAAACGAGATAGCCGCCAATCCCATCGATCCAGAGAAGAACGCGATTGGCGGGTTCCCCCGGAGCGGACACAGGCTTCTCCGTGGTTTGCGGGGGGGCGCCAACCGTGGACGGGTCGGTCACCTGCCAGGCGCGGGTGCGTGCCTTTCGGGCTTCGGCGTGCTGGGGCGCTGCGGCCAACACCTCGTCGGCCATTCCCACCACCTGGCGCCAGTGGCCGTCGGCAACCGCCTGATGCAATTTTACCAGAACTCCGGCAAAACGATCGCGCCGTTCATCGAGTTCCGTCTGAAACTGCTCCAGCGTCCGAAATCGCGGCCCGCAGTCCCACAGTCGCTTGACAAGCATCATGGCCGCCGGAAACTCGCCGCGGTCGGCCAGTTCCTGCGCCTTCTTCCATTCCCTGGCGATTTCTTCGAGCGGATCTAACTCGGAATGTCGAACGCCACGTTCACGCAGCAGCACGACTGCCTCGGCCGCGCGGACGGGGTGACCCGCTTCCAGCTGAGCTCGCGCTTGGGCGAGCGCTAAATTGGCCAGTGTTTGTCGGAGTTGAGCGGCAGCTTTGTTATCACCCGCGCCGACCTGCTCCGCGCGCAACAGGTCGTTCCACGCCGCGTCCGCATCATTCTGCGAAAGGTGGCGCTGGGCACGCTCCACAAAGCCTTGTGCGATCTGCTGGAGAAGGTCCCAGGAACGCTTATGCCCCTGGGCACCGGACTCGCTGAGCAAGCGATGGGCATCCTCCAGTCGGCCATTTTTGAGGGCCTCCTGGGCTTGTCGAAGTGTCAACCACGCGACGCCGAGCATGGGTGCCTGCCCTGCTTTTTGCCGCGAGCCCGCGGTGCAAGCAAGGCAATCCCTTGCTTGCACCGCGGGCTCGATTCGAGCCACCAATAGTATAACCCGGAGATGGTCGGCTTGCAGCTCCCGTCGGCCACCCCGAGTGGCCAATTGTATTCCGGCCACCTCCGGGTAAAGAGCAAAAAGCTATCAGCTATCAGCTATCAGAAAGCCTGGTTGGCAACCTGTCCTTATTGCTGATAGCTGATAGCTGATGGCTACCAGCCGACTGCGGTTACTTCTTGTCCGCCACTTTCGGTCCGTCGAGGTACTCGCGGACGTCGCGGGCCACCTCGTTGGCGGGCTTGACGGTTGATTGGGTGGGGATCGGATCGTTGCCAAACTCGGCTTCCAGCTCGGCGGCGGTCTTCTCGACCTTGAGCCGGCCGCGCAGCTCGGCAAGCGAACGCTTGATGTCGGTCAGACGGCTGTCGTCCACCTGGAACTTGCACTTGGTCTGGGCCAGACGCACGGTCTTCAGATCCGCTTCCAGCTGAGCGATCGCGACTTCCAGTTCCTGCTTCTGGTCGCGCATGCTCACCAGCTGTTGCTTGGCGGCCTCGAGCGAACGCTCCTTGGCGTCGAGCAGTTGCTCACGGCTCTTCAGCTCGGCCTCGCAGCGCTTGAAGGACTCCAGATCGCGCGACAGCTTCTCGATGATGCGCTGCCGAGGATAGCTGGAGCCGTTGATGACGAACGTCGTCTCGCCGCCCTCCACGTCCTTGCTCAGCTTCAGCAGAACGATTTTCTGCTGGTCGAGCTTGGTGCGGGTGCTGGCGATCTCTTCCCGAAGGTTGTCGATGCCGACCATTTCTTCGGCAATGATGCTTCGGTTCTTCTTCATGTCCGGAATGAGCTGAGCGACTTCATTCTTGAGGCGATCGATCTCGAACTCGATGGGAACTTGCTTCTTGGCGCTGACGCGTGCCTTGTTCCACGCGGTGCCTGCATAGCTGCCGAGCTTGGTGTAGCTCAGGACCGTGACGGCAGCCACGGCGATCATCGTCCCGATCGCGAGCTTCTTGAACATGGTGCCTTTCCCCTTTCGTGCCAGAAAGTCGGTAAAAATGTGTTGGCGGCCCGCGGGAAGAGATTCTTCCCACCTGGGTTATTCGCCGCTCCGGACGGGGGATTTGGAGAAAACGAAAAAATGTCGGTGCGGAGAGCGCTGATCCCGGCGGTTCGAAGAGGAAATGAACCACGGATCACACCGATAAAACGGATGAATCAAGAGCGCAGGCAGTCCGTGGTTCTTGCCCTGAACGCCGTGACACTGCATTCTTCAGTCTTTATCCGTGTTATCGGTGTGATCCGTGGTTCATCACTGTCTCTGTCGAAAAATCCGCAATCTTGCTCCAACCGCCGTCAGCGACTACCATGAGGGGCGGCCTCGGGCGGTCGAACCCTCTCCCTGGTAGCGGCCATGGCGGCTGTCACGGTCAACGTCCTTGTTGAAACCATCCAGCAGACCGGCATTCTCAAGCCGGATCAGCTTCAGGAACTCACCGACGTCCTTCAGGTCCAGATTGCCGATCCACACGGGTTGGCGCGCGAGCTTGTCCAACGGGGTTGGCTAACCACCTACCAGGCCAAGGTGCTGCTGGTCGGCCGTGGCCGTGATCTCGTCTTCGGTCCCTATTTCCTGATGGAGCTGCTCGGTGTCGGCGGCCGCGGCCAGGTCTTCAAGGCCCGGCACCAGCCGACCGACAAGATCGTCGCCCTGAAAGTGCTTCGCAAAGACCTCCTCGCCGACAGCGAGGCCATTGGCCGCTTCATGCGCGAAGTGGAGGTCATGAGCAAGCTGGTCCATCCGGCGATCGTCTGCGCCTACGATGCCGGCACGGTGGCCAACGTCTATTACCTGACCCTGGAGTTCGTCAACGGCGTCGACTTGGAGAAGCTGGTCAAGCAGCAGGGGCCGCTGCCCGCCGCGCAGGCCTGCGATTACATCCGGCAGTCAGCGCTCGGACTCCAATACGCTCACGAAAAGGGCATGGTCCACCGCGACATCAAACCATCCAACTTGCTCGTCGATCGCGCCGCCACCAGTGGCACGAGCCGGGGGAAAACGTCCAAGCTCGTCGCCGGCTCCACGCCGTGGGGTGCCGTGAAGGTCCTCGATCTTGGGCTGGCACGCATGCAGGAACTGCCCAAGAACAGCACGACGCGGAACCTCACGACGCTGGCGGGCCCCACCGTCATGATGGGCACGCCGGAATACATGGCGCCGGAGCAGGCAATGGACTTCAGCTCCGCCGACATCCGCGCCGACGTCTACAGCCTCGGTTGCACGCTCTACTATCTCCTTACCGGCAAGCTCGTCTTCACCGGCAAGACCATGCCGGAGAAGCTGATTCAACATCAGATGAGCGAGCCCCCACCGCTCGAGGCGATCCGCAAGGACCTACCGCCGGGCCTGTCGGCTGTGTGTCGCAAGTGCCTGGCCAAGAAGCCCACGGACCGCTACCAGACGCCGGGCGAGTTGGCCCTGGCCCTGGCACCGCTGGCCACGCCACCACCCCCGAGCGCCGCCGAAAAGGAAGGCGACGCGACGCTGGAAATGCTGAGCGAACGGACGCCGTCGAGCGGCATCTTGCCCATCCAATCGCGGCCGCCGAGCGGGGTCTTTCCGCTGCCCAAGTCCGCCAGCGACTTGAAGCTGCCCGATCAATCGCCCTCGCGGCCAGGCCCGCGCCTGGAGATGTCGCGACGCAAGCTCATCCTCTTGCTCGCAGCCGGCGGCGTGCTCGCGGTCGGCTTGCTCGGACTGCTGATGCTGCTGGTGGGCGGCTCCTCCGACAGCGGCCCCCATGTCGCCGGCACCACCGCGTCCGCGGGCCCCACATTGCCGGACAAGCACCGCACTGCGGTCCAGTTCAACGGTGTCGACAATGTGATCCTTCTGCCCGACAACCTATTCAAGCGTTCGGACACGTTGACGCTGGAGGTCTGGTTCAAGGCGGACCGCGGCGGCGGCATCTGCGGATATCAACAAGGCGTTTATCCCGCCAAGGCCGGTTCGCACGTGCCCACACTCTTTATCGGCACCGACAAGGCGCTGCGCGGTGAGTTCTGGTACGGTCAATCCAACCCGATCGCAACGAAAGGCCCCGTTGCCGACAACCAATGGCACCATGTGGCCTTGGTTGCCGATGGTCCGAAAAAGACTCAGAGCCTCTACCTGGATGGGACGCTCGTCGGAACGCAAGCGGGCACGATCAATCATCTGGACATGAACAACAACCAGGTAGGAGCCGCCCTGGCGACCTGGTCTGGTGGGAACGGCGGCTGGTTCCCCTTCACGGGGGCTCTTTCCGAGCTGCGCGTCTGGTATTCCGCGCGATCCGCGGCGGAAATCCAGCAAACCATGCGTAAGCCGCTGACCGGAAGTGAGATTGGCCTGGCGGCGTACTGGCCGCTCGACGAGGGCCAGGGCGACATTCTCGTGGACCGGACGGGCTACAACCGCATGGCGACCCTGGCCCCGGGGACCAAGAAGCCGGCGACGGTCAACAGCCATCCGTTCAATCCGTAGGCGCGCGAAACCGCCGCTTGCGGCGTAGCACCGTCGGGTGCTACGCCGCAAGCGGCGTTCGAGAATTAGCGCTGATAGATCGGCAACGTCGCGTTGTCGAGCTGAAGGATGGTCAGGTGACATGCCGTGGTGAAGACGGCGCCGATGTGCCCCTGGGTCCAGCTGCCGTCGTTTCCTTGGCGGGAAGCCAGGTAATCGAACACCACCTCCCGATACTTGCTCCAGGTGAGGCGATCCTCGGGCTTGGAATTCGGGAAGAGCTTCGCATAACCGGTATCGCCGAGGATGTAGATCGCCTGAGAATAATAGTAGTGCGTGTATTCCCAATGCCCGAAGCTGTCGCGGCCTGACTTGTCGACGGGAATGGCGGTGCGGCAGAACTCGAGCCATTTCTTCGCGAAAGCACTGTCGTACTGGCCGGAGCTGAACGCGCAGGCGACCCCCGCCGCAGTCAACGGCGGTCGTTCGGCGCCTGCCGCCGCCATGCCGCCATGCGCCAGGCTATAGATGATGCCGCCGCGCGGCGTCGTACATTTCTCCAGGTACTTCACTGCCTCATCGATGACCTTCTTTGGCACGACGATGCCGGCGTTGCGGGCGGCGCGAAGCCCTTGCAACTGCGTGATAGTGACCGAGCCTTCGTCGAAGTTCTGACCGTCGGCAGCCGACACATAGCCCCAGCCGCCCCGGTTGGTTTGTGCCTTGCCGGTGAACTCGACGGCACGGGTCAGTACGTCTTCCAGCTTCTTGCGGCGGTCGGCGTCTTCTTCCTCGCCGTGAACGCACGACAGGAACAGCAGCGTGAAGCCGTGGCCGTACATGTAGCGATAACTTTCGCTGGCATTGTTCGGATTTCCCAGCAGGCCGTTGCGCTGGCTGCGATCGATGAGCCAGTCCACCGCCTTGCGGATCCGCTCGCTGTACTTGCCCTCGCGCATGGTGCTGCCTTCCATCAGCATCGCCATGCCTGCCAGCGCTGTTGCGGTAGTCGGATATTGCCCGCCGTTACACTCCCAGTGGCCGTCGCGCTGCTGTTGCTTCGCCAGGTATTCCAGTCCTTTGTCGATGACCTTGCGCCATTTCTCCGGCATCTCATCGGCACGGGCTTGTGGCGCGGCGGCCCACTTGGAAAGGACGACACCGGAAGCCGCAGCGGCAACGAACTGACGGCGGTTCATGGGGTGGTTCCTGGCAGGGGAGAATGAGGTCGAATTGCGAAGACAATCTCCCGACGCGCAAGCGCGGATCGCTTGCGCGTCGGGTTGCGATCTACTTCGGCTGCTCGGCAGGCGCTTCGAGCAGGTGATGGACGCGGTAATTCCAGCTCACCAGGTCGATGGTCTGCTTCTTGGCGTCGATGATGATCGAGTGATACTGGTTGCCGTTCTGCATTTCCTTGTCGTAGATCAGGCGGGCACTGATCTTGTGCATGGTCTTGGTCGCGACCACGTTGCCGCCGCGCGCCTTGTTGTGGCGGGCGGTGAACATGAGGAGCGGCAGGTCCTTGAACTGCTCCAGGATTAGCATCTGGTTATTGATCTGGTCGGCCCAGCGCGTCTTGCCGCTGCCCTTGTCGAAGGCGTACATCATGCCGTTCACCGAGATCGCCCGCATCATGTAGACGTTGGTCCACACCGCATTGACCGCCTCGGCATCGAACGGCTTGTTGAGAGCGATGTAGAATTGGTTGTGGTCCTGGAGCAGGTGCGCCTCCGTGACCTTCCCGAGCACCTTGGTGATATCCAGGCCGCGCGGCTCGAGGACTTCTTTCCAGTCGAGCGTCGACTTCAGGACTTCCTTTTGCGTGCGAAGATCGAAGACGGTGACGGCACCGTCCGGCTCGATCGCACCGGTCAGGTAGTCCTCGTCGGGTTTGAGGACGATGGAGTTGGCGGGAAACGTCTTCTTCCACACATCCTTACCTGTGTGGGCATCGTACAGCCGCAGTACAACTTCGCCCTGGGCCGCCTCGTCCTTGACGAGGATGGTGCGGCCAAGCACGCGCTGCTTCTTCTGATACGCCTCGGTGAAGTCGGGCACCTTGACCATGACTCCATCGGAGGCGCGGACCGCCCAGGCGCCGCTCGAAGCGGAGCCATCATTGTTCATGTCGACAAGGTAGATGTGCTCCTCATCCCCGAACAGATGGGTCCGCGGCGACACGCCCGACTTGGTCCACAGCACGCTACCTTTGGCGGGGTCGAGCGCCACCAGGCCGTTGCGGGTTTGCAGACAAACGTAAGACGCTTCCACCGGACCGGTCTGGCCGATACGCTGCGTGAAGCCGTCCTGGTAGACGATCATGAGCTGGCCGTCGCGGTCGCGCATGATCTGCTGCACCGGCACATTCTGACCGGCCAGCAAGTTGAATTCCCACAACTTCTTCTTGTCGATCGGGTCAAATCCAAACACCATCGGCCCAAGGTTGACGATGGCGACGCTGCCCTGCACCTGGTAGCTGACCTTCAACGGCTGGTGCGCGTTGTTGGCGATGTACTGGGCGCCGATGCCAAGGCCGCCTGTGCGGAAGCGTTCTTCGCCGGTCGATTGATCGACGATGGCCAGCTGCTGTGTCTGGGTCTCGAGTACGAACCGGTGCCGCAGGAAGAACGGCAGCAGGTCGCCTGAAGGTTCCAGGGTGAACTTCTGCTGCGGTTGGTTCTGCCCCGCCGAATCGCTGGCCTTGAACTTGCCGGTCCACGAGTGACGAACGCCATCGAGGTACGGCAGGAACCGCTTGTCCGTCGCCAGTTCGCCCCAGATATCGCCGCCGGACTTGCCGTCGCGGACGATGACCTTGGCCAGATCCGATCTCCCCAATTCCTTGTAGTAATGGATGGCGTGATCCAGCGCGCCCTTCTGCAGGTGCAGCCGAGCCAGGGCATCCACCGCCTGGGCGCCCAGTTCGGGTTCTGAGCCGCGCTGGTCGCGGAGAGTCAGCAGCAGAAGCTGAGCATCACGCAGCCCGTCTTCCTGGTTCTGGACCATGAGCCGTTCCGCCAGGCGAAGCTTGGCTTGCTTGCCGACCTTGAAGGCGTTGCCGAACAGGGACACGAAGCGACGCAAGGCGTCGATGTCGTTGGTGTCCTTGATCGTCTGCCATTGCTCGGTGATCTTCTCTTCGAGCGGCCGGCGCTGCTCGGGCGTGGCGACCGCCATCATCGCGGCGATGCGGCCTCGCGCCCACACGTCCGGCCGGCTCTTGGTGTTGACCTGGTCCAGCACGCTGACCAGCTGGCGGTCGCCGGTCAGAGCGGTGAAGTCCATGTACGCCTGGAACGCATCCAACAGCTTGCCCTGCTTCTCACGTCCCTTGGCCACGAGCACCAGGTAGTTGCTCTGCCGCTTGACCTGTTCCTCGGCGTTGTCGTGCTTGCAAAGGTCCTTGTATTCGTCCAGGTAGCGTTCGCCCTGGTTGAAGCTTTCTTGCAGGAGCTGCGTGAGTGATTCATAGAGCTTCAAACGCGCCTTGGGGATCAGCACCTGGTGCTCCGGAGGCGGAGTGGCGCCAATGTGGTGCAGCGCCTGGTGCAGATCGTCGATGGCACCCTGTAGCTCGCCCTTGTCCAGCCGCAGCTCGCCGCGTTCGGTGAGGCCGATCGGATCGTTGGGGTTCTTGGCGATCAGGGCGTCGATCTTGGCAAGCTTGACTTTGAGCTGCGGATAACTGTTGATGCGTTCGAGGCCCTGCGACAGCACCTGGCCGTCGTGGAAGATCAGGTTGCCCGGGACTTCCATCTTGCCGTCGCGCTTGCGCGACTTGGTATGAGCGACCACCACGCCCTTCTCGATGTCGATGGAAAGGACTTCGGGCTCCTTGCTGTCGTTGGCGGCCTTGATCGGCAGGTAGTAGATGTTGTCGCTGGCGACACCCTGGCCGGAGGGCATGCCGGTGTTATCGACGCGCCAGACTTCCTTGCCGTCCAGCAGGTTCAGGGCTCGTACCGTGTTCTTGCTGACAATGACCGCCTTGCCGTGATAGATGCCTGCAAAGAATAAGTCGTCCTGGCTGCGGTTGTGCCGCCAGACGATGCGGCCGTCGCGGAGGTTCAGGCAATGCACGGCCGCGCCATCGGGGGCGGTGAAGACCACCTTGCCCTCGTGGATGGCAGGAGCGCTGACTTTCCAGTCGTTATTCAGGCTGTTCAACGGCGAATATCGACCGTCGTCGATCCGCTTCAAGCCCGGCGCCGGCATGGCGCCGGCAGGGTTCTTGCCCGTGCCCTCTTCGCTGCCTTCGCGATAGGTATGCGCCCAGACCAGGCTGTGCGACAACAGATCCACGCCAAGGACGGCGCCGGCATTCGTCGGGCACACCAGGATGCCATCGCCATAGGCGATATTGGCGGCGTGGATGCGGCGGTTGAAGTCGAACTGGATCTTATCGGTCGTCGTCGCCAGGGTCTGCGTCCAAACGATGGTCGGCGGAATCGGGTTCTCGTTGGAATCCTTCGGCTCCAGACACACCAGGCGCAGACCGTTGTCCTTTTCGTTCAGCAAGTAGATCTTGCCGCCCATGCACAACGGCGCGCCCAAGAAGAAGCTGTCCTTGAGGTCGCTGGCGTCAAGCCGGCCGCCCAGTTCCCACATCAGCTTGCCCGACTCAAGGTTGTAGCACTTGAGCACGTTCCGATTGACCATTTCGTTCAGATGGCCGAAGTTCGGCTGCCCGCCGAACTGGCGCATGTAGGTCGGATGCGGGGTCAAGATCAGGTCATCGACGGCGAAGATGCGCGTGTTGTCGGTGCTCAGCGTGCCGAGGACCGAGTTTTCGTAGATGACGCTCTTTGGACCTGACTGCTTATACGTGGTCGCCCAGGTATCGAGCTGAGACTTCTTTTGTCCGTCGCTGAGGAGCGTCAGCGAGCCGCCATCGGTCTGGTTGTACCACTCTAGCTTGCCTTCCTTCTTCAGGTCGGCGACGTAGATGCCATCGTAGGTGCGATAAACCAGCTTGTTGCCCACGGCAATGGGGAAGAACGCCGGCATGACCGCCAAGCCGCGCTCATCCGCCAATTGGGTGCCTACGGCGATGAAGCTCTTCACCCATTCCTGCGCCAGCTGCGGGTGGTTGCCGGCGGTCGTGGTGACGGGCAGGGTCGTCCCCAGCTCCCAGGTCGGTTCGAGGAAGGGAGGTCCGCCAATGCCTTGCACCGTCCGCCCGACGCTGCCGCGGAACTGCGGCCAGTCGGAGGCGTACTGAACCTCCGGAACCTTGATCTTGTCCAGGTCGGCGCGAACCAACTCCACGCTGACCAGCTTGCCATTAACGCTGATACCACCGTCCTGCTTGGCCCGATCCTTGAGCAGCTTCCACACTTCGTCGCCGCCGACCTTGTCGCCCGCGCGATAGTAAGCGAGCGCGGCCTTGAGGAGCAGTTGCGTGCTGGGTTCGCCCACGTGCTTGCGAGCCAGGAGGCGCTCGAAGAAGAGGGTGGCCATCAGGGGCTCTTCGCGCTCCAGGCAACGGGTGCCGAGCAGTTCGGTCGCGCGGGCGCCTGCCTTGGTGTGCAAATAGCGTTGTGCAACGGCCGCCAGACCGGCCATGTCGCCGCTGGCGGTTGCGTCGTTGAGCTGCTTGCCCGCTTCACCGCCGTAGAGCGTCTGGTAGATGTCCAGACCTTCCTTGGGCATGGTGCCGATCAGCCGGTTGGCCTCAGCGCGGATGCTGACCCAAACCGTGATGGGCTGACCGCCCGGCACGTCGCGGGTGATCTGGACGAAGCCGTCTTCGCCGCGGCCAAGTAGGAAGTCGAGGACTTCAACCGCTTTACCCCAGTTCTTGTCTTGCAGTAAATCGGTGGCGCTACGAATGGCGCCCTGGGCCTTGCTGTCCTTGGGGAAGCGGATGGCGTTGGAGTAGCCGGTACTCCCCGGCATCTCTTCAATAATACGCTCTTTGAGCGCCATTTTGCCTTCGGCGTGCACGAGTTGGAGCAAACCAAGGATGGCGACGGAGGAGAGGGCACCGAACACAACGCAGAATCGGCGGGTACTGGACATCGCTTCCCCCAGACAAGAGGCGAGACGATCAACAAGCCGTTGCAGCGGTTCCGGAGACTCGATTGTCGCACAGACGAGCTTTGGCGAACAAGCGGAATCCCCTGCCTATATGACGAGGTAGGTACCGCGAAGGATGCCTAAACCTCGCCAACGCTCCGTAACTAATGACGACCGATGAACACAGAGTTAACGCCACTCGTTCATCTGCTTGACATCGAATGGAGCGTAGACCCGTGCGATTCCTTCCGAAAGTTGCGCCGCCGGTGGGTCGTCTAAAATCAACTCTAGCTTGAACTTCAGGCGTCGGTACGCGATTCGTTGCCATTCTCCTGCTAAAGTAGACTCCATGAGTGATGCATCATCCCAGCCTCGTGGCGAACCCCGCTCCGTTCGACGGCGGACTCGCACGTTTCGTCCCAATTATCTGTCATTTGCGGGCACGTATCAGTGCAATCTCCGCTGCCCGCACTGCTGTGTGCCCATTGAATGGCCGGATCGCCTGGAAATCGGAGCCGCACTGCGCTTTTTGGAGGACGCCCATGCTCAGGGAATAGGCATTCTTGGCTTCACAGGCGGCGAACCGTTCCTCTATGTGGACTTCATGCACAAGCTGTGCCGTCGAGCTGCCCAGCTCGGAATGCGCTTTGACAAGATCGTGACCAACGGCGTCTGGTTTGCCGACGAAGTGCAGCTGGAGCGCGACCTCCGCAGGATCGCCAAAGCCGGATTTACTGGTAAGCTCGGGCTAAGCGTGGACAAATTTCACGGTATCGAGACCGAAAAGCTCGCCGTCTTCTGCCGCACCGCCCGCCGCGTCTTCAAGCGGGACAGCATCGTCTCCCTCTCCTACGCCAGCCGACACCCCGACCAGGGCCTGGAACCGGTCCGCGAGCTGGCAGCCGTCCTCGATGCCGTGGTCGAGTGGTCCCCCCTGCTTGGCCGCTATCTTCTGGTATCGCCCGACCTGACGATGACGTTGAACTGGAACCACCTGGCCCCGGTCGAGCGTGCCGAGAAGCTGCGCGGCGCCTGGGACGGCGAGTGGTTTGCGGAAGACTACTGCGAAGGCCCCGGCCAGGCGTTGATCGTGAACCCCAAGGGCGAGGTGAAGCCCTGCTGTGGCTTCGCCTCCGACCTCGACCAGCTAACCATCGGCAACATCTACACCGACAGCGTGACTCAGGTCATCCGGCAAGCGCGCCGGCACCCCTACGTCGGCAAGGTCTTCCGCGAGGGCCTGACTGCCATCCGCGACGAGATCCTCGCTCGCGATCCGGATGCGCTGCCGGGGGCGACGTCCAATCACTGTTACTTCTGCTGGCACGTGCTGACGCGTGGCCTGGCAGCGGGCGTGAGTGGGGGCGGTGGACAGGTCGGGAACTGGACGGGGGAAAGGCCGAATCAGGTGGGGGAGTTGATTCAGGTTGGGGTGTTGAAGAGAGGCAAATAGCGACGATTGGGGCGTCGTCGATCTTCTCTTGCGCAGGTCGTGAAGCAGCAATCGGCGAGCGGGGGGCGTGAGCCCCCTGAGGGAACACACGATCA
>JAIEMG010000242.1 GCA_019752375.1 Gemmataceae bacterium | reverse complement strand
CAGAAAACGCGATTCAGGCGTGATCGCAATTCCAGGATACCCCTAGTTTCAAGCGTTTCTTTGCAGATAGACTCTCACATCTCGATTGACTCGACCTACCTCGGCGCCACCGCCAACGCGGCCAGCGAGTACGTCCAAGACACCGACCACCAAGTCGGACATACCGCCTGAACCGGACCCCGAACCGAAGAAGGATCCCGATCCCGAACCGAGTGGGAGCGAGTTCAAAGGACACACGGGAAAGGTGTCCGGTGTCGTCTTCACGAAGGATGGCGAAAGGATTATCTCAAGCAGTGAAGACAAGACCGTTCGCCTTTGGGACGTGAAGACCCGGAGGGAGCGTGGTCAGTACCAAGGATCCAAGGAGCCGGTCGTATTCCTGACGATCTCCCCGGACGGGTCGCGACTCTGCGGTGGCGGCGTTCAGCATTGGAACGTCTGGGAAGTGGAGTCAAGAAGGAGCCTCTACTCGCTCCAACAAAACGGCAAGGAATCTCTGATCAAGAGTGCCGTGTACACGTCTCCAGACGGTCACAAGCTGGCCCTCGGCTTCTCGGCCGGGCTCATCCAGAAATTTGCTTTCGACGCAAACCGGTTTTCGTGGACCGCGGTCGGGTACGGACGGAGCTCGATCAATGCCGTCTGTCATGCGAAAGACGGCCTTGTCGTGGCAGGGGCCTGTGCGGATGGCTCTGTGCGTCTATTCAGCCTGGAGAAGTTCGAGGAAGCGCGGCAGCTAACGGGACATACCGGGGAAGCCTTTGCCGTTGCGATCTCGCCCGACGGCCGGGTCCTGGTTTCCGGCGGAGCCGACAAGACGATTCGCGTGTGGAACCCATCGACCGGACAGATGACACGTCTCATCAAGGGACACACCGGAGCGGTTACCAGCGTCGCCATCTCTCCAGACGGGACCCGTATCCTTTCCGGCAGCGAAGACCGGTCGGTTCGACTATGGGACGCGCAGACGGGAAAGGAAATCCACAACTATGAAGGGCACACGGATTCCGTCGCCTGCATCGCCGTGTCGCCCAACGGGAGGATCGGCGTTTCGGGCGGTTCCGACAGCACGCTGCGGCTATGGGACCTTTCCAAGTAAACGCACGGTCTGAAAGCGCCCATGAATCACCAATCCGATGCGGACATTCAGCAACCACGGCCCGGGAGCGCCCAGCGATGAGCCATGAACTCTTCTACACGTCGGCCCCCAAGGGGCTTCAACCGGGTACGCGCGGGTTCTGCACCGTGGCGAGCACCGCCGGTATGCCCGCTCCCCTGGTGGAAAAGATCGAGTCCCTCAGCGGCTATCGGCCGTTGTTTCCCCCGCTGGATGCCAAGGCAGCGCTGAACCCGGTCGTGCATTCGCACCTGCGCATCGCCCTGGGCAGCAAGACCTACACCGTCCTGTCGCGCATCTGCCCCGCGGGACTGGACTATTCGGAGCGGACCAACAAGTTTGCCCACCACGTCATCCTGGAGAGCCATGAACTGCCCGCCGGCGGCCCTGGCTGGTTGTTGCGCCTGCCCGGTTTCATGGAGACCCAGTGGGACGGGCAGGTGCGCACGTTGCCATCGGGCCGGACGCCGCCCCAGGGGGATGCGCCTCCGGGAGTCTGCAAGGCCTGGCAGAAACTGACCGGCGATGCCGGCTGGGCGGGTGTGCTGGCCGAAGCCGCGGATCGAGACAGCAATCAACAAGCGTTCCTCCTCTTTGAACCGGGGATGGACCTGCTGCCGTTGCTTGCCGAGGCGCTGCAACTCCTCCCGTCCGAGAAGCGCTGGCAGGTCACCTTCAGCACCTATAGCACCAGCCTGCCGCAAGGGCTCCCCTGTAACTGGCGCGGTCTGCCCCGCAGTTCGCCCGAGGCCGCGAACGTCCGCCGCTTGCCGGGCGCCCTGGTCATCGACCTGGCGGATTGTCGGCAGCGTGCGGCGGGTGGTCCGCTCGTCGATCTCGCGCGGACCGGTCGAGCCTCCGAGCGGGTTGCGGTGCCTCGTGTCCCTGCAAGCGCAGTGGTCGAGGTGCCACCGCCAATTCCAACAAGCATGCCTCAGCGAATGCCAGCGGGCGTGGAAGGCGCCAAGGCTCCCCCTGTGCCAGTGTCCCTGGCTCCGCCGCCGTTGCCGCCGCTACCGGTCTCGGGCAAATCGCCGTCACCGGCGGCTCTTTTACTGGGTAGTCAGCCAGCCGTCAGGTCCGGCTTTTCTGGAAAGAGCTTCCTTGCCGGGACAGGATCGGGAGTTCTTGCAACGGCGATAACGCTTGGGGCGCTGTTCTATCTCAACCCCAGTGTACTGGGGTTGCCGGACGCTGGTTCGCCGACGCCAGCGCCAGCGACCATTACGGCCGAGGAGGCAAAGGCCGCAGCCGTACAGGAATATACGAGCAAGCATGAGAAGGAATTGCACCAGCAAGCGATCGACACCTATGTGAAAAGGCACGAGGATCGAGTGCGATCGGAAGCGGCGCGAACATATCTGGGCGACGCGAAGAATGCAGAGGCGATTAAGAAAGAAGCAGTGGCAGCATATGCGAGAGATCATGTGCCTGCGGTACAAACAGCCGCTGCCCGCGAGTACCTGGAGAAAAACGACAAGGACTTCGCCGAGAAGGGGAAGCACTACAAGGATGTCCTCGACTTGGCCGCGCGAGAGCTTTGGGCCCGAAATAAGGCCGAAGTGATCGATGCGGCCGTGAAGGACTACCTGAACAAGAAGGAGAACAGAGAAGAGGCGAAGAGAAACGCCGTTGTGGAACTCCAACGCGACCGCACGATTCGGCAGGAAGCCCTCGCCGAGTACATAGATAAGCACCGAATGGAAGTTAAGGACGCGGCGACCGCCAAATACACGAAAGATCACGAGAAGGAGGTGAGAGCTTTGGCTGTCTTACAGTATGCCAAGGACCATCCGGAGCCGGTAAAGAAGCCTGGCCCGCCGTTTCGGGTCGTTAACAAGCAGCTCGATTTGCCTGATACGAGCCACAAGGCGCCGGTTGTGCTCCTCGACATAGAGAGCGCCTTTCCACAACGGGCCGCAGGGTTACAGCTCAGACTCATTGGCCTTCCATTCTCGATCTTCAGCGGGGACGGTCGAGAACACAAAGTCGAAAGCAAGTTCGATCAGATGAATGAAATCTTGTTAATCAAGCTTGTCGCGCAGGACGGTTCGAGCAGTTTCGATTCGGCACCAAAGATTGCGACAATACAAATCAAGAGAGTAGAAAAGAGTGAGAAACTGATATTTACCTGGGGTGAGAGCAAGGACGACGATAGCAAGGCAAAAATGTTAAAGATTGCTGAGCTCTTGCGCAACCGGGTCCTTGAACTGAGCGCGAATGACAAAACCAGCTATGACATCGCCTTTCGGAAGGCAGAACCTGTTGGAACAGAGAACCATCCACTCATAAAGAACATTGCCGATGGGCTCTCTTCATCCTGGAGAAGTGCTCGACCGCAGAATTCAATGTTCATCACGGAAAAAAGAGGCAATAAGGGCCAGGACTCATTCACCACGTTGCTAGGCGCAGTTGACGCCGAACTTGTTCCGGCGGGGGAGGGAAAGTTTAAGCTTAAGATCAATTCGCCTATCTCCTTGTACATGAAGGTCGCAGACCGTCACGTTGAAGTTCTGCGAGCCGATCCATCGATCAGCAAGTAGTTCGCTAGGGCCATAATCAATCGACAACGGAGCCACGCCCCATGTCCCAAATCCAGCAAGTCGTCGATGAATTGCGTTCGCTGCTGCAATCCGCCGATCAGCAGCTGACGGACCACCTCAAGAATAACCTGGCGCCCGCTTATCACGCGGCCTGCCAGGAAGCGAACCAACGGCTGCGTCGCTGCGACGAGTATCTATCCAAGGGCCTTCGGTCGGAAGCCATTCACCTGGCCCAGGCGGACCCGGTCCTCCTGGACCTGGTGGCCACGCTCGATTTTCCGGAGCGCAGCGGGTACGAGCAACTCTGCCTCATGTACGGACTGCCGGCGCCGCCGCAGCTCCAGATGGACACGGCCACGGCACTGAACGAGGCGTACGCCGACGATCAACCGATTGAAGAACTTCTGCGAAAGCATCGGCTGCTCGCCTTGGGCCGGGCGCCGCTGGGGGCTCGGCTCGCCTTGCTTCGACGCATTGCCCAGCTGGACGCGAAAAACGCGCTCTGGGAAGAAGACGTGCGCACCTTCGAACGGGCGCGGTTTCAGCAGATGTTCGACAACGTGGACATGCTCATTCAGCGAAACAATCTCGCTGCCCTGACCGCCGCGTCCAACGAGCTCTCCGGAAGCAAATGGCTGGTGGCGCCGCCCGTTGCGCTGGCGAACAAGATCGACGGCGCCGTGCGGCGGATGGGACAGGCCAAATCGCTGTCCGGACTTCAGGCGCTCGAAGCCAAGCTGTATGAAGCGATGAACGCCTTCGACCTCAATCAGGCGGTCGCACTTCGCAAGCAGTGGAATGGGATCCTTGGAGGGGCCTCGCTGGCACAGACCGATCCGCTGGCCCAGCGCGCCAACGTCGTGTTCCAGTGGATCGACGAACAGTTTCGCAGAAAACTGGACGAAACCAACTACCAGGCCGCCGTCGCGAACCTGCAAGCGGCCATCGATGCCGGCCAACCGCGCGACGCTTTGGAAGGTTTGGCGCACAAGGTCCTCAACTTCAATCGCGGCATGCCCGAACTTCTCGAACAGCGCTACCAATCCCGGCTGCAAGACCTATCCGGCAATGCACGCCGTCGTCGCCGTCTCCTGATCGTCGTGCCCGCCGCTTGCCTGCTCCTTGCAGGCGCCGTCACGGGATGGGTCCTGTACCGGCAGTCGGAGCTGGAGAAGACCTCCTCGGCCGTCAGCAAGCTCAATCGGATGCTGGAAGCCAACGAGCTTGGAGAGGCAAAGGCATACTTGCAGCACCTCGCGGAGACCGATCCCAAATTGATCAAGCAAGGCGAGATTCTTGAAGTCCAGGCCAAGATCCAGTCGCGCGAGAAGGAGGAGGAAGGCCGCAAAGTCCTCTTCGAACAGGCATTGAAGGACGCGGAGGCCGCCGGACTGGACTCGCAAGGCGATGACCAGCTTGCCAGGGCCAAGTCGCTGGCCAAGCTGCCTCAGGAGATCTCCGCGGTGGGGCGCGTGACCAGCGCGAGGAAAGATCGGCGCGAAAAGAACCAGCTCGCCAGGGACAACGAGTTCCTCCCCCAGTTGCTGGAAGTCCGCGGAAAGGTGGACCAGCTGGAGAAGTTGCTCGGCAGCGGGGCAGACTTCAACAAGGCGACCGATCTGCTGGGGCAACAAGAAGCCGCGATGGTACGTCTTCGCTCCGACTCCCGGGGCGTGAGCGAACGGATCATCAAGGACATCGATAGCATCGGAAGTCGGCTGGAGTTGATTCGCAAGACGCTGGAAAGCAAGAACCTTGAAGGCACCCTGCTGGCCTCGTTGAACCAATCGCTGAGTGGCCCCCAGGATTTCAGCTCCTACGTGAAGGCGGCGGAACGCTACATCAAGGAGTTTCCGGACCGGGAAATGAGCAAGGGACTCCGGGCCGCCATCGGGGAACGAGACCACTGGCAGACGGTCCTGGAGTGGGAGAAGATCGCCAAGGGCCTTGGCGCCAGGCCATTGACGGTAACAGTGAAGGATGCCAAGAGCCAGGCGGAAGCCTGCCGCAAGTTCCTTGCCAAGCATCCGGCGTTCCCAGACGCCGCGGTCCTGGACACGTACCTCAAGTGCCTGGATGCGGTGGCTCAACGGGACGAAGGGGACGCGAAAGGCGCGGCCGCCGAATTCCGCGCCATCTTCGGGGACCAGCTCGTCAAGGACCTCTGGTACGTGAAGCTCGATGACGGCAAGGTCTACTACAGCCGCGAGAACCTCGACAAATTGATGCGAACGTCGACCGATGGGTATCTCCGGTTCAAGTACGTTGTCGGCTATGACCTCAAGGATCGACAGGCGCTCAAGAAGACGGAGTCCGTGACGCGGCGGGGACCAGCGCCCCAATCCGCACTGGCGGAAAGCGCCCAGGCGCTTGCGGAGAATTTCGGCGAGAAGGCCTGGGAAGACACGTTGATCGGTTTCGCGCAGAAAATCCGGGGCAACACGGAGATGGACCCCATCTTGCGCGTGATCCTGCTGCGGCGTCTGCTGAGTTGCGCCGTCAAGGCGAGCCATCCGCTGGAAGGCCCGCTGGCTGCGTTTCGCGAGCGGATTGACAACCGGGGCTTTGAGATCGACGTCGCATGGGCCGACCCTGAAAACAAGGAAGCGGCCCAGGTCCGCCAGAAGGCCCGGGAGTTCATGGACAAATTCCCAACGCTCGCGCCAGTGCTCAAGGCGTCTGCGGAAAGCCGCCAGAAGCTCGAATCCAGCATCGCCCAGACATTTCGCACACCCATTGGGTGGCTTGCTCAGGGCAAGGACAGTCGCTGGGAGTGTCGGCTCCCATCGGGAACGGACCTTACTCCATTCGCGGAGGCGTACGTTCTCGTCCCCGCCACCGAGGGACCGGCAATCTGGCATCGCATTGGAAAAGTGGATCGAGGCAAATTGCTGATGGATACCCTCAAGGAAGGGGTCTTCACGGAAGGACGCGTCGTATTCGCCAATCGCGTCGCCAAATAGGCGCCGGTTCCCTATGTGGTTTTCGTTGATTGACTCCATCCCGAGCTGCGGCAGCTCCGTAGAGGTCGCCATCATGGACAAGCAGTATTACATTCGAGTTCGTGGCAAAGTCATGGGGCCGTTCGGCACGACTCAGCTCCGCTCACTGCGCGATCGGGGCCAGTTCGGCCGCTTCCACGAGGTCTCCGAAGACCGTCAGAACTGGCTGTCTGCCACGACGGTGACGGACCTTTTCCCCGCCGCAACTGAAGTCGCTTCCAAGACGCTTCCGCCCGCGTCGCTTCCCGCCAATGGCAGGACAGCGCCAGCATCGGACTGGCTATATGTCGATGCGAACGGGAAACAGCAAGGCCCTGTCCCCGCGTCACAGATTGTCTCGCTTTGGCAATCGGGTGCAATTACCGATGGCACGCTTGTCTGGAAGGAAGGACTTTCGGAGTGGGGGCCTGTCTCCTCGGCATCGATCGACTTGAAAGCCGAGCGGTTCAGTCCGCATTCCATCGGAGCAAGTTCCATCAACAAACCGGGAAAGCTTCTCTGGATGGTCGGCGGGATCTCGCTTCTTTTGCTGTTCGGAATCGGCGGCACGGCGGCTTTCCTCATTTACGGCAAGTCGGTTTCCAAAGGAATCTCCGACGTGGTGCAGGTCGCGGGCGGCAACCAGACCATCACCAGCACGACCGATGAGAAGGGCTTAACAGGGGCCGTTGGCTTTGTGGTATGTGGCGCTCACGTGGTTCTCGCGGACGGATCGCAGGGTGATGAAGCATTTGGCACCGGGTCTTGCTTCGCGGTCTCGGGCGACGGGCATCTGCTGACGAACAAGCATGTGGTCGAGCAGTCCTGGAACATGAGGAACGCCAAGCTCTTCCTCAAGCGGATGCGGGACGAATATCTCATGGAAGTCCAACCCACGGTGTGGGTTTTCTTCGGCAAGGACAAGTATGTCGCCGAGATCTTGTACGTCAGCGAGGATCATGACGTTGCGATGTTGAAGATCGATCGCAAGCACACGCCCTTCTTCCGGCTCACGAGTGCGGATCGGCTGCCGCGCGGCAAAAAGGTCGCCGCTTGTGGATTTCCCGCTGCCTCCGCCATTCCAGTTTCCGCGGAAGAACTGGTGCGCGACGTATCGCGGAAGGGCAAGAAGGCCAAGATCGAATCGCATTTCAAACCGCGCGATTTTGAATTCGTGCTGACGGACGGTTCCGTCAGTCGCGTGTTCAAGGAAGATGGATCCGACAGGCAATGGGTGCAACACAATGCCAGCATCAACCCGGGAAACTCCGGCGGTCCCCTCATCGATGAAAACGGTATTGTCGTCGGCATCAACACGTTAAAGCACCCAACCGCGCAGGGTACATTCATGTCCTTGGCGATTCCTCAGCTGCGCTCGGAGATTGAAAAACAGTCCCGAGGCCTTCATTGGGAATAAATGACCAGCGCGAAAGGCGACTCATCATCTGCTCGCCTGCTTGCCCTGCGCGATTCCGAGGAATGGAGTGGTTATTTCAGCGCCGCCTTACGAAACAAAGGGGGCAGGTTGAATGCCATTAACTTAGGCAGGCGCCAGGCGAGCGGGGCGTGTGAACGCCCCGGTTGAGCGACCAAAACCGGGGCGTTTACACGCCCCGCTCGCCTTAAGTTAATGGCATTCGGGGCAGGTTAGATTTTCACGATGCCTTGAAAATCTAAGTCGCGGTAGGGACCGCCCTTGGGGCGGCCCCGCACAGATCCGTGCTGGAGGCACTACCTCATACCGGCGCTTAGGAGCCGCGTAACAAGAAGTTGAACAATTGCAAGTAGGACGGATTTCCAATCCGTCCCTAGAAAATCGGACGGATTGGAAATCCGTCCTACAGGAATTGCACGAGTGATTCTTGCGCGGATCCTTAGTTCGGGTCGAACGCACCCGCAGCGCAAGGCCGCGAGCCGTGGTCCTCCCATCAAGCGACCCGCCGTGTCCGGCTCTGAGCCCGGGACGCGGTCAACGGGATGGACCGTCCCCTCGCTCGATCCCTCTCTCCACGGACTCCGCCGTCGCTTTGCACGCCGAAAAAGGGGGCATCGTAGAATGCCCTTAACTTTAGGCGAGCAACAGGAGATACCGCTCCGGTGGCATGGACATTTCTGTCCGTGCGGTCGGAAAATTGCACGGACAGAAATGTCCGTGCCACGGAGATCTCACTTAAGCGGGCATCCAAGAATTATTTCGTAGGACGGATTTCCAATCCGTCCGGGCAAATACGGACGGATTGGAAATCCGTCCTACGAAGTTATTTCTGGATGCCGACTAAGTGAATGGCATTCGGGGCATCGTAGATTACTTGACGCACAAGTAATCCACGATGTCCCGCCTTGTGGCGATTCGATCACAAACTCCGGAGCTTGGAAACGAAGGGAATTCGCGCTCCGGTCGCTCGGCTCACTCCGGCGCCGGCGTCGAGAGCAGGTACACCGCAAACGACGCCAGCCAGTGTTCGCCCACGTAATCGCCGCTGGCGACGTGGCGCAGCGCCGACTCGGCATGACGCGTCGAAGCCTCGGCCAGGACCTTGCGCGCCGGGTCGTCGGCCGGCAGTGCCGCGGCGATGCTGCGCATGCACCAGGCCCGGCTCAGGTTCAGGCCGTCCAGGTGGACGATCTTCGGATCGGCGCGATCCGCCACTGTCGCCGGAGTCAGCAGCGCCTTCGGTTCACCCGCAACCAGTCCGGGCAGGAAGCGTGCGAGCCAGACACGGAATTCATCCGGCGACAACACGCGACGCATCAGGTCTGCTTCCATCAGGCTGGCGGAAAAGAAGTCCTCGCCACCCGGTTCCCATGCCGCGGGATAGGACGCATCGTTGCCGAAGTAGGTGCGCCCGCGTTCCTCGATCAATTCACGCAGCGGCGCATGCTTCACGGTGCGGGCGTAATCCAGGGCGAAGGTCAGGCCGAACGCGGTGTTCGGGTGGACTCCCGTGCGGATCGGGTACGTTTGTTTCGGCAAAAAGGCGCGGTAGCGGGCGACGATCACGTCCGCGAGCGGCTGGAGATGCTTCGACCATTGCTTGGCGTCGGCATCGTCCCAGGTGTGCAACTCCTCGGCCAGCTTCAGCAGCCAGGCCCAGCCGTAGGTGCGCTCGAAGGATTGCCGATTCGGCTGGCCGAAGTAGTCGGCCTCGGCGCGAAGGTTTGCCTCCGTCAGGTTCTCGCCCAGGGCGGCGCGAATCTGCTTCTGTTCCGGAAGGTTCGGGTAGAGTCGCAACAGACGAACGAGCATCCAGTGGCCGTGGACCGACGAGTGCCAGTCAAAACAGCCATAAAACGCCGGGTGCAGGACACGCGGGCCTTTTACGTCATCGGCGCCGTTGACGACGTGGTCCGGCTTGTTCGGGTACTCGCGCTGGATGCCTTTAAGCGCCAGCTTGGCGAAGGCTGACGCCTGTTCCTGGCTCAGCGTCAACGGAGAAGACTTCGGCGTCATGCGCGCCACCTGTGGGTTTGACTGGAGGAGCGTGAGGTAGAGGATCCAGCCCAGCGATGCGACCAGGACGCCCGTTCCCATGACCGCCAATGTTCGTTTCATGGCACATGCCTCCCGTTGGAGATTGCCAATCCCGCGAATTGATTCTACGAGTCAGGCGCATCAATACGCGGCGGCGGCTTGCAGCGTGAGTCGATGCAATTCCACCAGCCGTCCTTCGTCGAGGCGTGGTCCGGTGTAGCCGCCTGCCATGCTAAAGGCCACGGGCAAGCGACGCCGGCGGCACCACTCGAACACGAGCATCTCCCGTTGACGGAGGACCGCCTCGCTGATGCCGGGCAACCCGCCTTCGGGGCAGTCTTCGTGCGGGTCCATGCCGGCATTGTGAATACACAGGTCGAAGCGTTGTGATTCGCACTCCTGTAGCCGTCGCTCGATCGTGGGCAGATACGTTTCGGCCGTCGTCACGAGGTCGTAACTCGTCCGCTCGTTGGGTTGGTAGCCATCGTAGGCATCCACGGAAATGTCAATCTGGCAGATGGCGAGATCGTCATCAATGAGTGAAAACGTCCCGCCCCCGCCGTGTGCGTCGACATCGAGGATCAGCACGGACTTCGCGCCGGCCGCCACGGCGGCTTGTGCCGCAAGCACCAGGCCATTGAACGTGCAATAGCCTGCACCGCGCTTGCGTCGCGCGTGGTGGAGGCCACTCGAAAGCGAACCGGCGATGCCATGTTCCAGAGCCGCGAGCGCCGCGGCGACGATTCCGCCGTTGGACGTACAAACCATCGGCCACAAGCCTTTATCCCATGGAAGGCCCTGGGACTCGGCAAGCTGGCGAGGCTGTCCGGTCTCGACGGCGAGTAGGTACGCTGGATCGTGAACGCCGGCAATCTGGGATGCGGTCAGTGGGACGGGTTCCCGAAGCTCGATGTGTGGAATGGGCCGAGTGGCCAGCGAATCGGCAATCCAGCGTGCCTTGCGCGTGGTCGGAAACGCGTGGGCCGCTGCAGCGTAAGCGGGATTGTAGTAGAGTGGGACCGCACGTGTCATGGTCAAAGCACCGAGGGCAAAGGAACGAGCGATGGGCTCCGCTCACACCCTAAAATCCTCGTACCCAAGCTCCGGAGCTTGGAGCGACTGCCGCCGAGGCAAATGGTGACGGCCGCTCCGGTCGCTTTGTTGGCTTCGGGGACCTACGGAGTGAGCGTGGGGTTGTGAACATTGCTGACATTGGCGCCGCTCACTTGCTCGGCTTCAGTCGCACGATCCTGGGAGCCGGGGGCGCCTTTGGCCCACAGCGGAATGGCCGGAGGCAGATTCTTCGGCAATTGAGCGAACGCGGGTGCGGCAGTGCACAACATCGCAATCGCGACAACGCATGAACGCATGGCATCTCCTTCAATGATCGGCCGTATTACTTCTACGACGCGCCCTTAAAGCACAAATTATCTTATGCGTCTGTAGCCGCAGGCTTCAGCCTGCGGAGTGGTGTCGCGGGGCCGCCGATTCACTCCGCAGGCTGAAGCCTGCGGCTACAGACGCGCACGCCGCTCCCCTTTTGTAGCCGCAGGCTTCAGCCTGCGGAATGGCATCGCAGCAGCGGCAGACGCATTCCGCAGGATGAAGCCTGCGGCTACAGACGTGGATCTACTTCGCCTTGGCAACACTCAGTTTCGTCGGTTCCGCCGCGATCTTCAGCCCTGGAATGGTGATGCAACCCGTCGCATCGGCCCGGACTTCTCCTTCGGACTTGCCAAATCTCCAGTTCACCATTGCCCCTGGAGCGACCCGCAGCATTTGCAGCCGGCGCAAGCTGACGTCCGCGGTCGCTTCCGCCGGGACCTTGAACGTGGTCTTGAAGTCCGACTCCTTGACAAGAAACAGCATGGTCTCGATCGTGTCCGGCGTATCGCTCACGTTCTTCCAGCGGAAGAACGCATTGATCTGGCCTGCCTTCTTATCGGTGAGCTGATCCGGCCAGGGCAGCGGGTCATTGGTCGAGGCGTTCGTGAAAACCGGATACGACTCGTTCTTCTTGACGCTCAGCCAGTCGAACGAATTGATCAGGTCATTCACCTTCAGGATGTTCTCGTGGTTGTTCGCATGTCCGAACGGCCCCCAGTACATGAAGAACGCATATTTTCGCTCGTTCATGGCCTTGACGAAGCCATCATGGCCTCGGGACCACCCGTCGTTCGGAGCGGAATAGTCCACGACGATGGGAGGGTCGGGGAGGGTGACGTCCGCCGGCACCGTTCGCGGCGGGAAGTACATCCGGCTGGAAACATGTTTGACCTCGGCGGGAACATTGGCCTTGATGGCGGCGAAGACGTCTCCGTGACGCATGCCAATCCCCAAGGCGCCGCTTCCGCCCATGGAATTCCCGCACAAATAGACGCGGTTCTCGTCGATGCCGTATTGCTTGATCACCCATTTCACCGTGGCGATGACCCGTTTTTCCGTGGGGCCGACCTCGGGACCGGGGTACTTGTTGATGCCCCACCACCAGTCCCCTTTGTTGGCACGGCAATCGAGGTAGAGAGCGAAGCAGTCCTTCGGAGAATGGTAGATGTCGTGGTTGCCGGCCTTGTTCGTGCAGGCCAGGCAGGAGTGGACGTCGTGCCCGGCGGAGTGCAGGACCACATAGAGCGGGGCATTCGCTCGCGCCTCGGTCGGATGGAGCACCAGGAAGGTGTCTTGTTGCGGTTCGGCATAGCCCCACTCCTTGACGCTGCCGTGCCGGAAAACCTCCACCTTGCGTCCGGTGAATTCCGAGTCCTTTTGCTTGGTGGGCGGCCAACTGATTTCTTGCGTGGGCGCCGCGGTGGCCGCCGCCAGCGCAAGTCCCAAGACCAGGATCAACTTCTTCATGGGGTTCTCCGCAAACGGGGTGTGAATCAGTATCCTACTCCCCTTTTCGGCCGGATCAACGGAACCCTGTGCTTCGCGCGCTGGGCAGCCTTCGTCGCCGGGTGCCAAGTGGAAAGCGCCCGGCGATCCGCCGGTGCAAAAACTCTGTCCCCTGCTGTCCGGGACTCTCGCTGGTAAGAGCAGCAGTGACCCTTGAACCGAGTCCACTGAACCAACGAATGGAGAATGCCATGAACCGCCAGGACTTCATCAATCGCCTGGTCAACCGCAAGGTGCAGTCCGCCGGTAGCGCACGTCGGGCTTTCTGCTGGAATTGCATCTGCATCGCCAGCCCGAAGACCCGCGGCCAGTCTGGGGCCGGCGAGGACATCCTCGGCCGAAGCAAGGCGCAACCACTGAAGTAGTCTCGCCGATGGGAACGCGTGGGCGATCGTTCGCCCGCGCGTCATCGAAGGAAGCCCGAATCACCGCAGTGGAGCGTCCACCGCCTGAACTGGAGGAAGCCGCCATGATCCAGCCCGTGTCCCTTGCCGACGTACTCACGTATCGTCATTCCGGCGTTGTCCGTCGCTACGCGAAGGACCACGACGTTTCCCTGGAGGACGCCGCGGAGGTCTTTCAGGAGACGTGCAAGTGGTTGTATCTGTGCTACCGCAATGCGACGGACCTGCCGGAAGGCACTGTCTGCACGATGACCCCGGACATCGAGAAGCTCGACGAGATGTGGCACACGTTTCTGCTGTTCACGCGCGACTACGCGGACTTCTGCGATCGCTACTTCGGTTTCTTCCTGCATCACGTTCCCAACGAAGATGCGGAAACACGGCCGTTCGATGAGGGGGCCATGCGGCAGCAGCTGGAGCAGCAGTATGCCCTCGTCTACGATGTCCTCGGCGAAGGCACCCTGATGGCATGGCATGACGAATGCCGGTATGCCGTCTCGGTATGAGATCACCACCGGACGGGCGCACGAGCGAACAACTCGTGCTACAGCTGTAGCACGAGCGGTTCGCTCGTACTCGGATTTCGTCACGCAGGTGGCCGCCCCTGGCGGTGTTCGCTTGCGCCTGGAGCGCGAGGAGTCCGTCATGGTGCAGTCTTGTCCTTAGGCACCACCGAGGCAGGAATTGTGCGCGACTGGAAGGAAAAATCCAATTAAGGATCCGCGCAAGAATCACTTGTGCAATTCCTGTAGGACGGATTTCCAATCCGTCCGGTTTTCTAGGGACGGATTGGAAATCCGTCCTACGTGCAATTGTTCAACTTATTGTTACGCGGCTCCTAAGCGTCGTCCAGCTTCGTGCCCCATTCTTCTATGAACCGCAGCCGGTATTGGGAGTCGCCAATCTGGTACGCCCGGCACCAATCCAGGAATACCTCCCAGATTCTGTCATTTCCCAGCGCTTTCGACCCGAGTTTCACCACCAAGTCGTTCGGCCGATGCCTTGCAGCGTCGATGATTTCCAGCGCCTGCTCGGGCTGCCGATCCAGACAACCGATCACGTAGGCGAATGCCGAGGACCTGGAGATGCCCGCATGGCAAGCGACCAGGAGCTTGTCTCGACCTTCGGCCCACGTGATGGCCGTCCGGACGGCAGCCAGGTCGGCCAGGTCAAAACAGTCCGCCGGGAAGCAAGCATCGTGAAACGACAGATGCAAGATGTCTTTGGACCATCCTCGAATCTCCTCGGGAAAGGGGTAGCCGGGGTCCGTGATGACGAGGCAGTGGAATTCCTCCGGTCGGTCAGCGAGGAATTGCTGGGCGGTGGCGACCGCATGGCCGCTGATGTGTATCTCGCGCACGTTGGTCCCTTCGTAGTGCTTTTCCGGGAGATTCACAAGGACCGGTTGCGGTCGAGCAACCGGGCAGTCCTCACGTCTGCTACGACTGCTCCACCCACTTGCGACGGGCGACCTCCGGCCGCCACTCAACGTCCAGCCACAACTGCTAGTGCTCGTGGGTGGCAGCGAAAATTGATGACACGCCGAAGAAACCACGGCGGACGTTCTCCTCCGTCGGGTCCAGCTCGAACAGTGTGCTCCAGTCGACCCGCCATGCGGGAGGCACTCTCAGTGGTTGGTACGGCACTTCCACTCCGAAGTCCTCCGTCGCCGAACGTCGAGGCCACGCCGCCTGGGGCTCAAGTTTTTGATCCAGACGCCCCGTCTGTGATTCGACGCCCGAGTTGTGTCCCGATCCACGCCATGGGAATGTAGGCTGCCCCAAGATCGACGCACATAAACCATGCGGGCGCAGGGATCATGGAAGCAGCCGCAACGCCGCCTGCCAAGAAGACCACCCCAATTACATAGGCAAATACGGACCGATAGCTGGCCGCGATCAGATACGCGAGCAGAGCGCCCGCCAATGTGCCCAGCGCATGCGCCAGAAAGGGAAACACAAAGTGCTTTGGCTCGAACAAGTGTATCGAGGTGCTTAGACTCTCGGAGTTCGTCACGTCCACGCCCGCGGGTGGTGGAATAACGTGCGGACTGATTGTGATCAGTGCCATATTGATGGACCCTCCAACTGCCACGCCGAGGATGACCGCCAAGATGTTTCTGAGGATCGTCATCATTTGCATTATGCCTGACGCTGGAGTTCCGCCAAAGCGGGGCCGGGCGCGACGCTGAGTTCCCGAAAACAATCATGGACCCTGGTGTCGGCGGCAACGATTGGATCAGTTGTGAATCGCTGCGCTGACTTCATGGACCTAGACTCCACCCCCGGTCGACGGCCGAGGTCCTCCCAGTCTGGCCCCCCAGTAGGTGCCAAGCGGAAAGAGAGCCAGGTTCGAAGCCCAGAACCAAATGGGATACGGCAACATGCTCATGTTCATGATGGCGAGCGCGAGCAGAATCGAGCCGATGACGATGCCGTGAGCGCGATGCCTTCCCGATCCAAGGCGGGTTGCCAGCCAGGCGCTCAGGAACGTGGTGAGGCCCCACGCCAAAACCACCAGGAGCAAAACCCACGCCGGAAATCGGGCCACGTGCGCCTTGCACGCCTCGTAGTCCGAGGGATCGACATCCGCGGGAAAGGGATGGGCGATCGAGCTCGCGACTTCAACAACGACAATCAAGAACACGGCTGCCACGAGGCCAATGAGAACGGCACCCACGCTACGAGCCCATGACCCGATCATGCATCCCCCTTCATCGTGCAACGGTTCCAACCCTGGCAAGGTCTTTCAGGCCAATTCTAACGTAGGTGTGCGGGATGGCATGCGAAAACTGTGTCCCGGAACGGACGGGCGGCCTCCCACCACACCTCCGCGCCGGCTGCATGCGGATTGCTTTCGTGTAACCGTATCGCCGTTTTTCACACTCAAGGGATAAGCCCCCGGATACTCTTAAGTATCCGGGGGCTGACGCCCACCGGCTCGCCTGAGATGCTTGCTCCTGGAGGAGACCATGCCGATGTCTGCGCCGAGTCCCGCTGCCGAGAAAGCGCCGCTGCCTGGGGCGTGGCTCAATCGCAATGTCATCGGCACGGCCATCACCAGTTTTCTCGCCGACCTCTCCTACGAAACCGTGCGCGCCATCCTGCCGGGTTTCATGGCTGCACTGATGCTTCCCGCGGTGGCGCTGGGTTTCATCGAGGGGCTGGCCGACGGCGTGGCCAGCGTTGTCAAGCTTGTGGTTGGCTGGTGGAGCGATCGTCTGGGACGTCGCAAGAGCATCGTGACGGCGGGCTATGCGCTCAGCGGCGGCGCCATGGGCCTGTGTTTCGCGCTCGCCGGCGGGATGCCGATGATTCTGCTCGGACGCGTGGCAGCCTGGTTCGGCAAGGGACTGCGCGGTCCGCTGCGCGATGCGATCCTGGCCGAGTCAATTGCGCCGGAGGATCGCGGCAAGGCGTTTGGCTTTCACCGGGCGGGCGATACCATCGGCGCGGTGGTTGGTCCACTGGTCGCCGCGGGACTGCTCTTCTTGCTGCAACCAAACAGCGAGTCGCTGGCGCCGTTTCGTACTGTGTTCTGGCTTACGCTGATCCCGGGATTCGGTTCCGCACTGGCGTTTGGCCTCCTGGTGCGCGAGAAGCGGCGGGCGGCCAACCCGAAGATCAAGCTGTGGGCTTCCCTCCAGGCGCTGCCGACCTCCTTTCGCCGCTGGTTGGTCGGGATTGGGCTGTTCGGCGCCGGTGACTTCTCCCCCACGCTGCTGACGCTGGCAGCCGTCGTCGCGTTGACGCCGAGCTGGGGCGCCGATGCAGCCTGGCTGGGCGCCCTCCTCTATGCCTTTCGCAACGTCGTACAGGCGGTCGCGTCCTATCCCATCGGCCACCTGAGCGACCGCATCGGCCGGCGGATCCTGCTGGTCGGCGGCTACATGCTCGGCGCGGCGACCATGGTGGCCTTCGCCGTCGCGTTCGAGTACGAGGCGGCCACGCTGCCGGTGCTGGGCGTGCTCTTCGTCTTCGCGGGCGTCTTTCTGGCGATTGAAGAGGCCCTGGAGGGGGCCATGACGGCGGACCTGGTGCCTGATATGGCGGTGCGAGGCACCGCATACGGGATCATGGGCATGGTCAACGGCCTGGGCGACCTGGTGTCGAGTGTCGCGGTCGGGTTGCTGTGGGACCAGGTCGGCTTTCCGGCGGGATTTGCGTTTTCGGCGGTCCTCATGTTTTTGGGGGCATCGGTCTTGTTTCGCGTCCGTTGATTCCCGACCAAGGCCAGTTCACGCTTGCGAACGCGGCCTTTTCCTGGTCCAATCCTTTCTCAATACCTGCTGGTAGAACCGCCGAGACGGCCTGCCTCGCGATTGAGAATCCCGCGTCCATGAGAACGTCGTTGCAGCCGGCGCGGAACCCGGAGGCACCGGACGGGGTTTCACACTGGACGAGATCCTACGTGCGAGAGTGTTTCAATGGCCGAAAACCGTGTCGCCGCTTTCCTGGACCAGCTGCGTGAGAGCCAGCTTCTCACGCAGGCGCAACTGGACGAATCCCGGCGCACGGCGAAGCCGGGTGAGGACGCACTGCCGCTGGCCAAGGAACTGATCTACAAGGGCTGGCTCACCGCCTACCAGGCCAAGACGCTCATGCAGGGCAAGGGCGGCGAGCTGGCGGTCGGATCTTATCGACTGCTCGATCTGCTGGGCGAAGGCGGCATGGGCCAGGTGTTCAAGGCGCACCACGTGCCGATGGACCGCATCGTGGCACTCAAGATCATTCGCAAGGAAGCGCTGGCCAGCCCAACGGCCGTGCAGCGCTTTCACCAGGAAATCCGGGCCGTGGCCCAGCTGACGCACCCGAACATCGTCACCGCCTTCGATGCCGGCCAGGTGGGCGATCGGCACTTCTTTGCCATGGAGTACGTCGAGGGCGTCGACTTGGCGAAACTGGTCAAGGAGTCCGGTGTGCTGCCGGTGGCGGACGCGTGCGAGTACATCCGTCAAGCGGCATCGGGGCTCCAGCACGCGCACGAACGCGGCATGGTCCATCGGGACATCAAACCGCACAACCTGCTGCTCTCGCGGTCCAACTCAGGGGCGCCAGGGCTGAAGTCGGGCGTCATCAAGGTCCTCGACATGGGCCTGGCACGCTTGCAGGGGCCGGCGGAAGGGGCGGTCAATCCGCTGACGCGTCTGGGCACCGTCGTCGGCACGCCCGAGTACCTGGCGCCCGAACAGGCGATCAATCCCCGCGCGGTCGACATTCGCGCCGACCTGTACAGCCTGGGTTGCACCTTCTACTTCCTGCTCACGGGCCAGCCGCCATTTCGCGGCGAGGAACTGACCGAGCTTCTGCTCAAGCATCAGGTCGACGAGCTTCCGCCGCTGGAAAAGTTCCGTAACGACGTGCCGGCGGTCGTGCAGAGCGTGGTGCGCAAGTTGCTGGCGAAGAAGCCGGAAGACCGCTACCAGACGCCGGACGAACTGCTTGCGGCGCTGCCCGCCGTCCGCAAGAAGGCGGTTCCCACTGCCTCGCCCGTCACCGCGGCCGCGCCGCCACTACCCGTGGCGAAGCTCGTCCCGAATGGCTCGGCCCGCGCGTCGCGCGTCATCAACGTGGGAGGCGCCCGGCAGCGATCCCCTCAAAAACGCCTCGTAGTCCTGGCCTTGCTGGGGCTGCCGCTGCTTGCTGCGCTGCTCGTGGCGGCGGTCGCGCTCTCCTCGGGCGAGAAGACCACGCAGGCCGTCGCGCATGCCACCTCACCCGTTCCGTTCACGCCGGCGTCTGCGAAGAAGACTGAGTCACGCCCGCGGGAGACCCGACACGAGACGCCGCCGACCGGGCGCGTACCGGAAGGCGCCAACCCGACCGGCAAATGGAAGTGGCAAACCACGTTCGGGGACAAGCAGCGCGACATGTGGGCCGAACTCAAACTGGATGGCGACAAGTTGACGGGTGTCGTCATCTGGCGCGAAGGCGGCGATCCGATTCCCATTGAAGATGCCCATTTCGCGGACGGCGAGGTATCCTTCAAATTTACACGAATGGGAAAAGGCAAGCAGCACGTCTTCAAGTACAAGGGCAAGGTCATGGGCGACACCATCAAGGGCAAGTACGAGTCCGACTTTACCGGTGGTCCACGCGATTGGGACCCCAAGCGCGTCAATCCTTGACGGGGAGTTCGCGCCCCTGGTCCGAATGCCATTCACCTTGGCGAACCGCGGCATGAAATTGCCCAGTGGCACGGACGCAAATGTCCGTGCCACAGAGCACTTGTCCAAGTGAATGACATTCCCCGCCAGTGCATTTCCTGTAGACTTCCCATCCGTCCTACTACTCACGGTTTCCAGCGCCGGAATTCCTTGATTTTCCGCTGGACATTCTGCGCACCTCTTCCGATACTTACCATCATGATAAAGTTAGTGAACATGATGTCGCGCTGTACCAGCGCCCTGGAAAGCACCGGTCTCGTGGGTTGTGGTGGGTAACAGTCTCCTCTCCGCTGGTTTCCCACAACCAACGCCCCAATCGTGTACTCCGCCCAGGGCTGAATGGCATTAACTTAAGGCGAGCGGGGCGTGTAAAAGCCCCCGTTGAGATTCCAAAAACGGGGCGTTTAAAAGCCCCGCTGGCCGTAATTTAATTGAAATACGGCCTGGGCTGTTTTCTGTTTTCGCCTTAATTCCCATTCCTGAAAAAACTTTCGATTGCCAATCGGAAATGGCCGGACCGGCGGGTCCACAGCGCGCATGCAACTTCAAGGAGCTCGTGATGGCGAAGTACTTGTTCCTGAGCCTGGCAACCGTGGCGGCCCTTGCAACTCTGACCCTCACGGGCTGCGGCAAGAAGAGCGGCAATGAGATTCTCAATGTCTCCTATGACCCCACACGCGAGCTGTACAAGGAGATCAACGAGAAGTTCGCCGCGAAGTACGAGAAGGAAAAGGGCGTCAAGCTGGAGATCAACGTCTCGCACGGCGCCTCGGGCAGCCAGGCGCGTTCCGTCATCGACGGCCTAAAGGCCGACATTGTCACGCTGGCCTTGCCGTCCGATACCGACTCCATCCGTCTGAAAGGCAACGACCTGCTGGCGGAAGGCTGGGAGAAGCGGCTGCCCAACGATTCGCTGCCCTATCACTCGACCATCGTCTTCGTGGTCCGCAAAGGCAACCCGAAGAACATCAAGGACTGGGACGACCTGGTCAAGGGCGACGTGAAGATCATCACGCCCAATCCAAAGACGTCCGGCAACGGCAAGCTGAGCTTCCTGGCGGCGTGGGGCTACGTCATCACCAACGGCAAGAGCGAGGACGAGGCGAAGGCGTTCGTCAAGGACCTGTACGAACGCGTGCCGGTGCTCGACACCGGGGCTCGCGGCTCCACGGTCTCCTTCGCCAAGAACGAGATCGGCGACGTGCATCTGAGCTGGGAGAACGAAGCCTACTATCAAGTCAAGGAATTCGAGGGCAAGCAGGAAGTCGTCTATCCTTCGACCAGCATCATGGCCGAGCCGAAGGTCGCCTGGGTGGACAAGGTCGTGGAGAAGAAGGGCACCAAGGAAATCGCCGAGGCCTACCTGCGCTACCTCTACACCGACGAGGGGCAGGAGATCATCGCCAAGAACTTCTACCGCCCCTACAACGAAGCGATCTTGAAAAAGGCGGAGTGGGCGAAGCCGATCAAGCTGTTCAAGATCACGGCCATCGCCCAGGGCTGGGACGATGCCTCCAAGAAGTTCTTCGCCGAAGGCGGCGTCTTCGACCAGATCTATCAGAAGCCCGCCGGCAAATGACGGGCTACGGCCTATCGCCCCGCCCCCCCTCGGTCCCGGTCCAACCCTTGGAGGCCGGGGCCGGGGGTTTCCTCCAACCCGAATTCGCCAAGCTTGATGGGTGCACGATGAGTCAACACTTGATTGCAAGCAAGCCGACAACAACCGTCCGTCCCGTGGCCGTTTCCGAAGAGCTGCTGGCCCAGCTGACGGACGCCGCCTTCCGAGCCGCGCTGGAACATGGCGTCAGCGGATCTACCATCCAGCTGCAGCTCGAGCTGTGGACGTCGCTGCGCAAGGTCGTCGATCGCTACTTCGACATCCGCCGCGACCCGCCCGAGCAGCGCGTCTATCCCGAGATCATCTACCTGGGCGCTGCCGCTCGGAAGCCGGCGCCCGGATTAAGCGGGACCGACCGGCGTGCCGTGTTTCCCCGGGCGGAGGGGTCTTGATGGCCACCGTCAACCGTCGGATTCTGCCGGGGTTCCTGCCCGGCATGAGCTACACGCTGACGTACCTCACCATCCTGGTGCTGGTCCCGCTGGGCGCCTGTTTTTTCAAGGCGATGACGCTTAGCTGGGACCAGTTCTGGGGAGCGGTCTGGACGCCGCGGGCCCAGGCAGCCTATGCATTGACTTTCGGCGCTTCGCTGGCGGCGGCGGTGCTTTCCACCGTCTTCGGCCTGGTCGTGGCGTGGGTGCTGGTGCGCTACCAGTTCCCCGGCAAGCGGCTGTTCGACTCGCTCATCGATCTGCCGTTCGCCTTGCCGACTGCCGTGGCAGGCCTGGTCTATCGGAGCCTGTACGTCAAGAACGGCTGGCTCGGCCAGTTCCTGGTGCCGCTGGGCATCGAGCTGGCGCTGACGCGCTCCGGAATCGTCTGGGTGCTGACGTTCCTGGGCATTCCGTTCATCGTCCGCACCGTGCAGCCGGTGCTGGAGGCGCTCGAATCGGATCAGGAAGAGGCGGCCGCGTCGCTGGGCGCCAACCGCTTCCAGACGGTCTGCCGGGTGATCCTGCCCAACCTGTACCCGGCCATCGTCACCGGCTTCGCCCTGGCCTTTGCCCGCTGCCTGGGCGAATACGGCTCGGTGGTGTTCATCGCCGGCAACAAGCAGTTCGACACGGAGATCGCGCCGATCCTCATCGTCAACCGCCTGGAGGAGACCGAGTACGGCGAAGCGGCCGCCATCGCCATCGTCCTGCTCGTCATGTCCTTTGCGATGCTGATCGTCATCAACTGGCTGGAGCGCTGGAGCCGCCGCAATGAGCATTAAGACGCAAGGGCCGGTGAAGATCGACCTGGCGGCCTCGCCGGCGCGGCGCGGCCACGAGGACCCGCTCCTGGTCCGCTGGGGCCTGACGCTCGCCGCGTTCGGCATCGTCGGCGTGTTCATCATCATACCGCTGGTCCACGTCTTCACCGAGGCGTTCGTGGGCGGCGTCGAGCGCTACTACAACGCACTCTTCAACGACAGGGACACCTTCGCCGCCATCAAGCTGACGCTCATCGTGGCGCCCGGGGCGGTAATCGCCAACACGGTGTTCGGCATCGCGGCGGCCTGGACCATCGCCCGCTTCCGCTTCCCCGGCCGCACGCTGCTGGTGACGCTCATCGACCTGCCGTTCTCCGTGTCGCCGGTGGCGGCGGGCCTGATGTTCGTGCTGATCTTCGGCGCCAAGGGCTACCTCTCGTGGCTGCCGGACAACGATTTTGACGTCATCAACAACTGGCCGGGCCTGATCCTCGCGACGGCGTTCGTCACCTTTCCGTTTGTCGCCCGCGAACTGATTCCGGTGATGGAAGCGATCGGCTCGGACGAGGAGCTGGCCGCGCTGAGTCTGGGCGCCAGTGCCCGGCAGATGTTCGCGCGGATTACCTTGCCGAACATCAAGTGGGGCCTGCTGTACGGCGTCATCCTGTGCAACGCCCGCGCCATGGGCGAGTTCGGCGCCGTCTACGTCGTCTCGGGACGGTACCGGGGCAAGACGCTGACCATTCCCCTGCGCGTCGAGACGCTGTTTCAGGAGAACCAGATCCCCGAGTCGTTCGCCCTGGCGTCCTTGCTGACGTTTCTGGCGCTGATTACGCTGGTCGTGAAGGCGGGGCTGGAACGGAAAGTCCAGGCGGTCACGGCGAGCACGCCGCCGCCGGAAGGGAAAGAGAAGGCATGAGCATCACCATCAAGTCCGTGACCAAGCGCTTCGGCAAGTTCACGGCGCTGGACAACGTCAGCCTGGAGGTGCCGAGCGGCTCGCTGGTGGCGCTGCTCGGGTCGTCCGGGTCCGGCAAGACGACGCTGCTGCGCATCATCGCCGGCCTGGAAGTGCCGGACGTGGGCAGCGTGCTGATCCAGGACGAGGACATCACGCACGCCAGCGCCCAGCAGCGCAACGTCGGCTTCGTCTTCCAGCACTACGCGCTGTTCCGGCACATGACGGTCTACGAGAACGTCGCCTTCGGCCTGCGCGTGCGCGGCCGGCCCGACGGCCAGGTCTGCGAGCGCGTCACGGAGTTGCTCAAGCTCATTCGTCTGGAAGGGCTGGACCAGCGCTACCCCGGCCAGCTCTCGGGCGGCCAGCGCCAGCGGGTCGCCCTGGCGCGGGCGCTGGCGGCGCAGCCCCGGCTGCTCCTCCTCGACGAACCATTCGGCGCCCTCGACGCCAAGGTGCGGCAAGAGTTGCGCACCTGGCTGCGTCGCTTGCATGACGAAATCCACGTCACCAGCCTCTTCGTGACCCACGACCAGGAAGAAGCGTTCGCCGTTGCCGACAAGGTGGTAGTCATGCAGGGCGGCAAGATCGAGCAGATGGGAGCGCCCCACGAGGTCTTCGACCACCCGGCCAGTCCCTTCGTCATGGACTTCCTGGGCAACGTGAACGTCTTCCAGGGCCGGGTGCAGAGCGGCCGGCTGCTGCTGGGCAACATCGACCTGGCGGCCCACGACGCCCATCCGCAGGAAGAGGAGCGGCCGGCGACCTTCTATGTCCGCCCCCACGAGCTGGACATCAAGCGGTCGGCGAATGGCACCCCCAGCCTGAAGGCGAACGTGCTGCACCTGAACCCCGCCGGCCCGGTGACGCGGGTCCAGCTGCTGGCCGTCGATTTCGGCCTCACCGTCCACGTCGAGTTGAGTCACGAGCGCCGCGCCGAGCTGGGACTGAGCCCCGGCGACACGGTCTATGTGGCGCCGCGCAAGCTGCGCGTGTTTTTACCGGAACCGGAGTACACGATTTGAGCGCCCGTACGCCGGGGAACCGAGCGGGCCCGACCGCGGGGGACAACAGCCATGACGGAAGAAGAGCCACCGGCCGCTGATCGCCACCTGGCGCGTGCCCTCCAGGTCATCGAGAACGCTCTGCGCGGCCTGCAGTTCGGAGAAGTGACCGTCATCGTTCAGGATGGCCTGGTCATCCAGGTAGAACGTACCGAACGTACCAGGCTTCGCCGGCCGAGCCAGAATCGCTAGAGCGCTGGTTTTGTGGATTCTGGCGAATCTAGCGACGATCACTCTTGGTGGAAGCTGACCCGGGGACGGGAGGCGCGGCAGACTGCGGATAGTGCGTGGCTGACCGGTGTGGCTGGAGGCACGCCCGACCAGGGAAGGTCTTAGCATGATTACCCATTCCATCAGGGGTGCCCGAGTTGCCATCCTCCTTCTGGCGCTCGGAACCTGCACGACCCTTGCGCCCCCCAGCCGCGCGGAGGAACCGGCGAGCGCGAACCTTCAGATGCTTCTGGATCGCCTTCAGAAGCTGGAACAACGTAACGACGAGCTCGAAAAAAACGTGCGCGATCTGAAGGAACAGCTCGGCGAAAGTGCCGTCCGCCAGGAAAAGGCCGAAACACCCGAAGGCAAGACCGACGACGGGGCACTCGACCGCAACGTCGTCCGCAAGTTGATTGCGGACTACATCGAGCAGAATCCACCGAAGGCCCGTGTGGGAGAAGGCAAGGCAGCGGACAGCGGCCCGAAGCGCTTCGAGGTCGGCAAGAACCTGGACGTCAAGGCGTCGTGGAAGGACGGGGTCTGGGCCGAGACTTCCGACAAGGCGTTTACCTTCCACGTCGGCGGCCGCATTGACTTCGATACGACCTGGTACAGCGCTCCCCACAGCATGAACCAGTCGATTGCCCAGTTCAACAACTACTTCGACGCCAACCAGGGCCTCCAAGATGGCTTCGACGTACGCCGTTTCCGCCTCCGCGTGGACGGCACGCTCTGGGAACAGTTCGATTACCGCGCCGAGGCGGAATTCGCCGGCGCGCTCGACTTGCGGCGGCGGACGCTGGGCATCTCGCCCACTCCACCTGCCTCGGGTGCCGCGTTTGATCAGGAACTGGCGCCCGCGGTGCGCATGACCGATGTCTTTATCGAGTACAAGGACATGCCGTACCTCGGCACGCTCCGCGCCGGCCACCAACGTGAGATCCTGAGCTTCGCCAATGGCAGCAGCGACAACTTCCAGCCGTTCATGGAGCGGCCCCTGATTTTCAACGCCTTCAACAACGATTTTCAGTTCGACAATGGCCTCGCATTCTACCGCACCTACCTGTGCGATCGGCTCTATAGCTGGGTCGGCCTGTTCCGTCCCAACGATTTCAACTCCAACGATAACCGCGACGGAGGCGTTTCCATCGGCGACGGCAAGTACGCTTTCGATGCCCGCCTGACCGCCTTGCCGGTGTGGATGGACAATGGCCGCGAGTGGCTCATGTTCGGCGTGGCCTACAGCCAGCGTGCTTTGCCGTTCAATCAGACGCGCTTCCGCGCCCAACCGGAGGTCCAGAGCGCCAGCTCCGGATTCCTGGTGCCAAACATCGTCAACACCGGGACCATACTCAGCGGGGACAACGAGCAGATCTTTAATATCGAAATCGCATCCGCCTGGGGCCCCCTGACCCTCACGTCGGAGTGGTCCGCCGCCAAGGCGACGAACACGTTTACCAGTACCGGCTCCCAGGTCCTGTCGCCGACCAACGCCACGGCAGCGCAGCTTCGCGCCCTGGGCTACACGCCGCGCGGTACGTATTACGCCCAGGGCTACTACGTCGAGGCCCTCTACTTCCTGACCGGCGAGTACCGACCGCTCCGCTTGAACCAGCCCGCGTATGACCGCGTCGCCGTCCATGAGAAAGCGTTCTGGACGAAAGGCCCGCTGGGCTCGATCTTCGGCAAGGGGGCCTGGGAAGTTGGAGTGCGCTATGACTACATTGACCTCAGCAACAGCGGCATCAACGGCGGCCTGGCCCATGCGGTAACCGGAGGCCTCAACTGGTACCTGAACGACAACACGAGAATCCAGTGGAACTACATCTGGATGAACCGCAACTTCGAGCCGACCGACTTCGCCGGCCGTCGCGAAGGCGATTTCCAAGGCTTTGGCATCCGGTTCCACGTGGATTTCTAATGGGTGCAACTGCTGATTCTACCGGTGTTTTCCAGAGATTTTGAGCGAAAAGGGGCGTTTTTCGATGAATTAATGCCGTCCGGCGCAGCTGAAAATGCGCATGGAGCATATCC
>JAIEMG010000114.1 GCA_019752375.1 Gemmataceae bacterium | reverse complement strand
GGGTGCCCCACCCCTTTTTTGGTCGCCCCCCCCGGGGCGCCCCCCCCCCCCCCGCTCGCCTTAAGTGAATGGCATTCGAGATTGTCACCATGCCGCCCCAGGAATTACTGTAAGCGCTGCGCAAGCGGCCATTCGAGCCGTTTGCCATTCACGTCAGCGACGGCACCATCTACGAGGTTCGACACCGGAACTGGTGATGGTTGGTCTGGCCTCGGCCGTCATCGGTGTGCCCCCTCCCAACCAAGCGCAGCCGGTCTGTTGAATGACACTAATACAATCGTCCTGCCATTTCGTCCAATTACTGGGCGCTGCCTGGGAGCAGGGTACCATGGTCCCATCGCCGCGTTGCCCACGAAGGAGCTTGCCGCGTCATGGGATTGAACTCCACGCCCCCCAATGGGGCCGATGTCCTGCTCGAATGCTTGATTCGTCACGGCGTTGACACCGTCTTCGCCTACCCGGGCGGGGCGACTTTGCCGATCCATCAGGCCCTGACGCGCGTGCAATCGCGACTGCGCACCATTCTGCCGCGCCACGAACAGGGTGGCGGGTTCGCCGCCAGCGGCTACGCACGCAGCAGCGGCAAGGTCGGCGTCTGCTTCGCTACCAGCGGCCCAGGTGCCACCAACCTGGTGACCTGCATCGCGGACGCCCAGCGCGATGCGGTGCCGATGGTCGCCATCACCGGCCAGGTCAATCGGCCGTCGCTGGGAACGGATGCCTTTCAAGAGATCCCTATCGTCAGCGTGTGCCGGGGCATCACCAAGCATCACTACCTCGTCACGAGGGCCGAGGACATCGTTCGCGTGATGAAGGAAGCGCTGCACGTCGCCACCACGGGACGCCCCGGCCCGGTCATCGTCGATGTGCCGAAGGACCTGCAAGCGCGGCGCCTGGTGCCGGACTACGACGTGCCGCTCTGCTTGCCGGGCTATCGTCCGCAGCCGTGGCAATCGGTTCCGACCGAAGTCGAAGTGCTGAATGACAGCGATCGCGGCCCGGCTGCGGTCCTTCGTCAGCTGGAGCAGGCAGTTCGCGGCCGGCAGCGGCTGAATGACACGATCCTGACCACCGGTTTTGGACCAGCACAAACCTGGGTAGGACGCGGCTATCGCGTTCCGACGCCGCAGCACTGGATTCGCAGTACGAGCCTGGGCTCGCTCGGCTTCGCCCTCGGTGCTGCCCTTGGCGTGCAAGTAGGACGGCATGACAAGACAGTCATCGCCGTCGACACGGTCGACAGCTTCCTGACCAACGTGCAGGAACTGGCCTGTGCTTATGTAGAAGAATTGCCGGTGAAAGTGCTGTTGCTGAACGAGTCCACACCCAGCGATGATCGGTATCCCGATTTCGCCGAGTTGGCCCGCGGCTTCCTCGTCGAAGCACGATCCGTCGCGGACGGCGATGCGGACGATGGCATCGAGCAAATGCTGGACGCGTCCGGCCCGTTCGTGCTCGACGTACATCTATCGGCAGCGCGACCTGCCGAATCGCGAACCCATTCGCAGCGCTGGTGCGAAGCGTCGGTAAACACTTGAGTTGTCTCGCGACGCCGGACACAATGCGTGCATGAGCCAAGAAAACTATGACGTCATTGTGCTGGGCGTGGGCGGCATGGGCGCGGCCGCCGCGTTCGAGTTGGCGCGGCGCGGCCGGCGTGTCCTCGGGCTGGAGCAATTCTCGCTCGGCCACGATCGCGGCAGCTCGCACGGGCAAACCCGCATCATTCGCAAGGCCTATTTCGAGCACCCCAACTACGTGCCCTTGCTTCATCGCGCTTATCAGCGCTGGTACGAGCTGGAGCAACTCCAGGGTCGGCATCTCTTCACCGAATGCGGTGTCCTGAGCATCGGCACGCCTCAATGCGAACTGATCCAGGGCGTGCAGCGATCCGCGCGTGAACATGGCCTGCACGTCGAATCAATCGCGGGATCGGACCTGCGCCGGCGCTATCCGGCCTTTCAGTTTGGCGACGAATACGTAGGCGCCCTGGAGCGCGACGCCGGCTTCCTCTATGTGGAAGACTGTGTCGTTGCCTATGCGGAGGAAGCACGCCGGTTGGGGGCCGAGCTGCGTCCTTTCAGTGCGGTCACTTCCTGGCAGGCGACGCCGACGGGCGTGGTGGTACGCACCGAGGGGCAAGAGTACGCGGCCCAGCGCCTGGTCATCACGGCGGGAGCATGGACCAGCCAGGTGCTTGGCGACCTCGGGTTACCCCTGACCGTTCGTCGCAAGGTGCTGCACTGGTTCGGCACCAGCGACGACCGGCTGTTTCGCCGCGATGTGTTCCCCTGCTACATGGTCCAGCGATCGGGCAGCTTCTTCTACGGTTTTCCCGTGCTCGATGCCAACGGTCTCAAGGTCGCCCGGCACGACGAAGGGCTCAGCGTCGCCGACCCGTCTCAGCTCGACCGTAACGTCACGTCGGCGGACGAAGAGGAATGCCGGGGCTTCCTGCGCCAGCACCTGCCTGCCGTTGGCGGTTCGTTGCGCTTCGCCCGCGTTTGCATGTACACAATGACACCCGACGAGCATTTCATCATCGACGTCCATCCGGCTCATCCGCAGGTGGCGATTGCGGCAGGTTTTTCCGGGCATGGCTTCAAATTTGCTGCGGTCGTTGGCGAGATCCTTGCCGACCTCTCGGATAAGGGGCATAGCGAGCTTCCCATCGGAATGTTTAGTATCGGACGCTTCAAGTAACCATTTTCTCCTCTTCGGTTTTTCGCATCTCCTTCGCGCCACAGGCATTCGAGTTGCGTAATAACTATGGGCAGTTTTGGCCCGTGGATCGCTTCACGTCTTCACACAGGAGAAACAATCATGGATCGACGGCATGCGATGGGGTTGATGGGGGCCGCGGCCGCAGGGCTGGCCGCGAGCGCTGACAAGTTGTTGGCGGCGGAGGGCGATCACGATGAACACCTCCAGAAGTGCGGCAAGGTTTGTGCCATGTGTGCACACACTTGCCACTCTTGCGCCCGCCACTGCCAGAAGTTGGCTGACGGCGGCAAGAAGGAACACATGGCCACGCTCAAGATGTGTGCTGGCTGTGCCGAGTTGTGTCAGACGTCTGCGAAGCTGTGTGCCTGGGAGAACAGCAAGATGGCCGCCCTGGCCTGCGACGCCTGCGCCAAGGCGTGCGACGAGTGCGGGGCCGCTTGCGAGAAGTTCCCCGACGACAAGCACATGACCGAGTGCGCCAAGGCATGCCGGGAATGTGCGAAGTCGTGCCGGGAAATGATCAAGATGACGAGCGCTGCGAAATAGGTGTGGAACGATACCACGCGCAAGCGAGCCGCGCTGGCCTCTCGACAGACCAGTGCGGCTCGTTTGCGCGCGGTATGCACGCTTGCGGTCCTCCAACTCCGCTTGTATCCTGCGATTTCGAATCGATTCTGCCTATCGGGAACTGTGATGCGAGGAATTCCCGTGACGACAATGCCGCTTGCGTCATCGCGAACCGGGCTGGCTGGCCCACGGCCCGTGCGGTGGACGTGCGTCGAATTTCAGCGATTTGGCGACCTGGGCTTTTTCGAGGGCCGGCGGGCGATGCTTATTGATGGTGTAATCTTGGAGGAGGGGGCCATGAACCCACCTCATGCGATCACGCTCGAGCTGGTCGAGGTGGCGCTCCGAGCCGCCTTCGGGACGGGGTGGCGGATTCGCAGTCAGTCCCCGCTGGTCCTTGGTCAGGACCTCGATCCGGAACCCGACTTCGCCGTGATGGCTGGCACACCACGCGGCAGCGGCGGCCATCCGACCACAGCAGACCTGGTGGTCGAGGCGGCGGACTCGTCTCTCGATTTTGATACGAATGAGAAGCGTCTGCTCTACGCCCGGGCTGGGATCCCCGAATACTGGGTCGTGGACATCAACGGGCGGAGGTTGCTGGTCTACCGCAATCCCCAGGCTGGTGATTACGCCGCTCACCTGGCACTTGGCTCCGCAGACATCATCTCGCCGTTGGCGGCACCGGCGGCATCGGTACGGGTGTCGGACCTGCTTGTGTGACGCCACACTCCTTCCCCCCGCACGAGTTGGCATCGGAGCGTTTCTGTTCGGCGTTTGGCGAAGTTGCCGTCCTGGTTGTTGCATCAAACGCACGCGAGCCGCTCTGGACGGATCCAGTGCAGCTCGCGTGCGCTCAGCCAATGGAACGGCATTAGCTCAGAATCTCAGGGATCACCTCGCCCTGCACCAGCTCGCGCGGCTGGTTCAGGTGGTTGTAGACGATGCTGCCCGGGTTGATGCCGACGCTGTGGTAGATCGTCGCCAGCAGTTCGCGCGGATGGACCGGCTTCTCCAGCGGGGCGGAAGCGGTCTTGTCCGACTTGCCATGAACGTAACCGCGACGCACGCCGGCGCCGGCGATGACGGCTGTGTAGCAGTAGGGCCAGTGATCGCGGCCGTCGTCCTGGTTGTCATTGCCCGACGTGCTGACGCCGCGCACCGGGCTGCGGCCAAACTCGCCGACCGCCACCACCAGCGTTTCCTTCAGCAGGCCGCGGTCATCGAGGTCCGCAATCAGCGCCGACAGGCCGGTATCCAGCAGTGGAGCCGACTGATTCTTCATTCGAGCGGACAGGCCGGCGTGGACGTCCCACGAGTGGTTGTCCGAGTTGGCGACCTTGGGCCAGTTCACTTCGACGAAGCGTGTTCCGGCCTCAATCAGCCGGCGGCCCAGCAGCAGCGACTGGCCGAACGTGTTCTTGCCGTAGCGTTCGCGCGTCTCGGGCTTCTCCTTGGACAGGTCGAAGGCGTCGCGCGCCCGGCCGGAGACGACCAGACCGAGCGCCTTGTCGTAGTATTCGCCCAGTGCGTACTTCTTGGTCGCCTGGTCCAGGGTCGGCATGCCTTCGGCAATGGCATCGCGCAGCTTGCCGCGCCGCTCCAGCCGGCTGGACGAGATCTCCGGTCGAAGCTGGAGATCATCGACCTTGATCCGGTCCATCTTCGCCATGTCGTTGTCGTCGCCGGACGGGTACAGGATGTATGGATCGTAAGCCCGACCGAGGAACCCCGCGGTGCCGCCCTTGCCGACCACGTTGCTTTCCTGGAGCGGCCGGGGCAACATGACGAACGGCAGCATCGGCACCGTTGGCGGCTTCAAGCGGGCGATGTTGCTGCCGACGTTGGGGAAGTCCTTCGGGCTGGGCGGCTCCAGCTGGCCAGACGGGCTGACCTTGTCGGCCGTGTAGCCGGTCAGCATCTGGTAGATGGCTGCGGTGTGGTTGAAAAGGCCATTGGGCGTGTAGCTCATCGAGCGGATCATCGTCACCTTGTCGGTGACCTGGGCAATCTTCGGCAGCAGCTCGGTGAAGTTCAATCCGTGCGTCTTGGTCGGGATCTGCTTGAAGACGCTCTTCACGTTATCGGGCACGTTGTCCTTGGGGTCCCAGAGGTCGAGATGACTGGGACCGCCCTGGAGATAAACGAGGATGACACTCTTCGCCTTGCCGAAACCGGGACCGCCGTAGGTGCCTTCGTTGGCGGTGGCCTTCTGCAGGCCGAGGATATCGGCCAGCGTGATGCCGAAGACCGCGCTGCCGCCGACGCGCAGCAAATCGCGCCGCGTGATGCCGTCACATGTGTCCTTACCCGACCGGCCGGGGATTACGAGCATGGCCGAGACCTCTCAGTAGTAGACGATACAGGAGCCGATTGGCTGAAAGGCGGGACAAGGTAGGGACGACGCGAAGGTAGGAGCGGCGTCCCGACTCGAGGAAGTCGTTCCTCGAGCGATCCTCCCCTGAGCAACTCCATCTTAATTGGCTCGAACCAGCGTCGTCAACGATTTACTCCGACAGATGAAGAATTCTCAGCCTCCGGCGCGAAAAACCTTGCATGCTCGGTTTTCGTTTGCGAAGATCGGACAGTCCGGAGGTATTCCTGCCGGGCAACTGCTGGGGACTGCGCGAGACCCCTGTCCCACCGGCGCCTGCCGCCGTCTCGCGTTGCTGTTCGTGTTGCTACCCTGGCCGGTCTGGAAAACACGCCAACCTTCTGACGCCACTACACCCGAAGAGGTACGTCGATGACCGTGGTTCGCTACCTGGTTTGCGTTGGCGCCTTCGTTGCAATTGCTGCCGTTCCGGTCCGCGGCAATGCGCAGGAGAAGAAGAAGGAACTGCCGTCCGAGGTCAGCTACTACAAGGACGTGCGGCCGGTCTTCGCCCAGCATTGCCAGGGGTGCCATCAGCCCGCCAAGCCGCAAGGCGGGTACGTGATGACCTCCCACGCCGCACTGCTCAAACCCGGCGACAAGGAAAAGCCCGGCGTCGTGCCCGGCAAACCAAACGAAAGCGTCCTGATCGAGCAGGTCATCGTCAAGGACGGCAAGGCAAAAATGCCCAAGGGCAAGGACGCACTGGGCGAATACGACATTGCCCTGATTACCAAGTGGATCGCACAGGGCGCCAAGGACGACACGCCGGTGTCGGCCCGCGACGTCGTGGACAAGGATCATCCGCCGGTCTACGCCTCGACGCCCGTCATCACGGGCCTGGACTACTCTCCCGACGGCAGCCTTCTCGCCGTCTCTGGCTATCACGAGGTGCTCCTCCACAAGGCGGACGGCTCCGGCCTGGTGGCGCGGCTCGTCGGACTTTCCGAACGCATTCAATCGGTCAAATTCTCGCCCGACGGCAAGGAACTGGCAGTCACGGGCGGTTCGCCTGGTCGCTTCGGCGAGGTTCAGGTCTGGGACATCGACAAGCGCAAGCTGCGCCTGTCGTATCCGGTGACGTACGACACCCTTTATGGCGCCAGCTGGTCGCCGGACGGTAAGACGATCGCCTTCGGCTGCACCGACAACACGCTGCGTGCCATCAGCGCCAACGACGGCGAACCGGTGCTGTATCAGGGAGCGCACAACGACTGGGTGCTGGGCACCGTCTTCTCCGCCGAGGGGCTCTACCTGATCTCGGTCAGCCGCGACCGCACGGTGAAGATGACCGAAGTGGCGACGCAACGGTTCAACGACAACATCACCAGCATCACGCCGGGGGCGCTCAAGGGCGGCCTGACGACGGTGGATCGCCGACCGATGCCGGTGCGCACCATGTCGAAGGTGCCGCCTGACACGCCGAAGGCCGCTCCCAAGATCTACGACGAGCTGCTGATCGCCGGGTCCGACGGCGTGCCGCGCATCTACAAGATGCACCGCGAGACGAAGCGCGTCATCGGCGACGACGCGAACAAGGTACGCGAGTTCGAGGGCATGCCGGGCCGGATTTTCAGTGCTCGTTTCAACCCCGACGGCAGCCGCTTCGCCGCCGCGAGCAGCCTGGACGGCAAGGGTGAGGTCCGCGTTTATCGCGTAGCCACGTCGCCGCCGGGCTCGGCATCGCTAACGCTCAATGCCATTCCTCTGACGGGTCAGCTGGGGCTGTCGCCGCTCCTGTTCATGGGCGACTACCAGACGAACCCCAAGGCGGCGACATGCGAAGGTCAGAAAGGCCCGGTCTATACCGTGGCTTTCAGCCCCGACGGCAACGTGGTCGCCTCGGGCGGCTTCGACGGCGTGGTCCGTCTGAACGATGCGCGGACGGGCAAGCTGATCAAGGAATTTACCCCAGTGCCCCTGACGCCGGGCGGCGCGAAGTAACTTGCCCAAGGCGAGCGGGGGGCGTTAGCCCCTGAGAATTCCGCAAAAGTTCTGGGCGCTCAGGGGGCTAACGCCCCCCGCTCGCCCGGAGTAGCAAGGAGGTTCGGTCGTGGGTGTCCCGAAGTCGCGCTCCCGACCATTCTGGGTCTGGCTGGCGGTCGGCGGCATCCAGAGCCGAACCACCGCGATGCTCTGCTTCTGGCTGGCCATCTGCCTGAGCATCGGCGGCTTCCTCGGTGGCTTCCTGGTCAGCCCCTGGCTGTTCCTGGGGCTTGTGTTTGTGCCCGCCGCGCCGTGGTACTGGTTCGGCATCCAGTGGGTGGACGAGAATTCGCAGTGGCCCGCGACAGCGACGAAAAAGAGACGATAGTTTCGGTTTTTTCCGGATTTTAGAGAGCAAAGGCCGGCAGAGCCGGCCCTACATAGACGGGATTCACCAATGAACCTTTCTCGATCGTTTCACCTGTATACGCTCCTTGGACTGAGCCTGGTGGTATCGCTGACGGGCAGCGTCCAGGCGCAGGAAAAGCTTCCGCCCAACGCCAAGCTGGCGCGTATCGAGGCGTTCCCAACGTCGGTCGCGCTCAAGAATCCCTTCGAATACCGCCAGCTCCTGCTCACCGGCGTCCTCGAAAACGGCGAACGCATCGACATGACGCGCATGGTGCAGGCCGAAAAGCCGGCCAACCTCGTCAATGTGTCCACAACCGGGCTCGTGCGGCCGCTGGCCGACGGCAAGGGCGAGCTGAAATTCAGCCTCGCCGGCCAGAGCATCGCGGTGCCTGTGGAAATCACGGGCCAGAAGGACAAGTACGAGGCCAGCTTCGTCAAGGACGTGATGCCGACGATGTCGAAGATGGGCTGCAACGCCGGCACCTGTCACGGCGCCCAGAACGGCAAGAACGGGTTCAAGCTCTCGCTCCGCGGCTACGACCCGGCTTTCGACTACCGGGCCCTGACCGATGACGAGACCGCCCGCCGCTTCAACCGCGCCGCTCCGGACAAGAGCCTGATGCTCCTGAAACCCGCCGGCGCGGTGCCCCATATCGGCGGCGCACTGACGCAGCCGGGCGAACCCTACTACGAGCTCCTGCGACTGTGGATTGCCGAGGGCGTCAAGCTCGACGACAAGGCGGCGCGCGTGCAGAGCATCGACATCTTTCCCAAGGGCCCGGTTGTCCCGCTCATCGGCATGAAGCAGCAGATGGCGATCATCGCGACCTTCAGTGACGGCAGCGTCCGCGACGTGACGGCCGAGGCGTTCATCGAAAGCAGCAATACGGAAGTCGCCACGGCTGACAAGGCCGGCCTGATCACCGGCATCCGCCGCGGCGAGGGCGCCATGCTGGCCCGCTACGAGGGCGCGTATGCCGCCACCACGCTCATCGTCATGGGCGACCGCAGCGCCTTTGCGTGGAAGGAAACGCCGGTCAATAACTGGATCGACACGCTGGTCCACGAGAAGCTCAAGAGCGTCAAGGTGCTGCCCAGCGACATCTGCACCGACAGCGAGTTCATCCGCCGCGTGACCATCGACCTGACCGGCCTGCCGCCGGAGCCCGACGCGGTCCGCACGTTCCTGAACGACAATCGGCCGACGCGACAGAAGCGCGACGAGCTGGTGGACAAGCTGGTCGGCAGTCCCGATTTCGTCGAGCACTGGACCAACAAGTGGGCCGACTTGCTGCAGGTGAATCGCAAGTTCCTGGGTGATAAAGGTGCGACCGAGTTCCGCGCCTGGATCCACAAGGCGCTGGCCGAGAATATGCCCTACGACAAGTTTGCCTACGCGATCCTGACCGCGACCGGCTCCAACGTCGACAACCCGCCGGCGTCTTACTTCAAGACGCTGCGCACGCCGGACGCGGTGATGGAGAACACGACGCACCTGTTCCTGGCCATCCGCTTCAACTGCAACAAGTGCCACGATCATCCGTTCGAGCGCTGGACGCAGGACCAGTACTACCACCTGGCTGCTTACTTCGCCCGGGTCGGCCGCGGCGAGGACCCGAAGTACAAGGGCCAGCGCATTGGCGGTAGCGCGGTCGAAGGCGCCTTGCCGCTGGTGGAAATCATCAGCGACGTCGGGGGCGGCGACGTGAAGCACGAGCGTACCGGCGCCGTCGCTCCGCCGCTGTTCCCCTTCAAGCACGCCGGCGACGTGCCCGAGAAGGCGTCGCGCCGCGAGCAACTCGCTCGCTGGATCACGGCCAAGGAGAACCCGTACTTCGCCAAGAGCTACGTCAACCGCATCTGGAGCTACCTGCTGGGCGTCGGCATCATCGAGCCGGTGGACGACATCCGGGCCGGCAACCCGGCCAGCAATCCGAAGCTGCTCGATCGCCTGACCGAGGAGTTCGTCGCCAACGGCTTCAACGTCCGCCAGGTGATGAGCACGATCTGCAAGTCGCGGACCTACCAGCACTCGCTGACGACCAACGACATGAACAAGGACGACGAGGTGAACTACTCGCACGCCCTGGCCCGCCGCTTGCCGGCCGAGGTCCTGTACGACGCCATTCACCGCGCCACCGGTTCCGTGTCGCGTTTGCCGGGCCTGCCGGCAGGAGCCCGTGCCGCGCAGCTCGTCGATTCCAACGTGCCGATCCCGGGTTCCTTCCTGGAGCAGTTCGGCCGCCCGCCGCGCGAGAGCGCCTGCGAGTGCGAACGCTCCAGCGGTCTGATGCTTGGGCCGGTGCTCAACCTGGTCAACGGTCCCGTGCTCGGTGAGGCAATCAAGGACCCGAACAACCGCCTTGCCAAGCTCGTCGCAGAGAACAAGGACGACCAGAAGCTGATTCAGGAGGTGTTCCTGTCGGTCCTTTGTCGGCAGCCCACGGAAAAGGAGCTGGCCAAGGGCGTGCAGGCGCTCAAGGACGCCGACGCCGACTACGATCTGCTCCTGGCCGAGTACAGGAAGAAGGCCGACGCGCTGACCACCTACGAGAAGTCCTTGTCGGACAAGCAGGCGGCCTGGGAGAAGAACCTCAAGACCGCGGCCGACTGGACGACGCTCGACCCGGCGACACTGACCTCGCGCCGCAAGGCGACGCTGACCAAGCAGCCGGACGGCTCGATCCTGGTGAGCGGTCCGAAGGGCAATCCGGAGGACTACACGCTCACGTTCGATACCAAGCTTGCGGGCGTGACGGCCTTCCGGCTGGAAGTGCTGGCCGACCCAAGCCTGCCCGCCCAGGGGCCTGGACGGGCGGACAACGGCAACTTCGTGCTGACCAACTTCAAGGTCCTGGTCGCGCCCAAGGACAAGCCGGAACAGGCGAAGCAGGTCACCCTGCAGCGCGCCCAGGCCGACTTCTCGCAGCAGGGCTTCGCGGTGACGAGCGCCATCAACAACGCCAACACCAACATTGGCTGGGCGGTGTCACCGCAGCTCGGCAAGTCGCACGTTGCCGTCTTTGAAACGAAGGACGCGCTGACGCTGGGCGACAACATGGTGCTGACAATCAAGCTGGAGCATCAGTCGCCGCACGCCGATCACAGCATCGGCAAGTTCCGCCTGGCGACCACGACCGCCAAGCCGCCGATCAGCCTCATGGGCCCGCCCGCGGTCGTCGCCAAGGTCCTGGCCATCGAGCCCGACAAGCGTTCCGACGCGGAGAAGGCCGAGCTGACCAGGTATTTCCGCTCGCTGGACGCCGAACTGGCTCGCCTGCAGCGCGAAGCGAACGACGCGGCCGTGCCCAGCGACAAACGGCTGCTCGGCGTGCAGGACCTGACCTGGGCGCTGATCAACAGTCCGGCGTTCTTGTTCAACCATTAACGCGATGTTCCCGGTATCGCCGTTTCGCGGCGACTCGTCATTCTCCCACCCGCAGGAACTCCGCGGTCAGTTTGCCGCTCTCGACGTTGTAGACCTGCGTAAGCTGGTCGGCGAAATCGACCAGCGCCACTTTACTGTCTTTCGAAAAGCGAATGCCGACGACCTTCTTGCCGCGTGGATCCGTCCACCATTCCAACTCCGCCTTGGCGGTGTCCCACAGGCAGACCGTGCCATCCGACCCCACGGTCGCAAGACCTTTGCCATCCGGGGTCGTGGACCAGGATGTCAGCACCAGGCTTATCGGTTCATAGAGCCGCTTTCCCTGGCGCAGGGCGTCGTCCAGTTCGCGTGCTTTCGGTGTTCCGACGTGCTGGAGAATGGTGCTCAGCCGAGACATCATCGGCAACTGAATGTCCACTCCTTCCCCCTCCTCGCGCAGCCTCCAGTCGGCTTCCAACGGTTTCATGAGGTCGAGCAACTCCATTCGCGCCAGGGTGGTCTTCTGCTTGTGCATGGCGTCATACAGCGAACCGCGGGCCATGATGCCGAATCGCCGCAGCGTCGCGCGAATCTCCTTGCGATCGACGTTCTTCCGACTCGTCAGGTCTTCGATCAGGGACGTGATGCGTTTGGCAAACATCGGTGGCGGTGCGGGCACTTCGACACTGGCCTTTTCCAGGTGCGCCAGGGTTTGCTGGGGAGAGGCGGCAAGTGCCAGTGCAGCGCGGGCCACGGGGCCAGGGAGAGGCTGTCGCAACGCTTGCACCTGCTCGCTGGGGGGCCAGGTCAACTGCACATCGAGCCGATCGACGGCTGCTTCGGCCTCCTGCGTGATTGGCGCCTTGCTTCGTCCTTTGGAGAGCTGCTCCAAGAGCTGACGAGATGGCACGGCATTGTAATGTTCCAGCAGTGCCAGGCCCCGTGCAACGCGCGGCCAGTCGGCCCCTGGCCTTGGCTGCGCGATCTTGCCAAGGATCTGCTCGATGCGCCTGCGGACCTCGAGCGACGGCTTACCCTCCAGTGCCTTGCGCAGGTACGGCTCGGCGTAAGGGCCGACATGGAGGAACTCCTCCGTGGCGTTCTGCCGATCGGCAAAGCGCTCGCTGTCGAGATCCGCCAGCCAGCGCGCCGCCCGCCGCGGATCGATCAGCACAGGCCGAAGGTCTTTCTTCAGCAAAGGCATGGCGTCATCGGGTAGCGCGGCCAGTTCCAGCAGCGCACCCAAGGCCGTTGCTTCGTCTTTGCTGGCGAGATCGGCCCAGAGCGCGGTCGCCGATTTCTTGGAAGCACGCTCGGCCTGCTCGCAGCGGCTGCCGATGCCGGGACAAACCGCCAGCACCAATGCCACGGCGACGTCAATCCGCAAGCCATATCGCTTCATGGTTGGCACCGCTCCTTTTCACCAAAGGGACGCCAAAGACAGATGATCCGCCTACGAACAAGGATGCCGACACCGATTACGGAATTCCCAGATCGCGTAACACGCCGCCGTTATTCCTTCTGTAAAGAAGACCACACGCCAAGAACCCAACCGAGGTCTTTCTCATGGCAGCCCTGCACTCCTCCCTGGCCTTTGTTGCCCTTGGCATCCTGGCGCAACCGGCGGACGCCCCGCCGACGCCCGAGCAGGTGCGCGACGCGGTCAAGCGCAGCCTCGTTCACATGGAAAAAGAAGGCGTGGCGTGGATGAAGAACACGAATCGCCAGTGCAGCTCCTGCCATCAGGTGCCGATGCTGGTCTGGACCCATAACGCGGCCCGCAAGAGCGGTTTTGCCGTCGATTCCGCCAAGCTGGACGTCTGGAACCAGTGGATCGTCAACGACGCCCTCAATCAGAACACGTTCTACAAGCTGACCGACGGGTCCTTTGGCAAGCTGAAACAGGGCGGTCTGCTTGATGGCCACCTGACGAAGCTCCAGCCGATCAAGAACAGTAATTTCGTGCTGGAGTACGAATTTCACGATGAACTGTCAAAGTTGATGACGCCCGAAGTCGCTGCCCAGGACAAGGACCTGTTTCAGAAGTCGGCGGCGGTGCCTGGCCAGGGCGGCCGTGGCGGTTCGGCATCGTCCTCCGGCTACACGGCGATGATCAATGCTGGTGCCATGTACACGCCGCGTATCTCCGACAAGTCGCGCCAGGGCCTGATCGACGGCCTGGTCAAGACACAGGCACAGGACGGCACCTGGAAGACCGCCGGCCAGTTTTTCGCTCAGAAGTGGCCTGCCGCCGAGGCAAACCACACCCACACGATGTGGGCGCTGCACGCCCTCGCCTCGGTCGAAGCGTTGCCAGAACCCGCTGCGAAGGCTCGCGACCGTGCCCTGGCCGCCATCAGGAACGTCAAGGCTGCCCCCGCGAGCACCGAGACCCTCGCCCTCCAGCTGCTCACCGCCCACCAGCACGGCGACGCGGAACGCAGCCGCACGCTGCTCGAGCAAGTCGCCAAGCAGCAGCACACGGACGGCGGCTGGGGCTGGGTGACGGCCAACCCAGGGAGCGATGCCTACGCCACCGGCCTGGTCCTTTATGTCCTGGGCACCGTCGGCCGCAAGGGGTCCGACTCCACGGTCCAGAAGGCCTGCAAGTACTTGCTGACCACGCAGCGTTCCGAAGGCGACTGGTTCGTCCACCGCAAGACGATCAGCGCTCCAGTCAAGAAGAGCGACGAGGAAGGCACCGCGGTCTACAGCTACTGGGGCAGCGGCTGGGCGGTCCTGGGGCTGCTGCGGACCCTGCCGGAGTGATTCACGATCAGACTACGGCACAACTTTGAAGTAGAAGCTGCCGCCGAAATGACGAATGACGAAGCCCGAATGACGAATCAATGACCAGGCCCCAATGACCAAGCGCTGCGCTTTTCATTGGGGCCTGGTCATTGGTCCTTGATTGGTCATTCGGACTTCGTCATTCGTCATTTCGTTGGGGTGCAACTGCGTTTTCTACAAGGGAAACAGCAATCCTACACGGGAAAAACAAGGTTTTCGGCCATTCGGAGACCGGAAAATCGACCATTAATGCCCAAATTTGGGCAGCGATTGCAGCACGAAACTGACACGAGCTTTGAGAAAACCCTGAAAAACAGGGCATCTGGTACTCAAGCTCATCCTGTAGAATTAGCAGCTGCACCCATTTCGTTGCGCTGCCGTGGTACTTGTCCGCTTGCGCCTTGGCGGGGACGGTCAACCGTTCCCCGCCGAAGCCGCAAGTTGTTTCTTGTCACCGGAACTTGAACGCTTCCTTGTTGTCCATCCACCAGGTCTTCCACTTCTGGATGGCCGGCTCCGACTGCTGGAGCGGCGTCAGATGGCTGTAGCCGAACGACTGGCCCGTGAGCTCCTTGAGCCGGGTAATCGTCGCGTACCGAACCTGGAAGTCCGAATCACCCAGGCGGTCGATCAACGCCGTCACGACGGCCTTTTCCTTGACCCCTTGCATGCCGCTGACGGCCGCGCCGCGGACGAGCTCATTCTCGTCGCGAGACGCCAGGATCAGGGCTTCGGCCTTGCCGGCGTCTGTGTACAGTCGGAGGGCCGACGCTGCCGCTTCGCGTGCCCGGGGATCCTTGTGGCGGAGGACCTTGCAGACGGACGCGAAGGACGGCAGCTGCTTGCGTCCCACCAAGGCATTGATGGCATCGGCCAGCTTGACTTCACTTTCGTCCTGGCGGTCGACCATCGTCTGGAGTTGCTCGGTCGAAGGGGCGTCGATGACGCGAAACTTGACGGGCTCCGACACCAGGTCGCAGGCCAAGGCCTCATTGAGCATCTGCTGCGCCCCGGCGCCAGGATTGCCGAGTGGAGCGCCGCCGGGCTTGCCGGTGCCCGCCATGCGGTAGCGAACGCTGAGCGTGTAAGTGCCGGGCCGCAAGTCCTTGAAGTAGCCGGCGTCGAGGCTGCCGAAGCTTCCTTCGCGGTTGAACACGTCCACCTTCTCACCGGGCTTGAGACGGATGAAATCCTCGGCCCGCAGGGGATTGACATTGCCGCAGCCCGCCCACGCGGCCTTCGGCACTTCCTTGCCCTTGTCGTCCAGCAGGGTGAAGCCGTATTTCGGATCGCGCTCCTTGTGAATGCTGCCGTCCAGCGGCTGGCAAACCACGATTGGCTCGTCCCAGGTGTTCTTTAGCCAAAGCTTGGCCGCGATGCGGCCTTGGCCAACGCCAAGCATGACGGGAGCCGTGGGAAGCTCGACCTCGACCTTGAGCATCCGCTCGGGCCGGGAGATCGACTTGATGATGCTCTCGATGCGCCGAGTCGTTTCCAGGGGATGCCGTTCTTTCAGCGCGGCCCGTAACGCCGGCAGCGCTGCCAGGTCGGCGGCAACCAGGTAGTCGGCAGCCACCTGTCGATCCTCGAATCGATTCGATTCCAGGTTCTGAATCGCCGCTGCAATCTTTTCCGCCGTCGGCCGTTCCGGTTTCGGGGCGGCAACCGGCGGCTGTTCCCCCACCTTCACGGGATCGGCCATGCCGGAGTAGGCAAACAGCCCGCCGCCCACGGCAATGCCGAGTGCGACACCAACCGCCACGACCGCTTTCAACTTGGCAACAAACATGGTTTTCATCACTCCTTCCGCGAGTGCGGTGGCCGACAGGGATGCGAGACCGGACGCGACCGAACCGGCCGCGAACGAAACCGCTGCCGTCACGGTGCTATCGATCAGACCAGGGGAAACGACGGCAGCGCTGCCCGTTTCCGTCATCTTTGCGACGAGACTGCCGCCGGAGAGGGCCAGGCCGCGGCCAACCAGCCGCTGTCGCAAGCGTTCCTGGGCGCCGGCGAGCCGCTTGGCGATCGAGCCGCGCGGCAAGCCGAGCTCGCGCGCTGCTTCCTCGTGGGATTTCTCTTCCAGGTAGCAGAGGACCAATGGCATCCGGTACTTTTCCGGCAGCCGGTTCAGCTCCTCATCGAGCAACTGGCGAAGCTCTCGCGTGGCCGCTTCGTCGGCGGGCTGCGTCGTGGACAGGTCGGGGTGCATGATCTGCGCTTGCTCCTGACACTGGCGTTGCCGGACACCCGCCGAACGGGCACGCAACGCCAGGCGATAGGCGACGGTGTACAACCAGCTGGTCAGCGGCCGGCTACGGTCGAGACTCGATGCCTTGCGTGCCAGGACGAGGAAGACCGCCTGAAATGCATCCTCGGCCGCGTGCAGGTCCTGCAGCACGCGCTGGCAGACGCCGAGCACCAGCCGGCCGTGCCGACGCACCAGCGCTTCGAACGCCGCGTGATCGTGTTGCACGGCAAAGCGTTCCAGCAATTGCCCGTCGGGCAGTTCGGCACCGTCCGCCCGACCGACGAGCCGGCCGAGATGCCGCATGACGTTGGCGAGGCGATGGTTGACCATAGACCCGTTTCTCCCGAATGCGCGAAATACACATGGTTAAAGACGTGCGCGACGCATCCAACTACCTTTTTTCCAAGAATTTCGTCGCGCCTTAATGCGGCTTATTCGCCCGGCTACTCAACAAACCGCCCTTTCGTGGCGAGCCGGGGGCGTGAGCGGCGTGAGCGACCGGAGTTATTCGAGACCTTGAATAACACCCGTCGCTCACGCTCCCCGCTCGCCCGAGGCTTTCGGGGTTTTGTACCAAGCTTTTCGGACAGACTCTAAAGTGAAACCGGCCTTGGAGATGCTGTAATCATGAGTATGAAGAAACCAACCCTGCCGCATCGCCACGTAAACTTCGATGCCGACATGGGCGAGAGCTTCGGCCTCTGGCAAACGCTGGCCGCGGCGCAGATCGAAGTCCGGCCGTGTCCAACCATTGCTGCAGGTTGAGTCATCACGCCACCACCCAACGCGTTGGCGGAGTGAGGCAGTCATTGGCGGACTGCAGAGTGGAGAAAGTGACGGGATTGCTCTTGCGACAGCGTGCCTCACGTTTCCACGATGGATTGTCTTCTTGAATCGGCCGCCCTCGCTCGCCGACGTCATCGAGCCCCCTTGCCATCTAGCCGTTCGAGCGTTGCCCGCGACTCACGGGTCAGCAGCGCTCCTGGTGCGCCTTTGGTCAGGACTTCCAACAAGCGTCGAGCGTCGCTAGTACCAACACGCTCCAGGACTTCCACGGCGCGCAGGTCGCGCATGCGCTCGGGTGACAGGCGTGCTCGCGTGATGCGCTCAAGGATGAACTCCATCCGACGGGCCACTTCCAGCGGCGGGCGCTCCTTCAAGGCTCCTCGCAACGCTGACTCGGCGGCGCGTCCCACGCGCTCCAGTTCCGACGTCGCGGCTTGCCGGACGGCGAATCGGTTGTCGTCGAGATCGGCAATCAAGTCGGCAATCGGGCGGTGCGGAGCTTCCGGGCGGAGGTGCTTGTTCAGGAGTGACAGCGCGCGTTCGTCGTCGCCGGCCAGTTCCCAGGCGGCCTCCGCGGCAACGTAATCGTCTTCGCTGCTCAGATCGTCCCAGAGAAGTTCGGCCTCCGTGGCAGTGAGCTTGATCGTGGCGCATTCGCGCTTCTTACTCGGGTCCGCCATGTCCCAGAAATGGGCCAGGGCATCGCGGTCCAGTGCCGCCAGACCCCGGCTATCGGGACCGAATGAGACCGGCACGATGCTGCCTTCGAAACCCGGCAGCGGCTTCTGTTCCTTGCCGGTCGCCACGTCCCAGCGGCGAATGGACGGCTCCTCGCCGCCGCTGGTGGCAACTGTCCGGCCATCCCCCGAGAACGCCAGTGACGAGCCCACCTGGCCGATGCCAAGTCGAATCCGCCCGCGTTCCTGGCCGGTGGTGGCATCCCAGAACCGAACGAGGCCGCGCTCGCCGCCGGCGAGCAGTTTGCCATCCGGGCTGAATGCCAGAGCCAGCGAGCCGTTGCCGTGCGGCATATCGCGGAGCCGTTTCCCGGTGGCCAGGTCCCAGACCTGAATCGCGCCCTCTTCCGTCGCGGACGCCAGGGTCTTGCCGTCCGGCGCAAACGCGAGGGCGACGACAACGACTTCCAGCTCCGCGAGCGGCGTGAGCTCGCGGCCGGTGTCCGTATCGAAACGAAAGACGGTGCCACCGCTGCCGATTGCCAGCACGCGACTGTCGGGCGAGAAGGCGATGCAACTGCGTGCATCTTTGGTCGAGAATTGATGGAGGGCCTCGCCCGTCCGAGCGTTCCAGAGCCGCACATAGCTATCGGCGCCGGCGCTGACGAGCAGCTTGTCATCGGGACTGAACGCCAGGGCGATCACGCCGCGGCGATGGCGGAGTCGGCGCAGCTCCTTGCCGGTGCGGGTGTCCCACAGACGGATCGTGTGTCCCATGCCGCCGGTCGCCAAAACCCGACTGTCGGCGGACAGCGCGAGCGCGAGGATCGGCACCTCGGTCGGCGACTTCGGCAGCACCTTGGGCGGCAAGCGCGACGTATCGCCATGGGCCGTGCCCGCAGCCAGCAGAGCAATCATAAGCGCAGCGGAAGCGTGGCGAGCGACCATGGTCTATCTTCCTTTCAAACAGGCGCAGTCGCGAGAATGCACAGAGGGATCAAATGACGTGCCGCGTTACTTCTCCAGCTTCGCGGGCTGCCAGTCGAGGCCGTACTGGACCGCGATCTCGCGCTTGCCAAGGACCTCCCAGGGTGTTCCCTGGTGGTCCTGGGCGAGCTTGCGGAAGGCAAGGCGCGCTTCCTCGGCGATCTTGTGGGCCTCGCGATCGGTCATGTGCCGTCGCGAAATGAGTCGCCAGCCGTTGTGCAGTTCCGCGCGATCGAGCGTCGGCATGTCGTCCTTGCGAAGCTTGGCGAGGGAGGCATTGTACTCGTAGACGAAGGCGATCCGACCCAGCAGCCGGGCCTTCACATAGTCGTAGTTGGCCTGCCAGTGCGGCGTTTCCCCGTTGCGGTCGTCGCGCACGTCGTTCAACTCAGTCAGGCTGCGCTCGAACTCGGCGTGCGTCTCGGCCACCGTCCGCTGAATCTGTTCGATCTCCTGGCGAAACTCCGCCAACTGCTTGGCTGCGGGGGCTTGAAATTGATCGGGGAACTTGAGGCGATGCTTGCCCAGCAGGCCGATGGCCTTGCGAACGGCCTGGCGCAGCGCGCTGTCGGCTTCGTCCGGAGCATACCGGGCCACCTGTTCGGCGGAAAAGACGGGCAAGCTCCCGGCCTTGAGCCGGCGCTCGTTACTCCGGTGGACCAGGGCAGGCGGCACGGCGGCCGCGACATCGAGGATCCGCTGGACCTGGGCACGAGTGGCAATGCCGTCGGGGAAAGGCGACGGCAACTTCAATGCAATTGCCGGGGGGAGTGGGTCGGTGGAGCGAACGAGGACGCTCTCCGCCTCGGCGCCCACGAAACTCGGTAGCTGGTCCGTGAACTGAAAGCGCCGGACCATGGCACGTGTCCGCTCATTGACGCTCAGGGCCTGCGACTCGGACAGCGGCATCTCGCCACGCGTCAATTCTCCTTGCCGTGTGGCGCGGGCCAACTGATCGAGAAACAAGCTGGTGCCGTCGACTTCGTGCGAGAATTGCGCTTCGGCGCATGCAGACCAGACCTGAACTCCCGGCGGCGGCGACTGCAGCGCCCGATGGAGGGCCGCGTCCATGGGATCGTAGCGACATACGTCCAGCACCAGGAGCTTTTGCCGCGCCCTGCAGGCGGCCAGCCGTTCGTACACCCATGCCAATGGAACCAAGGTACTGCCGATAGAGAGTTCGCCTTCGATGGGCACCAGGTACGCTTCGCCGTCCAGATCGACTGCATGGCCAACGAACAACACGACCGCCCGATCCTGCGGACGGCAGCCGTCGAGGAACTCAGCCATCGTCTGCTGGATGACGGACTTTAGTGGCGGGAAGGCCCGCGGCGCTGGTGCAGCATCGCTCAGCAACGTGACCTGGCCCGGCTCGATTTGCCAGGCCGCGGCCATGTCATCGACGACCGTATGCAAGGCGGAGTTTCCTGTAGCCTGGCTTACCGGCTCGGCGTAGATGTATTCGTGTACCCCAATGGCCAGCAACCGGTTGGGCAGCGAATCCGCCCGCCCTGCCGGCATTACTGCAGTCAGCGCAGTGGATTCGGGCGTCGCGGCGGTCGTGTCGATCACGACCATGCTGCCGATGCCGAGTGCGGCGACCGCCAGTAACGCCAGGGCGTAGAGTTTCAACCGCATTGCCGTCATCGTGGTCATCGCTTCGGCAACGAGCGTGGCAATCGACGAAGAAACCGCCTTGGGGTCGGCGGCGAACGTCGCCGCGGTTTGCAGGGTCGCGGCAAGCAAACGCGGCGCGAGGATGCCGGCGGTCGCATTGGCGCCGAGCGCCATCGACAGCGGAGCGGCACTGAGCGCCAAGCCCCGTCGCGCCAGGCGGCCACGCAGGAGTTCACGGCCGCGATCCAGGCGTCGTTTCAGGGTGCCGCGGTTCCAGCCGAGTTGTTCCGCGGCCTCATCTTGGGTGCGGTCTTCCAGATAACACATGAGCAGCGGCGCGCGGTATTTCTCCGGAAGGCGATTCAGTTCTTCATCGATGGCAGCGCGCAGGTCGCGCCAGGTTACGTCGGTGGTTGTGTCCGAGGCGGCGGGCTCCGGTGCAGGCTCCGACGTGGAACGGCTGCGGGCCAGGCGCGTCCTCAGCTTGCTGGCGACGCGGTAGGCCACGCCGTAAAGCCAGCTCGGCAGGCTGTCCGGGTTACGAATCGATTTCGGTCGTGACGCCAGAATGATGAACGTCGCCTGAAACGCATCCTCGGCATGATGCACGTCGAGCAGCACGCGACGGCAGACGCTGAGCACAAGGGCGCCATGTCGTTGGACAAGGATGGCAAAGGCACTTTCGTCGTGCGACGCGCTGAAGCGCTCGAGGAGCTGACGGTCGCCGAGTTGGTCGCTGCGGCGGGCGCCAAGCAGGTGGCGAATGTGTCGCAGGGCAAGGCTGACGTGCTCGCCGGACATGGCCAGGTCTCCCACAAACGCGGGGGGTCACAATCTATAGTGACCGCCGCGCTGTGGTTGTGGCGCAAGAAAATGAAAATAAATCCGTTTCGGCTGTCACACGTCGCTTGGGCCAGGAATAAGGCTGAGAAGGGCAATCGGAGCCACAGCCTGGCAAGCTCACATGCTCTTCCGAAGACCCATTACGAAAACATCAAGTCACATCAGAAAGCGAAGATTTACCATGTCCGCAAAGCAGATCCACCGATTCGGTCCGACTTTCGAGACTCTTGAAAGCCGCGACGGGCCGTCGTCATTCAGCCTGGCCTCGTACGTATCGTTGACCTACTCAAACCTCTATGCGGTCAAGCCTGCGTCCGCTTACGTCCCCAAGCCCGCATATGACATCTCGATTTACGCGATCCAGACCACGGGCGACCGGGTGCTATCCTTCGCCCAGAGCAACGTGGGCAAGACCGTCAAGTTCGACGTCGCCAACTACGGGAACGAGCAATGCACCGACCTGGTCCGGGCGGCGCTCAAAAGCGCCGGCGCCAAGAACAACGATGATTACGGCACGACCGGCGCCAACGCCGACTACGTTTGGGGCACCCTGGCCATGTCCCGGACGGTGAGCAATGGCGTTATTCAGTCCGCCTATGGCAACTTCAGCAGCATCAAGGCGGGCGACATCATCCAGTTCCGCAATGTCGGCATCCACACCGTGACCGGCAACAGCTGGTCCGACTCCTTCATGGGCCACCACTCGGCAATCGTGAAGTCCAGCAACGGGCTCGGCCAGATTACCGTGCTGGAACAGAACTCCAACGGCCACCACTACGTCGAGGAACACACCTACAACCTGGCGAACATGACCGGCGGCACGGTGTGGGTGTATCATCCTCAGGCCAAGTAAAGCGGTTGGCAATCGCAAGCCGGCGGCACGAACGACCGAAGGTCTTCGAACCTTCGGTCGTCCATGCCACCGGCTCGGCAGGTAGTGAAATAGACGCTTAGCGCTTTGGTTGCACCGTGAAGACCACGTCGCCGGAGCCGGTGTTGCCCGCGGCGTCACGGACCTTGAGCACGAGGACGTGCGTGCCGGACTTCAGCGCTTCGGTCTTGAACTTGAACGTCTCCGTCTTGCTGTCGAACAGACCGTCGGCCGGGAAGACATTGATCCACTTCTTGCCGTTGACCGCAAACGATGCCCCGGTCAGCCGCACCAGGGGATCGGTCGCCGTCGCCTCAACGATCGCCTGATCGCCCTCGACGCCGACCACCTTGACCGTCACCGTCGGCGCTGCGTGCGCCACCGGGAATGGAGCGCTGATGCGCTCGCCTTCCAGCGCGTCTTCGGCGGGGTTGTCTTTGCGATCGCTGGCCACGACCTTGAGCTGATACTGGCCGGCCGGCGTCGTCGTGGTGTCCCACTCGTACTCGGTCTTGGTCAGGCCCTCTTCGAGCATGACCCAGTTCTTCCAGCCGTCCTTGCGGACGAGCAGGTTGTAGGTCAGGTCGTCCTCGTTGGCGTCGGTGGCGCTCCACTTGAACTTCAGTTTCTTCGGGTTGTCCAGGTTGACCGCATCCAGGTCGGGCACCTCGATGGAGCTGACTTCCGGGGCCTGGTTGGTGGTCATGTAGCGCAGGGCGACGCCGCGCACCACCGGGGTCACCATCGCATTGTCGCTGGCCATCGTGACGCGATACTGCACGAAGCGCGCCGCCGGTGCGGTGATCGTCGCTTGCTCGGCATCGGTCTGCTCGTCCGACCATTCGCTCCAGGTGTCGTCGGGCTCGGCGATGTTGCCGCTGCGAACGGCAACGGTCACTTTCGTGCCGACCGGCGTTTCGGCCTTCCAGCGCAGCGAGCCCCATTTGCTCACGATCCTGGCGTCGAACACTTCGGAAACAATCGTGCCCTTGGAGGCATAGCGGTCCTGGAGGACGTAGAGCTTGCCGGGATCGCTGGTGCCCACCACGATCGAACCATTCTTGCACTTGCACAGGCAGTGGATCTGGCCGTGATCGAGGCGGGCGATCTCGCTGCGTTCCTTGCTGGCCTCGTTGATCTCGAAGAGCTGGCCGTCCATGCCGGTGCCGACGAAGAGCTTTCCTTCCTGTTTCATGAGGCTGAGCATCAGCGTTTTCTCGCGGAAGACCTCGCGCACGGTGCCGTCCGTGCCGATGCGGTACAGCGAGTTTTCACCGCTGCTGGGTGGTGCGATCGACGACGCCGGGCTGCTCTTTTCGGGTTCCTTGTCCTTGTCCTTGTCCTTGGCGGGCGGCGGCGGAGCAGTGCTGTCCTTGCTCTTGTCGTCGTCGGCAGTCTTGGCCGCCGCCTTCGTCGTCGACGTGAGCGTTGCGGGAGTGCCGGTCGTTGACGTGCGATCACCGCCCGATGAACCGGTGGCGCCCTTGCGCTTCGTCGGTGAGCTGGTGCCGGCATAGACGCCGTCGGCGGTCACCAGCAGCGAACGTACCTCGGCCTGCGGCGCCTGGTAGAGGACAAAGCCCTTGCCCTTCTCGTCGATGCGGTAGACGAGGCCGTTCTTGTCGGTGCCCGCATAGACCGAGCCATCCGGGCCGGTCGCCAGGCAGAGGACGTGGTCCTGCTTGGTCGTGTAGAAGACGCTCGCCTTGCCGCCCGGCGTCACCTGGTAGATCCGGCCCTTGGGACCGGTTCCGGCGTAGATGGTGTCGCCCTTCGCGTCGAGCGCCAGGCTCCAGACGTAGTTCTCGGGGCTGTGATAGACGACCTTCGACTTGCCGTCCGGTGCGATGCGTACCACCAGGCCGCTCGGACCGGTGCCGGCGTAGATCGAGCCGTCCGGCGACAGGGCCAGGCAGAAAACCTGGCTCTCCTGGCTGTCGAAGGCGACGCTGACCTTGCCTTCAGGCGTGATCTTGAAGACCTTGCCCTCGTCACCCGTGGCGACGAACAGGTTGCCAGCCTTGTCCTCGACGATGTCCCAGACGTGGGTGGCGTTCAACTCGACGAGCGGCTTGAGCTGGCGCGACAGGCGCAGCGCGCCCTCGCTGCTGATGACCGCTTGCTTGAGCTGAGCCTTGTCGTAATGGGCCGGCGTGGACTGGTTCCAGACCTTGACCTTGGCCGCCCACAGGGCAGCGGGAGCGAGGGCCAAAGCAAGAATGCAGCAAAGGACGGGTATGGGTCGATACATGAATGCTCCAAGGATATGTTGGTGCTTGAGTGAACGACGAATGACGAAGCCCGAATGACGAATCAATGACCAAATCCGATTGTCGAAACAAGAAGCGCATCGGATCGGGTGTCGGCAATGTGTCGGTTCGGGCATTGGGTCATTGGTCATTGATTCGTCATTCGGGTTTCGTCATTCGTCATTACCGCGAGGGCTTCGTCATTCGTCATTCCGTAGGCCGGTTTTCTTGTTCTTGACGACTTCAAACCGCACCGTTTCGCTGCCCTGCAGCACCCACTCCGTGCTGTGGCGCGACACTAGTGAGCCGCCCATCGTCTGGGCGCCGGTCTTGCGCGTGCTGCCCAGGACCTGCACCATGCTCGGCGGCAGGTTCGGCAAGTCCTTGCCTTCCAGCGCGACGCCCACCGCGGTCAACGGCACACGCAGCACCAGTTTCGTGCGCTTCGCCCGCGTCTGGATCTTGATCGATTCCAGGAGATGCTCGATGTCCTGGGGATAGTTCAGGCTCGGCTTGTCGCGCAGCTCGGCGCGGGCGCAGGTCAGGTCGTCGCAGACGGTCGCGGTGTAGCTGCCCTCGGGCAGGTCGGCCGGCAGCTTGAGCGACACCGGAATCCGCTGCAGCTGGCCCTTGAAAGGCCGCACGAAGACGGTCGCCTTGACCGTCTCGCCGGGTGCATAGGTGTCCGTTTCGGCCTCGACGGACTCGATGTCCGCCGTGCGGCGGCCCGACATGATCGTCGTGTCGCAGTCGATGCGGTTGATGCGCACCGGTTTGTGGGGGTTGTAGGCAAGCTGGTTGACGAGCGCTGCCACCTGCAAGTACATCAACTGCGACGCCCGGTTGCCGGAGTAGCTGTTGCCGGAGTAGATGTCGTGCACCACGATCGGCGGGCGGCCCTCGATCGAGATTTTAGCCTTGAACTCGGCCGTCAGGTCTTCCGGCAGGTCGCCCTGCATGTCCACGGAGTTGGTCAGCACGGCATAGACCAAGTTCGCCAGGATCGAACGCTGCCGAACCGTCTTCACGTTGAAGGTGCGTCCTTCGAGGTCCGCTTCCCGACGAATGGTCATGCGCATCGGCATCATGTCGGGCTCGCGGTCGAGCCAGCCGGCGATGCAGGTGCTGACGTCCGCGTTGATGACGCCCACGGTCCGCAACGGCGAGCCCATCTTGAAGCTGACCGTTTGCCGGGGAAAGACGGTGTGGATGTAACCCGTCTGGAGCGGGAAGTCGCAGGTGCCGATGCCGAAGAACGGATGGCCCCAGCCGTAGACACGACGGCCTTCGATGTGCGTCACGGTGCCGATGCCCGACAGGTCGAAATCGCCCATGACCAGCGACACCGCCAGCGGCCCGCCGGCTTCGAGCTTCGTTTCCTTCTCCTCGTCCGCGATGCGGCCGCCCGCGGCGCCGCCCTGCATTGGGACGAGCCCGGTGCCGTTGAGGCGATCGCCGAGGACCTTCAGGGTCTGCGGCGTGAAGCCCGAGGCGGCCAGCGGCGTCCGCAACGGCACCATGTACAGTCCGTCGGCCGCGGCCGGCTGCGGTGCGTCGAACGTCGAGGAGACGGTGACGCTCTCGAACTCCTTGCCGTCGATCTTGAGCGGCGTCCGCAGGCCGATGCGCGTCGGCCGTTCCTTCTGCTCCACCAGGTCGCGGCGTTCATACGCGGCGACGAAGTCGTGCATCTGGCTGAACGGCGTGATGCCGGCAATCGGCTCCTTGCCGAAGGGCCAGGCATAGGCGACGGCGCCGAGCAGCTTGCCGTTGATGTAGACGGGACTGCCGCTCATGCCGGCAATGACGCCGGTTTTGTCGAGGTCGAGGCCGGAAAGCCGGCACAGCACCAGATCGCGTCCGGGACTGGTGTTCTTCATCACGCCGAGCACTTCCGCATCGAAGGACTCGATCTTGGTCCCCTTCATGACGGTTCGGCCGCTGCCCTTCATGCCGGGTCGCAGGTCGTCGACGTTCCAGCACGAATCCGGCTTGTGACCGGCCGGCGACGGGATCGCGGCCAGGGCGGCGATGCCCAGGGCGACGAACAGGTACGCGGGACGTACAGCGAGCGGGGTGGCGGACATGGCCGCACCTCCAGACGGGATGAAAGGTGGTCCGTGCCGGGTGATTGCAGAGCGACGGCACGGCTCCGCGCAAGCGGGTGTTCCGTGAGAGTCTGTCCCAAAAGGGGTCAGGCACCGTTGCCGGAACGGCCCGAAGGGTGCTGCGCACAACGGTGCCTGACCCCTTTTGGGA
>JAIEMG010000149.1 GCA_019752375.1 Gemmataceae bacterium | reverse complement strand
ACGTAGGACGGATTTCCAATCCGTCCCTAGAAAACCGGACGGATTGGAAATCCGTCCTACAGGAATTGCACAAGTTGTTCTTGCGCGGATCCTTAGGTCGTGGGGCGTGGGGCCGGCTTCCAGCCGGCCACGTTGTATAGCCGGCTGGCAGTGTTAGGCGCCAACCACCCCGCGAGAACAAACGCCAGACATCTCTATTGGTGCCGTTTCGCACCGTAGGTGCTGGGCAGGACAGCTCGGGGCCAGCTCGCGAAGCGAGTGCCGCCCCGGGCTGAGTTCATCATTGGCTTGCACGCTGAAAGCGTGCGGCTTCTAGCTACAGGTTCACCGAAGGCAAGGGCGGCGCCTGTCCGGCGGCGCGCTTCAATTCTTGAGCGATCGTTCCTGCCAGGGCCAGATACGCCTTCGCCACCGGCGTGTCCGGAAAGCGATGCACGATCGGATCGCCCTGGTCGCCGCACTGGGCCACACGCGGATCGATCGGGATCGCGCCCAGGAACGTCATGCCCGTTTCGGTCGCGAGCTTCTGCCCGCCGCCGTGGCCATAGATGTCGTAGCGCTTGCCATCATCGCCGACGAAGTAGCTCATGTTCTCGATGATGCCCAGGATCGGCACGCGCACCTGGCGAAACATCTCCAGTCCCTTGCGCGCATCGATCAAGCTTACTTCTTGCGGTGTGGTGACGATGACGGCTCCGGAGAGCGGCGCCGTCTGGGTGAGCGTGAGCTGGGCATCGCCGGTGCCCGGCGGCAGGTCAATGACCAGATAGTCCAGCTGGCCCCAGTCGATGTCGGTCAGGAACTGGGTGACGGCCTTGTGGACCATTGGCCCGCGCCAGATCACCGCCTGTTCCGCATTGACGACGAAGCCCATCGACATGAGCTTCAATCCGTATTTCTCCAGCGGAAACATGGTGGTCTTGGTATCGACGGTGCCCAGGCCCATCATGATCGGCACACTGGGACCGTAGATGTCCGCATCCATCAGGCCAACCTTGGCGCCTTGAGCGTGCAGTGCCAGGGCGAGGTTGGCTGCGACCGTGGACTTGCCGACGCCGCCCTTGCCGCTGGCGACCGCGATCAACGATTTGACGCCCGGAAGCGCGATCTTGGGAGGGGCGCCTTGAGGGTGCATGCTTGGCTCCGTTCTGGTGATTCAACTGTTGCGCTTCGGCTGACACGCGGCGCACTCACACAGTGCCCGCAGGTTCTCCAGCGTGTAGATGCCGGTATCGTGGCCGTCGTTCCAGGAGATCTTGTACGCGTAGTGTCCCATCGGAGTCATTGCCAGCGGCTTGAGCGGCGGCTTCGGCGCCAGCTCGGCGGCCGACAGGATCCGGAACGGGTCCGGCGGGGCGCCGTGTTCGCCCCGGCAGGTGGCGCAGGGGCACGCCTCGCGCAGGTGCTTCCAGGTGTACGTGCCGTGATGGCCGTCGCTCCACTCGATGGCCAGACGATCGTCGCCATCCTTGCCAATGGAGGTCGGCTGCACAGGTTCCGGGCGCACGGCCGACATGGGGATCTCTCCTCGGGTTCGCAAGCGACTCTGCCTTCATTATAGGAAGCACGCCCAACAAAGTAGCCCGGTAGTTCCTCTCGTTACGCGGCTCTGCCCTACAGCGCACTGCCCTCCAGGCTCCGCCTGGAGCACTGGTCGTTGAGAGGGTGTCACCTCCCGCTTCCACGGGTTCGCGAGGCAGAGCCTCGCCGGCAGTGCGTTACAGGGCAGAGCCCGGTAACGAGGCCGTGATCAGCCCGCCCTCTACTTCCTTGCCGATGAGCATTGCATTGGGCCGCGTTCTCCCTGGACTTGCCCCCAGGGGTTGATACCGCGTAACATCCGTGGCAGTTCCGCGTAGCCACTGGCTATTCCCGCTCACAGAGAATGAACCTGCATGATCTGGGTCCTCGGCCTGCTCATCATCGCTGCCGCCGTCTACGCAATTGCCCGGCAATTCGACGTCCGGTTGGTCCTGACCGTGGCGGGACTGGCCCTTGGCGCCTTGGCCGGGCAGCCGATGGCAATTGTCAGGACATTCCTCGCGACGTTCAGCAACGAGCGTTTCGTGATCCCGCTCTGCACGGCGATGGGCTTTGCCTATGTGCTTCGATTGACCGAATGCGATCGGCACCTGGTGCAGCTCCTGGTCAAGCCGCTGCGTCGCGCCCGGCCGATCCTGATCCCTGGTGCCGTGCTGGTCGGCTTTCTCGTCAACATTCCGGTCGTCAGCCAGACGAGCACGGCTGTGGCCATCGGCGCGGTGCTGGTGCCGTTGTTGCGCGCGGCGGGATTCTCGGCGGTGACGACAGGAGCTGCACTGCTGCTCGGCTCATCGCTCGGTGGCGAGCTGCTCAATCCCGCGGCACCTGAGCTGCTCACGGTGGCGGAAGCGCTCAAGATCCAGTCGGCCGATTGCGTTGAACACGTCCTGCCGCTTCTCCTGGTGCAACTCGCTGTCGCCACGCCGGTCTTCTGGTTCCTGTGCGCCCGTGCTGAATCGCAGGAGCCGATGAAGGAGGAAACGCCTGCGAAGGAAGAGAAGTGTGATGCGGAGCTGGGCTTTCGCGTCAACCTCTTCAAGGCGCTGGTGCCGTTGGTGCCGGTGACGCTGCTGTTCCTGGCCGGCCCGCCGCTGAAACTGGTGCAGGTGCCACGCGACTGGTTCGTCGAGCCGCCGAAGACGGTCGACGCTGCGCCGGCTCCACGCGGCGCCGAGGTGTTTGAGAGCCGCCAGATTGGCGCCGCGATGCTGGTCGGCGTCGTGCTGGCCGCGATGTCGGCGCCGCGCAAGCTGCGCGACGTGGCAACGTCGTTCTTCGAGGGCGCCGGTTATGCGTTCGCGCGGATCATTGGCATCATCGTCGCCGCGTCGTGCTTCGGCGAGGGCATCAAGCGCATTGGCCTCGCAACAGCAATCGGATTCCTGATCGACGCGGCGCCGATCCTGTTGATTCCAGTCGCCGGTGTGTTGCCGATGGCATTTGGCTGGCTGTGCGGCTCGGGCATGGCGACGACGCAGGCGCTGTTCGAGTTCTTCGTCGCCCCCGCCAAGGCCGTGCAGATCGACGCGGCCCACGTCGGCGCCGTGGTGTCGATCGCATCGGCCGCGGGACGCACCATGTCGCCCGTCGCTGCCGTCACGCTGATGTCCGCAGCGCTGACCGAGACCAATCCGCTGCTGCTGGTGCGCCGCGTCGCCGTGCCGCTGCTGATTGCCATGGCGATCACCGTCATCGTCGCCATCTTCACGGCACCGTCGAGGTGAGTGGCGGATCAGGGTTCCAGCCCCTTGGGAAGCTCCTTGAGTCGCTCCACTTCCAGGAACTCCGTGCGGAGGTGCAGCTTGCCGTCCTTGTTGCGGACGAAGGCCTTCGCTGGGTACTTCCAGCCGTCCACTTCCTTCCAGTCGTCAAAGAAAACCTGGTAGTCGCGCCAGTCGATGCGGGCCGTTTGCTTTCCTTGTCGAAGTAGATGCTGTAGTCCTTGCGGTCCTTGCGGCTGAGCTTGAGGCCCACCGCCGGCTTGTCCTCGACCTTGATCTCGGGCAACAGCGTCAGCTGAGAGTCCTTCTCCAGCAGCGGGGCCAGCGTCCAGACCCAGACGAGGTACGTCTTGTCCGATCGGTCGGCGTTGCCCTTGGCGATGTTCCGGCCGTCCTGCCCCCAGACCAGCGGCGGCGCCAGGATGGCCTGGCGCGGGCGCGGGTCCTTGCTCTCGCCCAGGAACCACTGCTCTTTCCAACGAAAGATGCGCAACAGCTTGTCCGGACCGCCGGCAGCTTTGACGACATCGTCCGCAAGCTTGCGTGCCGCGGCATCATCGTCGGCGGCGCCTAACGGCGCCAGCGCGGAAGCGAGAAGCAAGATAAAGGCCAGCACTGCCATCAGGCGCATGATGAAACTCCGGTCGGTAGGTTGCTGAGCGAACGCTCCCGCTCACGCCAGGACCTTCGGCACTACCTTGCCCGCCACGTCGGTCAACCGGAAGTCGCGGCCCTGGAAGCGGTACGTCAGCTTCAGGTGATCCATGCCGAACAGTTGCAGGATCGTCGCGTGCAGGTCGTTAATGTGGATCGGCTCCTCGGCGATGTTCCAGCCGAACTCGTCGGTCTTGCCGATCACCTGGCCGCCCTTGACGCCGCCGCCCGCCATCCAGATCGAGAAGGCGAACGGATGATGGTCGCGGCCGGTCACGTTGGTCGAGCCGCCGCGGTTCTCGCCGAGCGGCGTGCGGCCGAACTCCGACAGCCAGAGCACCAGCGTGCTGTCGAGCAGTCCGCGCTGCTTCAAGTCCTTGATGAGGGCCGCGACGGGCTGGTCGGCCATGGCGCTGTTGAAGTGCAGCTCCTTGTCCAGGTTGCTGTGATGGTCCCAGGAAGCGTGGTAGAGGTTGACGAAGCGCACGCCGCGCTCGATCATGCGCCGCGCCAGCAGGCAGTTGGTGGCGAAGCTGTGGTACTGGCCCTTGCCGCCGCCGCGGTGGGCGCCCTGGATCGGGTTGTCCTCGCGGCCGACGCCGTACATGTCCAGCGTCTGCTTCGTCTCGCCGCTCTTGACGTCAATCAGCTCCGGTGCGGCGGACTGCATGCGGAAGGCAAGCTCGTACGCGGCCACCCGGCTGTTGATCTCCGGGTCCTTGATCTGCGCGTGCCGTTCGCGATTCAGGTCGCGCAGGGCTTCAATGGTCTTCGCCTGCAGGTCGTCGGTCAGGCCGTCGGGGTTGTTCAGGTTCAAGACCGGCTCGCCTTGGTTGCGGAACAGGACGCCGGCAAACGTCGTCGGCAGGAAGCCGCTGCCCCAGCTGGTGGCGCCGCCCGACGTGCCACGGCCCGCGGTCAGGACCACATAGCCCGGCAGGTTCTTCGATTCGCTGCCCAGGCCGTAGTTGAGCCAGGAGCCCATTGACGGCCGGCCGAAGTTCGGCACGCCGCAGTTCATCATCAGCTGGCCGGGATGATGATTGAACGCCTCGGTGTGCATGGAGCGGACCAGGCACACGTCGTCGGCCACGCTGCCCAGGTGCGGCACGAAATCGGACAGTTCCATGCCGCACTGGCCGTGGCGCGTGAACTTGCGCGGACTGCCCAGGACGCGCGCGCCTTCCTTCTGGATGAAGGCGAAGCGCACGTTCTTGGTGAACGACTCCGGCAGCTTCTCGCCGTGCATCTTGTTGAGCAGCGGCTTGGGGTCGAAGAGGTCGAGCTGGCTGGGCGCCCCTTCGAGATAGATACAGATGCACGCCTTCGCCTTGGGCGCAAAGTGCGGCGGCTTCGGCGCCAGCGGGTTGGGATCGGCGTCGGCGGCCAGCAGGCCCTCGTCGCGCAGCATCGAGGCCAGCGCCACGGTGCCAATGCCGCTGGCCGACGTGGCCAGGAAGTTGCGGCGCGACTGGAGCAGGTTTCGGTGGAAGGGGTGCATGATTTGTTCCAGCCCATGAACACACTAATCGTCTTGAACGCGAGCGATTACCTGAATCAGTGCCCAGCCAGCGCTTGGTAGTTTCTTTTCGAGGCGCGAGTATGCCTTTTCCGCAGACTCACGCAGTTTAAACCGAAGTTTGGTGCCGGTCGGAGTCTCAATTCCGCCTTCTTCCAGCATCACCTTCTTTACTTCTTCAGGGTCCACCATACCGGAATGGGCATTGGGCGCGATGGAGTATGGGAAAAACGCCGCAAGGTCCGCCTCCTCCCAAGTCATTCCCGAAGCTGTCGTGATTCGTGCGCTCTTCTTCGCTTCGGGGTGTTCCTGATCGTACTTTCGGTAAGCATCTAGAATAACGGCGGGGCGCTGGCTCCATGCCAGACCGGCCCAAGCGGACCAAATCACGACCACGAAGAACTTGTCAGTGAACTGGATCGGGTTCTCGAAGATCAGCGGCTCGCCAACTTCGCCCGGCTTTTCCAGTTCCCTGGCGAGTGTTTCGACAATCTGGTCACGATCGCCGGCCACCGGCACAGGTTGACTCGGGAAAACAGGCATCGGAAACCCTCTACATGTTCGGATATTCGCTGCGCAGCCATTCGGTTGCTGTTCGTACGACGGCAAGAGCTGCGGGCGTTACTGCTAACTCATGATATCTCATGTTCGGATCCCAGATGTTGTAGACCGCCTCTGCGCTTGCAATCAGGTCTTGACCGAACTGCAACGGATACGGAGCGCCGGAGATGATAGGCTTGTTCAAGACAAGCCAGTGGGCCCAACCGAGAAAGTTGTGCTGACCACGCACCAGCTGCGCGTAATTGGGATGGAGTTTCAGGTCCTTCTTGATCATTTTCTCGACAGCGTCTCGTTCCACGGGATCGATGGGGGCGGTAGTAGCTCCGCCGCGGATCAACCGGAGTGTGGCAGCTTTCAAGTACATTTCCGCTACATACCCCCACAGATATACTGCACCACCGGGAAAATGGTTTGCAAGATGAAGCGCCTCCGCGAATCTCTGGATCGCCGCCCGCTCGAAATCATCAACGGTATCTGGCCCAAAGGAACCCGTTGCCATGAACACCGCCTTCCCGACTCCCAAGACGCAACGGAGCTTGCCCTGCGTCACGAACCCATCGAGGGTTCGCGGTCTGCGCTCCAACGCGACCACCGCCGCACTGCGGCCTCACAGCTCGGCCAGTTGTTCCCGCACCCAGGCGCGGAACGAACGACTGACAGTCAGGCTATCCTGCTGAGGATCGGGCTGCAGATACGGCACCATCCCCTGGATTGCGATCTTGGGAAACGTGGGACTTCTCTCCGTCTGCTCATAGTTCCCACTTGCGTCCAGCACGTGAACGTGGATCGCGTCGCCATCGAATCGCCATACTTCGGGGACCCGAAGACGTGCGTAAGTGCCCATCCGGTTCATGGCGCCGCGCGACACCTCGATTTCAATCACAAGGTCCGGCGGCGGGTCGCGTTCGATGTCGTAGTCCAGCCGACCGCGCATCTGCGGTTCGTGGGCGATCCAGTAACAGTCGTCCGGCTCCAGTCCGCGCTCCAGGTCCTCGCGCTGGAAGGTCATGTTCCCCGCAGTCACGCGTGCCAGGCCACATTCCTCAATCAGCAGCTGGAGCAGATAATCGAGCCATTTCTTCCAGATCTCATGCCGGGGCGACGTTGTCATGATCTCTAACATCCCCCGGTCGTAGGTGAGACGCACATTGCCGCGGTCGCGGAGAGCGTTGCCGATCGCCAGATAGTCGGCCCAGGCGACATCACATAATACGAGCCGTTGCTCATCGCCCGACTGCCAGCCGGGCGAGGCCGGCGGTGCGTCCGGTCGAGTAAGAATGTTCATGGGACGCCTTTCTCTCAGCATCTGTTCGAAAAGGGGTCAGGCATCGTTGCCGAAACGGCCCGAGGGGTGCTTCGCACAAGCGTCCCTGACCCTTTTCGGACAGACGCTCACTCCCGTGTCACGAACTCATCCAGGTTCAGCAGCGTGCGGCCCAGCACCATCCATGCAGCCGCCTCCGGAACGTCCACGCCCTGCACCTTCATCTTACCCACCAGCTTGGCCGCAGCCTCGGGCTTGTCGCGGCAGCGCTGGAGCACGTCGTCGAACAGAAGCTGTAGACGCGACAGCTCCGTGGCGGACGGCTCGCGGGCCAGGCAGAGCCGGAAACCGTGGCGGATCCGTTCTTTGACATCGCCGGCCTTGTCCTCGACAATGCGCTTGCCCAGGGCCTGAGAACACTCGACGAAGACCGTGTCATTGAGCAATGTCAATGCCTGCAGCGGCGTGTTGGAGCGTTCGCGACGGACGCAACACAGGGTGCCGTCAGGTGCGTCGAACGTCATCAGCATCGGGAACGGGCTGGTGCGCTGGAACCAGGTGTAGAGACCGCGACGATAGCGGTCCGGGCCGGTGCTCTCGACCCAGCGAGCGCTGCCGGCGTAGGTCAGCTCGGCAATACCGGCTGGCTGCGGCGGCCGGACGCTGTGGCCGCCGACGGTCCGTGTTAACAAGCCGCTGGCAGCCAAGGCGTTGTCGCGAATGATCTCTGCTTCCAGCCGGGTGCGTGTCTGTCGGGCCAGCAGGATGTTGAGCGCATCCCGGTTCACCAACTCCGGCCGCGTGCGTGAGGACTGGCGATAGGTGGCCGACGTCACGATGCGTTTGTGTAGCGCCTTCATGCTCCACTTCTGCGCGACGAACTCGGTCGCCAGGTGATCGAGCAGCTCGGGATGCGATGGCTTCTCGCCCTGGGTGCCGAAGTCCTCCAGCGTCGCCACCAGGCCGCGGCCAAAATACTTGTGCCAGGTCCAGTTGACGATGACCCGTGCGGTCAGCGGGTTGTCGGCAGCGACGAGCCACTTCGCCAGGTCGAGGCGGGTTGGCTTGCCTGAGGACTTGTCCAGCGGCGGCAGGATCGCTGGCACGTTGGCGTCCACCTCGACGCCCTTGCGCAGGAAGTCACCGCGGATCATGACATTGGTCTTGCGCGGCGTCGACAGCGCCAGCGTCATCGCAACGCCGAGCTTTGGCATGGCCTTGTCGTGATCGGCGACGGCCTTGGTCAACTCCGCCAGCTTCTTGTCGCTCTTGGCGAACTGGGCCGCCAGGGACTGCTTCTGCTTGTCGCTCCGCGCCTTCGGGTCGGTCAGCAGGACGACGATGATCGGTGCCGGCAGCGTGTGCAGATCGAGCAGCGACAGGCTGGCTTCCCACATTCCTTGCTGCTGGGGGACGTTGTAGGCCTCGAGCGCTTTCTGGAGTTCGGCCTTGCGCGTCTCCCACGCGGCCTTTTGCTTGTTGTACGGCTCGATCTCCGACGCCAGCGGTGCGGGGATATCGACTTCCGCATCGCTGTTGAAGAAGGCGAAGAGCTGGTAGTACTCGCGCTGGCTGAACGGATCGTACTTGTGATCGTGGCACTGGCTGCAGCCGATCGTCTGCCCGAGCCAGACCTTGCCGGTCGTATTGACGCGATCGACCACGGCTTCCACGCGGAACTGCTCCTGATCGACGCCGCCTTCCTTGTTGGTCAACGTGTTGCGATGGAAGCCGGTCGCGACCTTCTGCTCGACCGTGGCATTGGGCAGCAGGTCGCCGGCCAGTTGCTCGATGGTGAACTGGTCGAACGGCATGTCCTTGTTGAACGCGTCGATCACCCAGTGGCGCCAGCGCCAGGCGAAGGGCCGGCCGGTGTCCTTCTCGAAGCCATCGCTGTCGGCATAGCGTGCCAGGTCAAGCCAGTGCCGGCCCCAGCGCTCGCCGTAGTGCGGTGAATTCAGAAACCGATCCACCACTTTCTCGTACCACTGCTCGGACTGGTCGCTGAGCGCTGATTCCACCTCGGCAACGGTGGGCGGCAGGCCGAGCAGGTCGAAGCTGAGCCGGCGAACCAACGTCGCGCGGTCGGCCTCCGGTGCCGGTGCGATGCCTTCCTTCTCCAGCCGAGCCTGCACGAACGCGTCGATCTCGTTGTGGCGTGCCCAGGAGGCGTTGACCTTCGGCACCGGCGGCTTCTGGATCGGCTGATAGGCCCAGTGCTTGAGCTTGGTCGTATCCGTCGGCGTGATGATCGCGTCCTTCGGCCAGTCCGCGCCCTGGTCGATCCAGGCGCGCAGTCGGCCAATCTCATCCGCGCTCAACGGTGCGTGCGGCTTGGGCGGCATGATCTTCACTTCAGGATCGATGCCGGCCACAACGAGAAGCAGCCGGCTCGCGGTCGCTTCCTTCGGCTTGATGACGGCGCCGGCATCGCTCCCCTTGAATGCTTCAGAAGCACGATCGAGACGCAAGCCGGCCTTGGACTTGCCGGGCCCATGGCAGGAAACGCAGGCGCGAGCAAGCATTGGCTGAATGTCGCGCTTGAACTCCATTGTTCCCGACGCGGCGGGCGGCAACTTGCTCAGATCGGGTTTCTTGTCGTCCGCGGCCCACAGTGCGGCGATGGACAGTGAGCTCGCTATGAGAAGTACAGGAAGAAGTCGCTTCATGGCCAGTCTCGAGAGGCGGGGAAGGAAATTCGGGAGGTCGGCCGCGTTTTGATGCTAACTTCTCGACTGCAACGCGGCAAGGAGATTGACCGGGAAACGACGGCCCCATCGCATGCAGAGCCAGCGTTCCCCGGCAAATTCCCGTAGGGTCCGCGCCCTGGTCGCTGGCTTCAACCAACTCGTTCCCAAGCTCCCGGCTTGGGAATGCACGGCCGAAAAGCTCTCGCTTCTCGGAACTGCACTTTCGCGGACGAATAGGACTTTCGGAGCTACGAGTAGCCCGCACTACCAGGAAGTCCGCGAAGCTGGAGCTTCGCGGTCAGGCATTTCCAAGCCGGAGAGCGTGCGAACTAATTGCCAAATGACCTGTTTTGCGACCATCGAATAAGGACTTACGCGAGCGGCAGGAAATCAGCTATCAGCGGGGGCGGAGGCACCGATACGTTCGTCAACGCCGTCCTCGATCCGAGTTGGGTTAAGACGGCTCTGCGTCGGAGCGTCGTCCGCAGTGCACCGTACGGCGCGGAAAGGTGGAGAAGCGGACGACGGCGCGCTTGGAACTGGAATCGAGCGTTCGCTGGCCACGCCCGACCCGGTGACGAAAGCAGAAACGTCTAGCGACCGGCTCGCGTGTTGGTCGCGGTTGCGGTGTTGGCCTGGTGCACGGGCGTCGCAGCGGCTGCCACGCGTGCCGCGACAATGCCGACCGCGGTCGGGGCTGCGCGGAACGGTTGCCTGCACTTGGGGCAGCTGAACATCGCCGGCCCTTGAGGCTTCGGGATCGCGCAATGCGACCGGCACGACGGACAGGGAACACTGATGACTTCCGGCCGCTTCACTGCCGCGGCAGGCCGCGATGAAGTGCTCGCAGGCGCCACCATCCGCGATGGAGCGGGCGTTGGCGCCGACACCCGAGCAGGACCTGCCGGCACGGACTTCGTCGCATTTCGCTTGATCCGAAAGACCAGCCCCGGCACGGTGGCAGCCAGAACGCACGCATCCGTGTCGGGCATGACAACCCAGCAGTCCGCTTTCAACTCGCCTGCGTCGGCAAGGCGCTGGAGCGTCTCAACCGGGTACGGACCGAATTGTTTCCCGTCCTTTTGCACGAACCAGCCGCCTGCCTTCGGCGTAACAGGCGCAGGCTTCGGCCGAGCCGGCATCCGAGTGCCGGTGCCACCGGTCGCAATCAGCGCCGGCACGGGCACCTGGAAGAGCTGATGACAAGCGGGGCAGGCGTGTACTTGGCCCTGCAACTCGCCGGGAAAATCCACCTGCTGATAACAAAGCGGGCAGAGGACGGAAATAGGCGGGATCACGGTGGGGGTTCTCCATCGCACCGGTTGTGGCTCGGCAGAGCAATCGTTGCCCTTTGCGAGATCGTCGAGTCCACCGCCCAAGCGATGCGGAAACTTAGCACAGCATTGTGGATACGTCAAAAAATTCAGTCGCGAGCCGAATATTGCGACCCAAAGCCGAACTTGTGCTCTACAGGGGATCCGCAACCTTGCCATTCGTCGGCGGGCTGGAAGCTGGCCCCACACCTGGCAAGGTGGGCCAGACACTCTTGTCTGGCTGGCCAGACAAGAGTGTCTGGCCCACCGAACACAACCATTCGCCCCCGCGCGAAGTAGTAGGATGCAGAAGCGCGGTTCCAGTCGTGCCGTCGTCCCACCGACCCGCACGACCGATCCGGTTTGCCCGGTTGTTGCATCTTGCGAGCGCCCTGTTATAGTTGTTTGGAGCGTGCGGGATGGTCACGGCCGCCAATGGGAAATTGAGGCTGCCGCCAGTGGTCCCGCACCGGTTCCACGCCCGATAACGAGCTTTGCACCTCCGGATCAGAAAAGGAGCCGTGAACGAAATGGCTGCGCGCCGACTCTCCTCCCAATGGTGGCAACTCCTGCGTCAACTGGCCGCGAGTCGGCCTCAGACCCAACGTCCGTCCCGAACGAGGCTGGAGTTCGAACTACTTGAAGACCGCTCCGTGCCGTCGGCCAATCCCGGCATCATTACGGGCGTCGCGTTCCTCGATGCCGACGGCAGCGGGACTCGCGAGGCGGGTGAAAGCCTGCTCCCGGGCGCCACGATTGCCCTGACCGGCACCGCTGACGACGGTACGGTGATCAGCGTGGCCACGACCACGGATGCCAACGGCGCGTTCCGTTTCGTGGACGTCCATCCCGGTATCTTTTCCATCCGCGGCAATCCGTACGTTGTCTTCCAGGGCGGTCCGACCGCGGCCGGCGCGGACCTCACCATCACGACGGATGGCGAGACCACGACGGTGGACATTGGGTTCCAGGGGGGATTGGCAGCAGATTTCATCTCATTGCGCCTGTTCCTTTCCTCTTCGACCGCGGGCACGATCCCGTCAACGGGCGGCAACGGCGTGGCGAGCACCACGGGCCGACAAGACACCGCCCCGTTCGTCAAGAAGGCCATTTCGGACGTGAGCGTTGCCAAGAACGCCGCCGACACAGTCATCGATCTGGCCGGCAATTTTGACGACGCCGATCTCGATCAGCACAGCTTTGTCCAGCTGAATACCTCGGCCGGCCCGATCAAGCTCGAGCTCTTCGACCGGTCGGCAGCGCAGACGGTGGCCAACTACTTCAACTACATCAACAGCGGCCGTTACGACAACAGCATCTTCCATCGCCTGGAAGCCAACTTCGTCCTCCAGGGCGGCGGCTTCAGCTTCGATGCCAGCTCGGCCAAGGTTCTCAACCCCATTACCACCGATCCGCAGATCAAGAACGAGTTCGGCGCCTCCAACACAGCAGGCACGGTGGCGATGGCCAAGCAGGACAATCAGCCGAACAGCGCGACCAGCCAGTTCTTCTTCAACTTGAAGGACAACCCGCAGCTGGACACGCAAAACAGCGGCTTTACCGTCTTTGGTAAGATTGCCGACGACGCCAGCCAGCAGGTGGTCAATACCCTGTCCACCCTGCCGGTCCAGAACAAAGGGTCCACGAATTCGGCCTTCAACAAGATTCCGCTCGTCAACTACTCCGGCTCGAGTTTCCCGACCGACACCACGTTCGCCAACTTCGCCGGCATCCAGTCGGCGACGGTCCTCTCGCGTCCGGAATCGCTGACGTATGCGGTGTTGTCTAACAGCAATACCGGGCTCGTCACCGCGACCATCGAGAACAACCGCTTGCGTCTGGAGTACGTCGCCGATCAGACCGGCACGGCCATCATCACTGTCCAAGCCACCGACCGCTTCGGCATCACGACTTCCACGTCGTTCAAGGTAACGGTGTCCTGAGGCCACGTCTGTTTTGAGCGAAGAAACCAAGCAGGGGAGGTGGTCGATGCGATCGCCTGCCCCTGTTTGACTTCAGTGGCAGCTGGCTGCCCACACGGATCTCGGCCGCGGCAGAACCGCGATCCCCGGGCCCGGTTGTTGGCAGCGGCTGCCCGACGGTGAATTGATCGGATAACTCATGGTTTGCGCCACACGCGCTTCGCAACGCGGGGCACCACCCTGCGCCCGGTCTGCTCGCGGATCCGGCCGCAGGCTCATCCTGATGCCTTCTCGTCGAAGGAGTTTCCAGGCCGCCATGCCTGCGGACACACCCTACCGACATACGACGGGGCAACTGGTTTTGGTCGTTGGAGCAAAGGCTATCCAGTGGTACAGGGTTTGCACGCCCATGGAATAGCTTCTCACGATGGGCGGCTTTCGAATTGAGTACTCCTCGCCGGGCGCTGCAGACGCCCTCCCTTCTTTACCGGCTAGGTAGCCAGCAACACCGACCGTTCCAATCCTATCTCCGCCTCCAAGCCGTGGTTGCCCTGGCGCGGAGAGCTGGAGGGGAGTTGGCTGACCGTTGTAAAGTCCCATTTCTGTCTTCCGCGAAAGGAGCCCGGAACCGTGTTTCACCATGTCAAGGAGCTTCAGTTCAACGCCCGCGTCTCCGGCCCCGACCCCCGTTTTGCCGGGCTGCTGCTCGAGCAGTTTGGCGGCGGCAATGGCGAACTCAAGGCCGCCATGCAGTACTTCGTGCAGGCGTTCAGCGCCCGTCAGCCGTACCCCGACAAGTATGACCTCCTCATGGACGTCGCCACGGAGGAGTTCAGCCACTTGGAGATCGTGGGCGCCACCATCACCATGCTGCTGGACGGGGTCAACGGCGCCCTCAAGGACGCGGTCACTTCCAAGCAGAACGGCTGGATGAAGATGCTGTCGGGCCGCGGGGAGAAGGAACAGGTCATCCATGACGCGATGGTCAATCCACACTTTCTGGTCCTCTCCGGCGGCGGGCCACGCGTGACCGATAGCCAGGGTGTGCCATGGCAGGGCAGTTTCGTCAACGCCAATGGCGACCTGACGGTCGACTTGCGCTCCGATATCGCGGCAGAGTCCCGGGCCAAGATCGTCTACGAGTACCTGCTGCAATTCACGGATGACCCGCTCGTGCAGGAAAGCCTCCGTTTCCTGATGACCCGGGAGATTGCCCACTTCCAGATGTTCAGCGCTGCGCTGGAGACCATTGAACCGAACTTCCCCCCGGGCGTCCTGCAGGGCGACCCGCGGTTCACACATGCCTACTTCAACATGTCCAACGGCAACAACGTGCGCGGACCGTGGAACCACGGGCAAGGGCCGTGGACAACAGGTGAGAACTGGGAGTACATCGAAGATCCCATCCGCCAAGTGGCCGAGACCCAGGGCCAGATGACCAAGACGGCCGAGGGCACATCTCGCACCGCGGCGGAAGCCAAGGCGCTGGAAAAAGAGTTGAGCCAGCAGCGAAGCCAGGAGGTCATGGAAGCGGTTCCGAGCGGAGAAAATCAGTGGTCGGAATACCCTGCCGCCGTGCGCTAGCGGCGGCTAGCAGGACATCGCCATTTTGCTCTTCAGCGTTGAGGAGTAATGCCCGATGGCAAAGGACGGATGCCTAATCAATAACCAATCCTCCATGCCGAAGGAGCAGCGCAACCTCGTCATTTGGGCCGGAAAGCAGGGCGAAGGTTGGGCTGGGGTCATTCGTCAATAGGCATTCAGGGCCATGGGACGCTACAGGACTGAACGGGCATCCGAGGAGCCGAGCATGCTGAATCACGCGGATTACAAGCTGGCGGATTTGCTTGGCATCGCGGGCGCGACCATCGGGATCATCATCGCGGCAGGCATCCTGCTTCAGTGCATCAGCACCAAGACCATTGGGGTCTTTGAACGCTACCGAACTCTCACGGGCGAGTACCGCGGCAATCACAGCAGCGAACCGCGGCGGGGCAGCCTGCAAAGCCAGATCAGCACCTACCGCAGTCAAATGGTGTGCTTGAACTCGGCTTCCTTCGCCGTCGCCACCGCCGCGCTTTTCTTCCTCGTTACCGTCGGCGTGGCGAGCTTGAGCGTCATGTGGCCGCAACTGATGCTCCTCCGCGTCCTGGGCACTTTTGGTCTGTTTGGCGGCCTGCTCCTGATTGGTGTCGGCGTGAGCTTGATGGCGGCGGAGATCTACCTCGAACGCAACGCCATCGGTCGTGAGACGGCCGACCTCGGCGATGTCCCTTCCATCGAAGAGGCCTTACGACGATGAGCACGTGCTGGGGGCGCCGGAAGTTTCTCCAACGGTTGGCGGCCGGAGCGCTGCTTTTGCCGGGTTGCCGCCAGTCCGGCGGCCGGCTGGTCGTGGGCTTCTCCCAGATGGACACGGGTGGTGCCTGGCGCGTAGCGGAAACCCGGAGCATGCGCGAAGCAGCCGCCGCGCGAGGCGATCGCTTCAGGCTGCTGGTGACCGACGCCCAGGATCAGACGGCCAAGCAACTCGCCGACGTGGAGGACATGATCGCTCGTCGCGTCACGGCCCTGTTCGTGGCGCCGCGCGAGTACGAGGGGCTGGAGACGGTCTTCGCCGCTGCACGGCGCGTGGGTATCCCGGTCTTTCTACTCGACCGCGAGGCAAGGGAGCCCGGCACCGATTATTTGACCTTCATCGGCTCGGACTTCGTCGCCCAGGGACGGCAAGTCGCGCAGTGGCTGGTGCGCCATACCGGCGGCCAAGCGGCGGTCGTCGAACTGACCGGCACGCCGGGCTCGTCCGTCGCCCGTGACCGGGCCGCCGGCTTCCGCGAAGGGATCGCGGCCGCGCCTGGGATGCGGATCCTCGCGGCGCAGACGGCGTCGTTCTCGCGGGCGGCGGGCCAGCGGGTCATGTCCAACCTCGTGCAGGCGTTCGGACCGCGACTGACGGCGGTGTACGCGCACAACGACGAGATGGCTCTCGGCGCCGTCCAGGCGCTGCGCGCCGCTGCACGGCGGCCGGGACGGGACGTGACGGTCGTATCAGTCGACGGCCAGCGTGCAGCCCTGGAGGCCATCCTGCGCGGAGAGCTGGGCGCGACCGTGGAGTCCGACCCCCGCCTGGGCCCGCCCGCCTTCGCCGCCCTGGAGGACCACCTGAGCGGGAAACCCGTGCCACCCCGCCTCCTTTTGACCGACCGGCTCTTCGACGCCAGCAACGCCGCCCGCTTTATCGGCCAGGCGTATTGAAAGGGCGAACCTGTGGCTGATCCACCGTTGCTGCGGATGACCGGAATTACCAAGCGATTCGCGGGCGTGACCGCGCTCGCCGGCGTGGATTTCCATGTCGCGGCCGGCGAGGTCCACGCACTGGTAGGGGAGAATGGCGCCGGCAAATCGACCCTGCTTAAGGTCTTGACGGGTGTCTACCGCCGCGATGCGGGCACGATCGAGCTGGAGGGGCAACCGCGCACCTTTGCCTCCCCCGGCGAGGCACAGCGCCATGGCGTGGTAGCGGTCTACCAGGAAGTGCCTTTGCTGGACCGGCGGACGGTGGCCGAGAACATCCTGCTCGGGCGGGAACCAACCCACTGGGGGCGCATCGACTGGCAAGCACTGAATAACGCCGCCGCCGATGTGCTCGGCCGGCTGGGACCGTACCTGGACCCGGAAGCGCCGCTGGGCAGTCTGGACGTGGCCCATCGCCAGCTGGTGGCCATCGCTCGCGCCGCCTCGCTGGCGCCGCGGGTGCTGGTCCTCGACGAGCCGACGAGTGCCATGCCGCACCGCGAGGTGGAGGTGCTGTATGACGTCGTCCGGCGCCTGCGCGCGACTGGTGCCGGCATCATCTACGTCAGCCACCGTTTCGATGAGTTGTACGCCCTCTGCGACCGGGTGACCGTGCTGCGTGACGGCCGGCATGTGTTCACGCGGCCACTAACCGGGCTGGAACCCCTGGAACTGGTGGGCGTGATGCTGGGCAAGCGCCGGGAAGAGCTGCGCCCGCTCACGCCAGTCGGTGCCCGCAGGGCGCCGGAGGGGTCGCCGCTGTTACGCGTTCGCGACCTGCAGCGTACCCCGCGGTTGCAGGGCGTCTCGCTCGACGTCCATGCAGGCGAAGTGGTCGGACTGGCGGGCCTGCTGGGCTCCGGGCGGACGGAAACGGCGCGGGTGCTCTTCGGGTTGGATCCGCGCGATGCAGGCGCCATCGAGTTCGCGGGCCACCCTCTTCGGCCCCACTCGCCCCGCAATGCGATTCAACGGGGGATCGGCTTCCTGGCCGAGGACCGTCGCGCGGAGGGGATCATCCCCGACCTGTCGGTTCGCGAAAACCTGACGCTGGCGGCCCTGCCGATGCTGAGCCGCCTGGGCGTGGTCTCGCGGGCGCGGCAGCGCGACGTGGTCGAGCGTTTCATCTCGCGCCTGCGCATCCGTGTTGCCTCGCCCGAGCAGCCGGTGCGCGAGCTGTCCGGGGGCAACCAGCAAAAAGTGCTCCTCGCCCGTTGGCTGTGCCGTAACCCGCGGCTGCTGATCCTCGACGAGCCGACGCGCGGCATCGACATCGGAGCGAAGGCGGACATTCGCGCCGTCGTGGGCGAACTGGCCGACGCTGGTCTGGCCGTGCTCCTGATTTCCTCTGAAATCGGAGAGCTGATCGAAGAATGCGCCAGGCTGGTGGTGCTGCGCGACGGTCGGAGCGCGGCCGAACTGCGCGGCGCGGACGTCGCGGAAGGGCCCATCCTGCGCGCGATGGCGGGCGACCGGCCCCGGGAGGCGGCGACATGAGCGTCGCGACGGCCGAGAAGCAGTGGCAGGTCGCGTGGGTACCGGTGGGTCTTCACCACGGGACGTTTGTCCTGCTTGCCCTCCTGATACTGGTGAACGCGGCACTCACCCCGAATTTCGCTACCTTCGCGACCCTCTGGAACCTTCTGCTGCAGGCGGCGCCGGCGCTGCTGCTGGGCGTCGGCATGACGCTGGTGCTGGCAACGGGAGGAATCGACCTATCGGTCGGCTCGGCGATGGCCCTGGCCTCTGTCGCCGCAGTGCTGGCGATCCCCCATGGCACTGTTGCCGCGATGCTGGCGGGCCTGGGCACGACGCTCGCGCTCGGCGTCATCAACGGCAGTTTGATTGCACACTGGGAGGTGTCGCCATTCCTGGCCACGCTCGCCACGCTCATCACCGGCCGTGGGCTTGCACAGGTGATGAGCCGAGACGGGGAAGTGGTTCCCTTCTCCGACCCCGCGTTCGAAGCCCTGGGCCAGGGCCGGCTTGGTCCGGTTCCGGTTCCGGTCGCCCTGGCTGCACTGACGATCGGGGCGGGCGTATTCGTGGTTCGCGCAACCACGTGGGGCCGCTACCTGTTGGCAATCGGCGGCAACGAGCGAGCGGCATATGCAGCCGGCGTGCCCGTGGGCCGCACGGGCTGGATCGCCTACCTGGTCAGCGCGGTGCTGGCCGGAGTGGCTGGGCTGATCGAAACGGCGCGACTGGGCGCCACCGACCCCGCCAATATCGGCGCCGGTGCCGAGTTTGCCGCCATCGCCGGCGCGGTGATCGGCGGCACATCGCTCCGGGGCGGACACGCACGGATCAGCGGCACCGCGGCCGGTGTCCTGATCCTGGTGGTCATCAGCGCGAGCTTCAACATGCTGGGCATCTCGTATGCCTGGTCCATGGTCTTGCAAGCCGCCATCATCCTCACCGCAGCGGCACTTCAGGGCCGTGGCAGTCCTGGCGAGGGCCGAGCATGAGCCAGGCGAATATCCCTCATTCCCACCAGCGCGTGCCCCACTTCAACGCCGCAGCCTTGCTGCGGTGGGCCCGACGGCACGTGATACTGCTGGTACTCGTGGCTACTTGCACGCTGGCGACGGCGCGCTACGAGGCTTTCCTGACGGCGGAAAACCTGTTCAATGTCCTGCGGCAGAATAGCATGGCCGGCTTGCTGGCGCTGGGGATGCTATTCGCCATCCTCAGCGGCGGCATCGACTTGTCGTCGGGCGCCCTCCTGGCCGTCGGCGGGTTCGTGGCCGCCGCCGTGTCGGACCACGGACTGGCGGTGGCGGTCGGGGCCGCATTGTCCGTCACGGGATTGCTCGGCCTGGCCAACGGACTGATCATCACGCGAGGGCGGGTGCAGCCCTTCATCGCCACGCTGGCGGTCGGCATGATGGCGCGGGGGATGCTGCTGGCATTCACGCGGGAGCAATCCATTCGCGTCGCTCCGGAAGCGATGGATTTCAAATGGCTGGGCCGCGGTTGGCTAGGGCCCGTGCCGCTCCCGGTTTTGATTGTCGCGAGTGCTTATGCAGGCGCCGCCGCCGTGCTGGGCCACACCCGTTTCGGTCGACATGTCTACGCCATGGGCGACAATGATGAAGCCGCTCGGCTGATGGGCCTGAACGTAGGCCGCGTCCGCACCATCGTCTATGTGGTCAGCGGCGCCTTGGCGGGCTTGTCCGGCGCGCTGCTGGCGGCACGCGTCGGCGTCGGCCAGCCCACAGCTGGACTGGGGTGGGAATTAGGTGCCATTACGGCGGTCGTGCTGGGCAGCACGACGCTGGCCGGCGGCCAGGGGGGCGCGTGGACGACTCTGCTCGGCGTCCTGCTGCTGGCGATCATCTTCAACATTTTCAATCTCGAAGGCACCCTGAATTCTTACTGGCAATGGGTACTGCGCGGCGTCTTCCTTCTCGTGGTCGTCATGCTCCAGACCAACCGGAGGACTACAGCGCCAGTCCGGGCTGCCTGAGTTAAGAACTCGTCCAAGAATAAATTCGTAGGACGGATTTCCAATCCGTCCGGCAGACACGGACGGATTGGAAATCCGTCCCACGAAGCTCCGAACTTATTCTTGGATGGCTTCTAAGTGCCGCTGCCGACCGGCACGCTCGACTGCGCTTCATTGTACGCGCGATCTCCAGAACCATCGGTAGGCGCAGGCTTCAGCCCTGACGGTCACGAGCAGGCATACGGCGAATCGGTCGATGGTGGCCGATTCTGTGTGGCGTTTGTTGCAACAAACGACTCCAAACGCCAGCGGGACGGCCCGAAAGGCCGTCCCGCTCGCTGCTTCAAGTTTCGTCACTTCGCGTTAGATCAGTTCGCTGACCGGTTCGCGGTCTTCCAGAATGTACATTGGACGACCGGTCTGGTTGTTGAAGGTCATGCTCGGGTCGATGCCCAGCGCGTGGTAGACGCTGCTGAGGACCTGGGACATGCGGTACGGGCGGTCCTTCGGGTATTCGGCGCGGGCGTTGGTCGTGCCGATCGCCTGGCCCATCTTGAGGCCGCCGCCGGCGAGCAGGACCGACATGACCGGACCCCAGTGATCGCGGCCGCCGTCGCTGTTGTTGATCCGCGGGGTACGGCCGAACTCACCGCACATGATCGTGACCACGTCGTTTTCCATGCCGCGATCGTGCAGGTCCTGGATCAGGTTGGCGATGCCCTTGTCGACCTGGGGCAGCTGCGTTTTCAGCTGCTTGAAGTTCTTCTCGTGCGTGTCCCAACCGCCGATGTTCAGGGTGACGCAGCCGACGCCGGCTTCCACCAGGCGGCGGGCCGTCAGGAACTGCTCGACGCCCTTGTAGCGGTCGCGGATGCGAGGATCTTCCTTCGACAGGTCGAGGGCCTTGCGCACGGCGCCGGAGGCGACCATCTCGAAGGCGCGGGAAGCGAAGCTATCGAGGCCCTTCATCGTGCCGGAAGCGTCGATATCGCGGCGGACCGTGTCGAAGTTGCCGAGCAGCTGCTTGCGGTCGTCGAGCCGATTCATCGTTATGCCGTTGCCGAGGCGAAGGTTCTCGACGCCTGGGCCGCTCGGCGAGAACGCGCGATGCGCGATACCCAGGAAACCAGGCTCCTGGCCGATGCTCATGCCGCGGAGGCTGACGTAGGGCGGGATGTCGCCGCTGGCGCCGCGGAGCTTGGAAATCACGGAGCCGACCGACGGATGATTCTGAGTGCGGTTGATGTTCTCGCTGTAGCCGGTGGTGACGAGCGAATCGCTGTGCTCGTCGACCGAGATGCAGGAGCGGACGACGGAGAGCTTGTCCCACATCTTCGCCTGCATCGGCATGTGCTCGCAAATCTGCACGCCGGCGACGTTGGTCTGGATCGGGTTGAATTCGCCGCGGAATTCGACCGGGGCTTGCGGCTTGAGGTCGTACATGTCCATGTGCGACGGTCCGCCCGGCAGGTAGATCATGATGGCGGACTTCTGGGTCGTGCCGGTCTGGCCGCCCATCGCCCGCAGGCGGAGCATATCGGTCAGGGTCAAACCGGCGCCAAGGGCACCGATCTTCATGAAGTTGCGCCGGGTGATGCCGTCGCAGAACTTCTGCTTGTTGCCGAGAAGAGTCAACATGGTCCGAACCCCCTAATTGTGAAAGACCGATGGCCCGAAGGAAGGAGTGGGTTGGTCTTTCAAGCCTTAGCTTTGCTGCTGCAAAGCCGGTGTGGTGAGCAAGGTCAATCCGTGGCGATGATTACTCGACCATTCGTCTTGCGGGAGAGTTTAGCGTTCGCGGGCGGGCAGTCGGTAAGGATCGCTCGGTGGGTGGAGCGGCCGTACCCCCTACGGCAACTCTTGGTATAGAGAAATGTAACCAGGCCCTCGAATCCCTGCAAGCGGAAAATGAGAAAATTATCAGAATGGGATCGCGCAAGCCAACAGCCCAGAGCCGTTCAACTGGGAAGAAGCCCACTGGACCACCGCCATCGCACTGTGGAACACGCTGCTCCTGGTCTGGATCGTCACTCTGATCCAGCTGCGAGCTCGACAACGGCCGCGTCGCGACTGGTTCTGGACCCTGCCGGTGGCATTCCTGCCCCTGGCGGCCAACTGGCTGGCGCCTGGCCGACGCCCCTTGGCTGCCCGGTGACGACGCCCTGTCGCTGCGCATCACCCAGCACGCCGGCGCCGACATCCTGAGCAACGTCAATTCGCACCTGCTGGTGGCAACGCACACGTTCCTGGAGATGCTGCACTACAGCGTCTGGGTCATCGCCATCCCGCTGGTCGGCCTGAAGACGGTGCCGTGGAAAATCGGCACGATCCCGATGACCTGGCGCTCGCGCCACTGGAAGCTGGCCCTGGGCGGCGTCCTGGTCCTGAGCGCTGCCGTGGTGCTGGCCCTGATGCACGTGCTGGCCGAAGCGCCGTTCTTGCTGCGAGCGCTATGAGAAGGACCTGGCGAGCGGGGGGCGTAAGCCCCCTGAGGATACACATAAACATTGTGTGCCCTCAGGGGGCTTACGCCCCCCGCTCGCCTTGAATCGCCGATGAGCACTGCCGAACTCTGGTCCTTCCTCCCCGTCGGCTACCTCTTCACGATCCTGATCGAGACGCCGATCCTGCTGGTGGGCCTGTCGGCGCGACACTCCTACGCTCGGCGTCTCTTCTGCGGCTTCTGGCTGACGGCGTGCACCTATCCGATCGTGGTCCTTTTCCTCACGCCGCTCTTCGTTCCGGAACATCCCATCTTGTACCTGGCCATTGCGGAGACCTTCGCGCCGGCCGCGGAGTGCGCCCTGTTCTGGATCGCCTTTGGATCAAAGGAGGAATGGGGCAAGGCGTCGATGTGGCGCGACCTGATCACCATCACATTGGCGAACCTGGCGTCGTTCGGCGGTGGGATGCTGATGGCCGAACTTGGCTGGTGGGACTTCCTCGAGGAGCACTGGAAGTCGCTGACGGCTATTTGACCAGGTTCACGATGTCATTGATGACGTAGTCTCCAACTTCAATCTCTCCGGTGCGCAGCACGAGTTTGCCCACAGCCTGGGCGGGTCGCACTTCGAGGATGCGGATGACCCCCAGGAACGTCAATGATGGCTTGAGACGATACACGTCCAGCGTGTTCCCCTTGTTCAGGCCCGAATCGCTGCCCACGTCGATCGTAATCAGTCGATCCTGACCGACACTCTTGATACTGCCAGCCACGTCCTCCGGCGGTGGCACGCGCGTCATTGTCTTCTTCCCTTCGGATTCCCCCTGTAATGCCACATGAAGGCGCCTGTACTCCTCGATGAGGCTGTCACTTTGTCGCCGGAGACTGCTCGTGGCGATCTCGTACCTGACGACTCTCTCGACGAGTTTGCGATTCGCTGCCGTCAGCTGGTTGATCTGAACATGATCCGCGGCAGAATCGAGGCTGAGACGATCGATCTCCGCTTGAAGCCGTTGCAGTTCATGCCCGCGTGGGTCTTCCAGCTGTGGGGCCATGATGAACCGCGCATAGAACGCACCGATCGCCAGGGAAAGCAGCAGGAAAATCGTGGCTCGTCGAGACATGGGCGGCTCCTTTCGGAAACTCGCGCACACGCTACCTCAAGTGGCGCATCCGTGACCATCTCAATCCCGATACAGCGCCTCCAGCTCCTCGCGATGATTCTGCACAATCACGCTTCGCCGCAGCTTCAGGCTGACCGTCAGTTCTTCTGCCGCCACGGAAAACGGTTGCGCCAGCACGACGAACTTCTTCACCTGCTCCCAGGACGCCACGTCCGTCAATGCCGCATCGATTCGCCGGCGCAGGAGTGCTTCCACCGCGGGATGTTCGCACAGTGCCTCGTTCCTTCCTTCGATGCCCAGTTCCCGGCGCAGGTTGTCCCAGTGCGGGACGACGATCGCGGTGAGGAAGTTTCGGCCTTCGCCTGATACGACGACCTGGTCGATGCATGGATCGGCCAGCAGCAGGCCCTCGATGTGGTTTGGCACCACCTTCTTGCCACTGGACATCACCAGGAGCTCCTTTTTGCGGCCGGTGATGTACAGGAAGCCGTCCTCATCCAGCCTGCCGAGGTCGCCAGTGTGCAGCCAGCCGTCTTCCAGGGCCTCGGCCGTCGCCTGCGGGTTGTTCCAGTAGCCCTTCATGATGTGCGGGCCGCGTGACAGCACTTCGCCGTCCGCGCCGATGCGGACCTCGACATTCGGCAGCGGCGGGCCGACGCTGTCGATCTTGTGGCGCGTCGTCCGATTGAACGAAATGACCGGCGAGCTTTCGGTCAGGCCGTATCCCTGGAGCAGCAGCACGCCGGCAGCTCGATACGCTTCGGCGACCGCCACCGGCAGCGGCGCCCCGCCCGAGCAGAGCCAGCGCATGCGCGGCCCGAACACCCGACGCAAGCGACGCCCGGTCTCTTCGGGCGTGGCAGCGCTTTCCGCCGTCAGCACCTTCTCGTAGAAGCGCGGCACCGAGTTCATGTGCGTCGGCTGGATCTCGCGCAAGTTCGTCACCAGCGTTTCCACCGATTCGGCCAGGGCCAGCACGTTGCCGGCAGCGATGCTGAGGTAGTGATCCAGCGTCCGCGCGTAGATATGGCTGTACGGCAACCAGCCGAGCCGCACGTCGTCAAAGCCCGACGGCTCGGACTCCAGCGTTGCCAGCACATTGCTGAGGACGTTGGCGTGCGTCAGCATCACGCCCTTGGGATTGCCGGTCGTGCCGGACGTGTACATGATCGTCGCCAGGGAGTCGCCGGCCAGGTCCGTCTCGCGGCGCACCAGTTCGGCTGCGTTCTGAACCACGGCACGCCGTCCGCGCTGGAGGAAGCCAGCCCACGTCTGAACGCCCAAACCTACAGATGGGCAAGAATCGAAGAGGACGACGCCGCGCAGGGTCGGAAGCTCCGCCAGGATCGGCCGGATTTTCTCGAACTGGGCGAGCGTGGAGACGAACAACCACATGCATCCCGCATTGTGCAGTTGATAATGAATCTGCTTCGCGGTCAACGGCGCGTGCGGCGGCACGTTGACGGCAGCGGCAGCCAGGATGCCGAGGTCCGCGATCAGCCATTCGTAGCGGTTTTCCGAGAGAAGCCCCACGCGGTCGCCGGGCGCAATGCCGGCTTCTATCAAAGCGGCAGCGCAGGCCAGGGAGTCGGCACGGTAGCGGTCCCAGGAGAGATCGCGATACATGCCGTGCTGCGTAAATCGCAATGCCGGCCGCGGTCCCAGACGCTCGGCCTGGGTGCGATGAAGTTCCACCAGACTGCGGCATGGGAACACGGTGCTTCCTCGCGGAAGGGTAATGAGCCTGGAGTGGGCGTAAATCCGCTGCTCTGCTTGCCGGTTTCAGCCGAATGGCATGTGGTCAGGCACGACTGCCCCACCCGACGGCGGATTCCGGGGGTGCCACGAGCGAACAGCTCGTGCTACAAGCCAATCCGTCAACAGCAATACGGCTCGTTCGCAAGAATCCGCTCTCACGCTCCAGGCAGTTTATCAGCGAAATCGCCTGTCAGGCAGGGATCCGAAGCGGAAGCCGCGGTTCGGCGGATGGAGAGTGTAGTGAATTGAGGACAAATTGGGCCGCGCGATCGCAGGCGCCCGGCTTCGCCACGCTCTGGCGCAGTGTGGCCAGTTCGCTGCGCACCTGTTGATGGGCGGCGGGATCGTCGAGCCAGTGCAGCAGGCTCTTGCCGAGTTCTTCGCCCCGCGGATGCACGCTGACGAACTCCGGGAACAGCAACTGATCGGCCAGCAGGTTGACCAGGCTGATGTACGGACACTGGATGACCCGCTTGCCCACGTGGTAAACGAAGCGCGACGGACGGTAGACGATGACCGTCGGCGTGCCGTGGTGCAGCAGTTCCAGCGTCACCGAGCCCGACACCGAGGCGCAGCTGTGGGCGAGGTGCATGATCTCCGGCGTGCGGCCGACATGGACTTCCACCGGCAGCTTTGCATCCCGGAACGCGTCGTTGACGAGGGCGCGATGCGCTTCGCGGTAGCAGGCGACGAGAAAGCGCGTGTCGGGATGGCGTTCGTGCACGAGCCGGGCGGCGGTCAACAGGGACGGCAGGTTGCCCGTCACCTCCTGGGTGCGCGAGCCGGGCAGCAGGCCGATGATCGTTCCCTGCTTGCGTCGCTGCTCGTCGATAAATTCCGCATTGAGGGTCTGGCACGGCAACTCGTCGAAGAACGGGTGGCCGACGTAATGGGCCGCGACGCCGCGCTGCCGATACCATTCTTCCTCGAACGGCAAGCTGCACAGCACATGATCCACGTAGCGGCGCATTTTCTTCACGCGCCAGCCGGCCCACGCCCATAGCTGCGGCGGTACGAAGTAGTAGACAGGGATGCCGTGGAAGTGCGCCCGCCGTGCCAGCCACCAGTGGAAACCGGGATAGTCGATGAGGATGACCGCGTCGGGCCGCTGATGGCGGAAGTAGCGATCGGCACGCGACAATAGGCTGAGAAACGTCGTCACGTTGGCCAGCACGCGTGTGAACCACATGACCGCGAGCTGGCAGAGGGGATAGACGAGCGTGCAGCCGGCCTCTTCCATGTGGGGGCCGCCGAAGCCCACGAATTCGACGTCCGGATGCCGCTTTCGCAACGAGTGAATGAGCGCGGCGCCGTGGTGGTCGCCGCTGGGCTCGCCGGCGGAGATGAAGATTCGCATGGGCATCCATTCCCTGGGCGATTCGAGTTTTCCCCTTTCGCAGAGTCTAAGGCGAAGGGATCGACGCCGGAAGCCCAATTAGCGGAATGTAGTTGAGCACGGTGAGGGTAACTTCTCAATAACCCTGGGTCAGCGCGCAATCTGAGCAGGAAGGCGAACCGCAGCGCGGTTGGTCAGGTC
>JAIEMG010000235.1 GCA_019752375.1 Gemmataceae bacterium | reverse complement strand
TCGGATACCCCGTTAGCTCACGCCCATCGGCTCGCCTTCGTTGCCTGCCATTCTGACAGCCCCGTGTCCTTCAAAACACCGTTTGGTGACGGTGGCCGCCGGTATCATCGCAGCCTCGTTCACCGTTAGACACCGTTACGTGACGGCGGAGCCTGCCATTTTGACACGCGCGCCTATTAGCGATTCGGTTTCTGCGAGGGCTTCGCCATTCTTGAGCGTAGAAACGGGCGGTACGATCAATCAAGGCCAGAATCAGAGGAAATGTGTGCGTCGGTGCGTCGGTTACAAGCAACTTCGCCATCCGCGACGGCGAAATCCACGAGCAAGCGGTTTATCATGTCCCGTGTCTCGGTTCTTGCCGCTTGCCCACTTCCAGAACGCGGTTTTTGCGTGTTGTTTCGTAAATCCGCGTTAAAATTGGCCTGAAAAGCAGATTGTCAGGCCGGGGAGTGGCGCTCCTGGCACTAATCGCATTAACCCCCGGTTCGGGGCATGATAATCAATGGTTCGGCGGCGGGGCATCAGATGACGTGGATTACGCACGAACAGAGCCGTTACTGGCTCGGTTCGATGCCGGGCAGAGGAATCTTCATCTTCGATCCCGCCGCCCAAGGAGGGAGTGCGGAGTACGTCTTAGAGTCTATCTGCAAAGAAACGCTTGAAACTAGGGGTATCCTGGAATTGCGATCACGCCTGAATCGCGTTTTCTGCTGGATATTTCGGCGATCATCCGGTTTCAGGCCCCGCATGAATCACCAAGGCCCCCTAATTTCATGGGAAAACTCTCCGGATAGACTCTTACTGTTTGAAGTCCAAGAAGGTCGCGCAATCCTCTTTGAGCGTGCGCTGGCAAGACGCAACATTGCATCGTGTCGGAACGCGACGAAAGGTGAAATCCAAGATGCCCTCGCGATTTATTCCCAACGGGAACGGCTTCAAGCAGAGCGTAAGCAACGAGAGCAACGTGAGCAGTTGGAACGGAAGCACCATGAGTTTCTGGCGCGGTACAACAAATCGGGAGGCATAGCCGAAGTACGGCGGTCGGAAAGACAAGGGTTGCACAGAACCACACACTGCTACAGTTGCAAAAGGGTTCTCGATTCGAGCATTAATTGGGAGTGTTCAGCTTGTCACTGGATCCTCTGTGAGTGTGGCGCATGTGGATGTGGATATGACGGGATTACTTGACTCAGGGCCGAGCCTGGAACCTCTTGCCTTTAAACACGGCACCATGTAGGACGACAGCCCAGGCGAGGGGCGAGTGATGCCCTACATTGTCCCCAAAGGACCAACCAATGAAACCCGAACCGTCCAATCCGTCTGAGCCGTTCCCTCGCGAGAGGATTCCTCCCGAGATCCTGGAATGGGCGCGGCAAACCTTCAACGAAGAAGAATTCCTGACGCAGGTTCGTGAAATCGAGACGACAGGAGGTCTGCCGTTGGAGGACTTTATCGCCGAAATCGAAGCGCGAGCGAAGGCCAAGTGAGCACTGCCGCGTCTCGTCCAGCGCCGTATCGAGTAGCATACTCAGAACGAGTGCGGCAGCGGCTGCTGGCCTTGCCGGATGTTGCCCGGGAGCGCGGCGTTGAGAGAATTTCACCGACGGCTTTGCCTCTACCCTCAATTCGGAGATCCACTGATTGACCTGAGGCAGGAGGTGGGCCAGGTCTGGATCGGCATTGTCCGCCCCCTTGCGATGCGCTACGGGGTCTTTGACGAGCGGCGAGTTGTCATGGTCGCGGCGCTTCCCGTGCTCCTTCCAAAGTCAGAGCCCCAACAGAGCGAATGATAACGTCGTCTGGAAAAGCAAGGGGGGGGAGACGCATCCATCAATGGCTGACGCCGACTGTTCTCGGCTCACGCAGACGGTCCGACCATCCTGGCGACGATGGATTGAAGGAGCGCTGGCATGAGCGTCATCGAAGAGACCATCGACGCCATGCAGGATTCGAACGGCCAACTACGTCTGACCCACCCGCCGCGACTGCCGCCGGGCCCGGTGCGAGTGACGATCCGTGTCGCCGCGCCGGTTGGCCCGCGGCGAGGGATGGCGGACGTGATTCAGGAGATCGACACTGACCAGCGCTTGCGCGGCTTTCACGGGCGGCAGCTGCTCCCCATCTTCGCCAAGGCGGCGCTGCGCAAGCACGCGGCGTGAAGCCGGCGCGTATTCTGCCGCACTGGCAGCCGCGTATCCGTCATGATGCGCTTTGCGCTCGGCCAAGCGAACAAAACACTCGTTTCCGATGTTCGTCCACTTTTTTCTTGTAACCGCCCGGCCCCCTGCCTCCACTAAAGCCATAGAACGGGCTTGCCCCGGAGATGCAGGAACATGGCCCACCGACCGGTTTCCCTCCTCTTGCGGCACATCCGCAAGTTGACGGGGGTTCACAGCCCCCCGACCACGACCGACGGACAGCTCCTCGAACGCTTCAGCGTCCAGCGCGACGACGCGGCGTTCGAGACGCTTGTCGAGCGCTACGGCCCTGTCGTGCTCGGCCTCTGTCGGCGCGTGTTGCAGAATTCGCAGGACGCGGAGGACGCGTTCCAGGCCACGTTCCTCGTGCTGGCGCGCAAGGCCGGCTCGATCCGCAAGCAGGAATCGGTCGGCAGCTGGCTGTACGGGGTGGCGTATCGGATTTCCCTGGAAGCGAAAGTACGCGTCGCCCGGCGCCGGGCTCATGAAACGCGAGTAGGTGACATGCGGCCCATCGATTTCCGCTCGACCGACGACGAAACGACCGACGGCACCGCCGACATCAAAGACTTCCGCACCAGCGATCCTTCAACCGAAGCGGCCTGGCGCGAGTTGCAGCCGATGCTCGACGACGAGTTGTCGCGTTTGCCGGAGAAGTATCGGGCGCCGGTCATCCTCTGCTACTTGCAGGGCAAGACCAACGAGGAAGCCGCCGCCCAGCTCGCGTGGCCGGTCGGCAGCGTCAAGGGGCGCCTGTCGCGGGCACGCGACCTGCTCCGCGACCGCCTGGGACGTCGCGGCGTTGCTCTGTCGGCCGGCGCCCTGGCCATGCTGCTGGCGGACCATGCAACAGCGTTTGTTCCCTCCTCCCTCCGTGTTCCCACCATTCAATCCGCGGCTGCATTTGCCGCGGGCCAGGCGACGGCCTCTGCGGAGGTCATCGCTCTCGCCGAAGGAGCCATCAAAGCCATGAGTTTCAACAAACTGAGGACGTTCGCCACGCTGACGTTGCTGGTCGGATTGACCGGCGCCGGCCTGGCCCTTCATTCACTTGCCGCGGAGCCGAAGGACGCCGTCAAGGCTCCCCCTGCCTTGATCCGGTCGGCCCAGAGCGGCCCGTGGTCGGCGCCCGGCACGTGGGAAGGCGGCAAAGTACCCCCCGCCGCCTCCCGCGTCCAGGTCCGGCCAGCTCATACTGTTGTCTACGACATCAATTCCGACCAGGTGATCCGTTCGATCCACGTTGCCGGCACCCTGCGCTTTGCGGTCGACAAGGACACGCGCCTTGACGTCGGCCTCATCAAGATCCAGGCCGGCGATGACGCGAGCGAGAACGGCTTCGACTGCGACGCCCACATGATGGACGGCGACGACAAGGGGCCGAAGCCCGCCCTGGTGATCGGCACTGCCGACAAGCCGCTCGATGCGAAGTACACGGCTCGCATCCGCCTGACCGAAGTGGACGGCCTCGACAAGCAGGCATGTCCGGCCATCGTTTGCTGCGGCGGGCGTATGGACCTGCACGGCGCTCCGCTGAGCCGGACATGGGTCAAGCTCGGCGCCGACGCCAAGGCGAACGATAGCGACCTCACACTGAGCGACGCGGTCACCGGCTGGCGGGTCGGCGATCGGCTCATCATCACGGCCACGAAGCTGGGGCGGGCCGGTGGCGGCACGAGCCGACCGGGCTCGAAGAACCGCAACGTGCAGACCGAGGAACGCACCATCAAGGCGATCGCCGGCGACAAGCTGACACTCGACAAGCCCCTGGAATTCGACCACCTCGGCAGCGGCGATTACCGCGGCGAGGTCGCCAACTTGAGCCGCAATGTCATCGTCGAATCAGCCGACCCCGCGAAGGAACGCGGCCACACGATGTATCACCGCTACTCGGCCGGCAGCATCAGCTATGCCGAGTTCCGGCACCTGGGCAAGGAGAACATCCTCGGCAAGTATGCGATTCACTATCACCTGGTCGGCGACACGATGCGCGGCAGCTCGCTCATTGGCGCATCGATCTGGGATAGCCACAATCGCTGGGTGACCATTCACGGCACCAACTACCTCGTGGTGCGCGACAACGTCGGCTACCAGAGCGTGGGGCACGGCTTCTTCATGGAAGACGGCACCGAGGTCTACAACGTCCTCGACCGCAACCTGGCCGTACAGGCGTATCTCGGCAAGGCGCTGCCCAAGCAAGTGCTGCCCTTCGATCACAACGAGGGCGCCGGCTTCTGGTGGGCCAACAGCCTGAACACGTTCACCCGCAACGTCGCAGTCGAAAACGATCGCTACGGCTATCGTTACGAGGCGACAAAGACCAGCGCGTTCAACCTGACGCTGAATGTCCTGCACGGCGACGGCGAGCGCAAGGCGGTGGACATCCGCACGCTGCCGTTCGTGCGCTTCGACGACAACGAATGCCACTGCGACGGCCTGTACGGCTTCAACCTGGGCGAAGGCGTCGCTCGCGTGGGCCCGGACGCCAAGCACCCGTTCATCGTTCGCAACATGAAGATCTGGGCCATTCACTACGCATTCCGACCTCAGGTGCCGAGCTTGCTGGTAGAGAACCTGAAGATCCACAAGGCGGCCTACGGCGTCTATCATCCCAACTACGACAACCACGTTTATCGCGACGTCCTCGTCAGCCAGACCAACACCGAGCCGTTTAACCGCGGCCATGACGATGACAGCATCCAGTACGGCAGTCTGACCGTGGACGGCCTGACGTTCGACGGCATTCGCTCCGGCCGTTCGATGCCGTTGATCCAGATCAGCGACGACAACCCGACCGGCGCCGCTGTCTCCCACTTCCGCAACGTCAAGACGGCCAACTGGTCGGGCACCAAGGACCGGGCCATCGTCAACCTGGGCGGCGGTCCCCGGCCAACGCCCAAGAGCGAGAAGGGAGTGCCGGTCTATCTGCACGACTGGTTCGGCAAGGGCATGCACGCCAAGGTCATGAGCACCAAGGCGAAGGAGCTGAAGACCGACGGCCTGCAATATCGCGAAGAGGCGCTCTTGACCGGCGACGAATCGCGCGTGGCCGAGGTCAAGGACGTCGAGTTCCCCAAGTTGCTCGACCCGGTGGACGACCTGCCGCCGACGACGGTGATCCTGAGCGTCAAGCGCGATGGCAGCAAGGTCATCGTCCGTGGGTGCACGGCGGACAACGGCGTCGTCAAGAAGGTGATCGTCAATGGCCAACCGGCCACGTCGCTGGCGCCGAACTTCGCTGACTGGGAAGTGGTCCTCGAAAATGTGAAGTCCGGCGAGATGAAACTGGAAGCCCACGCCGAGGACGCGGCTGGGAATGTTGAAAAGAAACCGCACGTCCTGACTGTGACGCGCTAACCGAAACTGCCGCTTGCGGCTTCGCGCCCGCGAAGCCGCAAGCGGCTCAGCAGTTCTCCCCGAACACAAATACCGCCTCCACGCTCCCCGGAAACGTGAACCCCTCAAACGGACTCCACGCGCACCGGGTGCGCAGATCTTCGCGCCGTATGGTCGTCGGCATCTTCAGGTTCAGAACTGTCAGCGATCCAACGTATCCGGGCAGCAGCCGCCCAAACTTCTCCTTGCGAAACGCATTCACAAATGCTCCCGGGTTCGCCGAGCAGATGGCGGCAATGCGTTCCGGCGTGAAACTCTGCCCCACCAGCAGTTCGGTGACGAACGGCCCATAAGTATCGAGGTGCGGCTGGCCCGAAATGCCCTTCTCCTTCTCCGTCACGGTGTGCGGTGCGTGATCGGTCGCCAGATAGTCGGCGGTGCCGTCGCGCAGTGCTTCCAGCATGGCAGCACGGTCGGCGGGAGCGCGCAGCGGCGGATTCATCTGCATCACCGTGTAGTTGCGTTCCGTGATCATGTCCGTGTCGAAGAAGACGTGATGCGGCGTCACCTCTGCCGTGACCGGCAGGCCGCGCGCCCGGGCGGCGCGGATCAACGGCAGGCCTTCGCCCACGGAGTAATGGCAGAGCTTGCCGGACAGGCCGTACTTCTCGATCATCGCCAGGGCGAATCGCGTCGCACTCAATTCGCACTCCGGCGGGCGGCGCTCTTCGTGGCTGCTGGCCGACTTGTACTTGTCGAGCAGGACCGGATCTTCGCAGTGAAAGCTGACCGCCTGGCCACGATAGGCTGCGAGGGTTTCGTCCAACTCTTCGAGGCTGCGGAAGAAGAGATCGCCGACGCTCGGTCCCATGTACGCCTTGTACGGGACCGTGCGCGTCAGCGGCCGGGTGCCGGGCCCGATGCCGGCGTAGAGGGTGAAGGTGACGGGCAACTTGCCGGCGGCGACGAGCGCTTCCTTGGCGGCGTAGGTGGCGTCGTCCACCGGAGCGACGGGGTTGTTCGGCATGTCGGCGACGTGGATCACGCCGCCGTGCAGTGCGGCGGCCGACGCGGTGGCGAAGGTTTCCTTGTAGTTGTCGCGTCCGGTCACGTCCTCGCGGGCGTGAATGTGCACGTCGCCCATGCCGGCGAAGATGAGACAGTCGTCGTTGAAGACGTAATCGGGCTTGCCCAGGTCGCGGCCCACCGCGGTGATGATGCCGGCTTCGATGCGCACCTGTCCGGGCCGGACGCCGTCGATGTCGGCGAGCCGGCCTTCGATAATCGCGGACTTCATGTCGTTCTCACGTTCCGAGTGCTGCGCCGCAAGCGGCTCACTTCTGTTTCTTCAGCCACTCCGACCACGATTGCTTGAACCCGTCGTCGTTCGCCTTGCAATACTGATGAAATTTTTCCAGGAACTTGCGCCGCTCGACCGCGCCGGTGTGGCGCCAATCGTCCTTGGGCGGATCAGTCGCGAGGTCGGCGCCGCCCAGGAGCCACTGGCGTTTCAGGACGTCGTCCGGGCTCACTTTCTTCGCATTGTGCATCATGTCGTACATGGCCATGAACGTGGTGGTCCTACCGTGGCCGGCCTTGCAGTGAAAGTGCAGCCACTCGCCTTCCGGCAGCTCGCGCACAAACTTGATGAAGCGATCGACCTCGACGTCGGTCGGCGCCTCCCGGTCCGTGACGGGAATGCGCAGGTAACCCAGTTCGTTCGCACGGCAAACCTCTTGCTCGGACTGGACGCCCTTCAGCTTTACCGTGATTGCTTCTTTCTTGTCAAAGGTCTTGGTCTCGTCGTCAATGACCAGGCGCTGAATCACGGCCTTATCGGCATTCTTCAGGGCTGCGAGCCGTTCCGCTTCGTCCTTGAGGATCTGTTCGAGCGACTTGCCCTTGTTGGCCGTGTTGCGTTCGGTCCACCACATGACCGACAGGCCGTTGACGAAACCGTGCGATTCCTGACGCAGATCGACCACGGTGACCTTCTTTGAAGGGATCTTCGCCAAAATCTTGCGCAGGCTCTCGTCCGAGAATTCGGCGCTGCCGGATGCGTTAAGCGTGTCGAGCCCGTGCCGGCTTGGCGCGGTGCCAGTGCCAAGCTTGAAGGCATTCTTTGACGTGCGAAAGGCGAACGGCTCCTTCTGACTTTCGGCCTTCACGTCCAGGATCAAGAACGGCGCCTTCACCGTCTCCTGGGCACAAGCGGGCAATGCAACGATGACGAGAAGCAGGGCAAACGGTCGACGGAACTTCATGCAGCACCTCTCCCAGGGAAGAACGCCAACCATTTTACAGCGCCATTCGCGTCGCCGAGTACTTTGTAGAAAAGCCCGATTTCGCGGAGGTTGCGGCCGGCACAGCCGGCCCTACAAGACTATAGGCCTGTAGGGCCGGCTGTGCCAGCCGTAACCGTCGTGTACCTCAGAGCGTGGTTTTCTACCGAGCAGTGTCGAGCCCTTGTCCGGATCGGCTACGCTGATCTTGGCCGTGTTCCTTCCGGGTTTTCTAGTCATCGAGCCAGATTACTACCTCGGAGTCCTTCTCCGTCCGTACCCCCTTGCTATGGTCGATCCTCCAGCCGTCCTTGCTTCCGAGGAGTCGGTCGCCATCGTAAAGGGAAATTCCTTGATCGGGCAGCTTGTCCGGCAGTTCATCGAGGTTCACCCAGATCCGCACTTCCATCCGCTGACGCTTCGGGCTAAACCCCATGACCGGAAACCGCCGAATTTCCGCATGGAATGTCCCGGACACGACCGGAGTGCCTTTGGTCCCCACGTACGCCAGCCGCAGCTTTGCAGTCTCGTCGCACTTCCAGCGCATGTCCTCGCCCCCGTTCCGAGAAATGCTTCATCAAGATACGCTGCGCACACCAGGTCATTCTCTTCGAAACCTTACAAAGATTCGCCTTCGATTGTTTCCGTCTCCCGAGGTCCCTGACTTGTCCATTCGGCGATGAGTCGCGCGACCAGTTCCAAAGCCTGAGTCTTGCTGGTGATGGAGCCGTCCAGCTGCGCTTCGCGGACGGCATCGAGCAGCCGCTTGTAGATTGGGCCGCGCGGTACGCCCTGCGCCGTCAGGTCGTCTCCGGTCACCAGCGGCGACGGCAATTCGCCCCATCCCGCATGGAGCATTCTTTCACAAAACTCAATGTGATCCGTACCACGTCCGGCGGCCAACGCGTCCGCACGGTGCAGCGCCAGCAACTCCTGAATGCCGGGATGCGCAAGCGTCCGCTTGACCTTGTTCGGCTTCATCTGTTGTGCGTCGCACAGGTACTGGTGCTTCTCCACCAGCCATTCGATCCGATTGCGTTCCTCGTTGGACAGCTTCAAGCGCAGGCTGATTTCGCCGGCCAGACGCCGACCGATGTGCTCGTGGTGGTAATACGTGTACCGGTCGGGCGTGCGGCCGACGCAGCGCGGCTTGCCGACGTCGTGCAGGAATGCGGCGAAGGCGAGCGGGAATGACACGTCGTTGCCGAGTTGGTCAAGCACGCACATGACGTGATCCCACAGGTCACCCTTGGGCGCGGCGGGCGGGCCGTAGGGCAGCCCCTTCATGGGCAACGCTTCGGGCAAGATCGGCGCCGCCAGACCGACGTCGTGGAAAAGGTTCATTCCCAAGGCACGGCGAGGGTGCACCAGCAGCTGACGAAGTTCCTCGGCAATTCGCTCGGCACTGACGACGGTGATCTCCCGCGCCATGGCCCGCATCGCCGCCAGCGTGGCGGGATCAATGCTCAAGTCGAAACGCGTCGCCATGCGCACCGCGCGGAGCATGCGCAGCTTGTCTTCGGTGAAGCGGGCGACGGGATCGCCGATAGCGCAAAGGATCCGATTTTTCAGGTCTTCCTGACCGCCGACGTAGTCGATGAGGCGATTCTCCAGCGGATCGAAGAACATGCCGTTGATCGTGAAGTCGCGGCGTTGGGCGTCCTCGCAGGCACTGGAAAAGACGACCGCATCGGGATGCCTGCCGTCGGTGTAGGAGACGTCGGAACGAAACGTGGCGACCTGCACGCGCATGTAGCCGGCTTCGGTGCGTGGACCGAGCACGTCGATGACACCGAAGCTGGCGCCGATTGCCACGGTACGCCGAAAGAGCCGCTGCACCTGCTCGGGCCGCGCATCGGTGGCGACGTCGTAGTCCTTGGGTACTTTACCCAGCAGCTCATCGCGCACACAACCACCCGCCCAGAGGGCCTGATGGCCCGCCTGATGCAGTCGCTGTACCACCTCAATGGCGAATTCGCGCTCGGTCATGGACCCTGGTCATTCCGGCTCGGGACCTGGCGCCGGGGGCGCTGGACTCTCCTTCACCCAGATCAACAGCATGTTGCGGCCGTAGTAGCGCACGTCCCACTGCTCCAAGTCCGGCAACTGGTCCAGAAATATGCCCCGCTCGCCCTGGAGGACGATGACCGACCCGAGTGCAGTCTTCGCCTGCAAGGTGCCCAGGAGGCTTACCATCGCCTCGGGCCGCTTTTCGAAGTCCGGAAAGGGTGGACTTACGAAGATGTTGACGGGTTCGGCAGGCGCCTGCCAGCGCTCCGCCCAGCGATAGGCGTCGGTACGCACCAATCGGGCTCGCTCCGCCACGCCGAACTCGTGAAGGTGGCTGTCGATCTCCCCGGCCAGGCGCACGTCGCGCTCGACGAAGAGGACGAGACTGGCATCCCGGCTCAGGGCTTCCAGGCCGATGGCGCCGGTGCCGGCAAAGAGGTCGATGAAGGTCCGTTCGGGCACTGCATTGCCCAGGATGCTGAACAGCGCCTCTCGTACCATCTGGGGCGTGGGGCGCAGACCTTCGTGGACCTGGCAGTGGAGCTTTCGGCCGCGCAGCGAGCCGGCCACGATACGGAGTTGAATGCGCATGAAAAAAGATTAACCGCATTGGGGCGAAAGGCACAAAGAAAACGCCAAAGAAAGGATGCAAATGGCGTGGGAATTGTTCACACGGGTCTTGGAAGCACAATGAAAACAAGAAAGGCCCGGTCGAGGATGTTCCTCAACCGGGCCTCTCCATCCTGGCCGCTTGCGGCCAAGCGATCCTAGTGGTTCAGGATGAACTCGTTGCAGTTCAGCAGTGCCCAGAAGAGATCTTGAAGCGGGCCGGCGGCGTCGGTGTCCTTGAGACGGCCGTTAGCCAGCGGCAGCTTGGCGATGATCTGGGTGTATTCCTTCTGCGTCGCCGGGCGATTCAGCGTCGCCAGGAACAGGTAATCCATCGTCTGCTTGCCGGTCTTCAACTTGAGCGCGGACTGGACCGTGCCAGACTGCTGGTTGGAGATGGCCTGGTTGATGTCTCGGCCATTCATCATGAGCAGCGCCTGGACGACGGTGCCGTTGAAGGTGCCTTCGTTGCCTTCGTCGTCGCCGAAGTTGACAACCAGGCGGCTCATCCAGTCGGCGCGGAACTTTTCGAGTTCCTTCTCGTTCTTGGTCACTTCGGGCCGCGTGGCAACGATCAACGATTCGAGCAGCTGCTCGGGGCTCATCGCCTTGAGCATGACGCGGCTGGCGTAGACTTCGTGCTCCGCCTGGTCGTTGGTCTTGTTGGCGGCGGCCTTGAGGCCATAGGCTTCGCTGTTGGCGATCCAGCGCATCAGGGCACGCGGATTGTAGTTAGCCTTGACGAACAAATCACCCAGCTCGGTGAGCATTTCGTCGTGAACGACGTCGTTGTGCTCGCCGAAGTCGTCGAACGCGGGCTTGACGGTCATGCTGCGGCCCATCATCTGGGTCCACATCCGGTTGACGTAGGCGCGGGAGAAGTTCTTGTGGCCAGTGACGAACTGGGCCAGGATTTCGCGACGGGTCTTCTCGCCGGTGGCCTTCGGGATGCGGGTGCCATCGAGGAACATCGGCTCGCTCGGGAGGAACACGCCGCTGCGCTTCTCGAAGAAGATAATGCCGTTCTTGTTGAATTCGGCGTTGTCGCCAAGGACCATTTGCGGGCGGGGCATGTTGGGCTGCATCTGCATCATCGGGTTGCCAACGCGCTGCGTCTGACGGAAGAACGCATTGACTCCCCAGAAGTGCTTCTGCTTCCAGTCGGCGTTGAACGGATGGTCGTGGCACTGGGTGCACTGGATCTGGTAACCCAGGAACAGGCGGACGGTGCGCGACGTGATCGGCACCATGTCGAACTGACCTTCCTTGGCGACGTTCTGTTGCGGGTTGGCGCCGCCAACCGCGCTCAGCACGTAGTTGACCGCACCGTTGTCGTTGCTCTTGCCCTTGGCAGCGATCAGCTGGGTGGCCATTTCCTTGATCGACATGTTCTGCGATTCGAACTGCTCGGCCAGCCAGAGCTTGACCTGGTCCTTGTAGAGACGCTCGCCGGTGCGAGTCATCAGCCAATGCGTCCAGATGGTGGACCAGTACTCGGCAAACTCGGGGTTCGCCAGCAGGCGGTCGACCAGCATGGCCCGACGCTGGGACGGTGGGTCCTTCATGTACTTGTCGATTTCATCGAGCTTGGCGATGCGGCCGATGATGTCGAGGCTGGCACGGCGGATGAACTCGTAGTCCGAGGCGCGTTCGGCCGGGGTGATGTTGTTGGCTTTCCAGGCGTCCGCCAGACGCTTGTTGATGACGTTGGTGGCTTCTTCGACGTTGACAATGCCGGGCGATTCGCCAGGCGACTTCTCACCGGGGGACTTTTCACCCGGAGACTTTTCAGTCTTGGGGTCCGCCTTTCCCTTGGGCGGGTTCTGGGCCGCCGCGAGGTTCAGGCCGAGGACGAGGCTGCCCACGATCAGCCCCAGGCCCCAAGCACGGAGATTCAATTTCGCCATCGCTTCATTCTCCCTTGCAGCCGACTCGGTAGAGGACAGGTTCACCACGAGCTGCGAAGGTGCGGGAAGGGCCTTCGCGCGTTTCCCTAGTTTGGGGGCGATTCGACGAACTGTCAAATGGAATCCGGACGCTTTTCCAACGCCGTGAATGGCTCAAGTCTTTCACGATCAATTGCTTACGTCGGGTGCAGACGAAAGGTTCTCCGGTGCTCTTGAAGGCGTCCACCGCTCTCTGGCGGTCCCGCTCGCAAGTTGACAGCACCGGGCAAGCGCACTGTTTCCCTCCTTTGAGACGCGCGCGCGTTTCCTTCAGTTCCCAAAGTTGACGGGAATGGTGAGAATGGTGAGAGAGTCGGAGGGATTGCGATGGAATTTGACGCCGAACGTGTGCGCGATAACGCTCGCCAGGCGACGACGGAAGACCTGCTCGACCGGGTGACTGTCTATCGCGCCGGCATGGAGCCGGAAGCAGTGGACATTATTGAAAGCGAGCTGCGCCGACGCGGGGTGGACTTCGACACCATCGACGCCCACTACGACGTGCGCGGCGCCGATGTGTTGAAGGAACCCGATGGCACCGCAATGACTTGCAGCGAATGCCGACGACCCGCGGTGGGAGAGCACTGGACGTGGCATCGGCTCTGGGGCGTGCTGCCATTGCTGCCACGACGGGTGCGCTACTGCGACGAGCATCGCCTCGCTATTTAGTGAGTGCTTTGACGTCTTCCGGCGTGATGAGTCGACCCGGCTTGTCCAGGCGAACGCTCAGCCAGCTGAGGACCGGCGGCGTGTAGGGCAGCTGCCCCTTCTTGACGATGTCCAGCATGCGAGCATCGCGGCGAGCACGTTCCTTGACCTTCAGAATGCCATTACGGCGACGCGAAAGCTTCGCATCCACCTGCCGCTGTTCTCTGCGAATTCGCCGTGCGCCCATCGCCGGGCTCCTTTCCAGACTCGAATCGTGCCAAAGAGAGAAGGATAGCAGCCAAAGGGGGGGAAGGCAACGGGGCTATAAACCGGAAAGGCTGGTGCTGTACTCCGCTGGCGTTTCGACGCCAACGATTCGGTAGCCGCAATGTGGACAATCGAGATCGGCCATTCATGGGCTCCCGCGCCCCTTGGGCGACGCCAAGTAATCGCCGTTCGCCACAATCTCGACAATCCGCTCCGCCACGCGCTGACAGGCCTTGTCGCCATAGTGCCATTGATCGACGTACACGCCGTCGAACTTTTCATCCTTGAAAAGATCGAGCAGCGAGTGGAAATCGTCGCCCTTGACTGTGGCGAGGATGCGGCGGTTCATGTCGGCACGGCGCGGGTTGTGCCGGCCGGGATCGAAGTACTCTTCCGGCGTCGGCTGCCAGAGAAACAGCGGCCGGACGCCCTTCATCGCGGCGGTGCGGCGGGCCAGGTCGACGTTGAACGGATAGACGCGCGCCACGTTGGCGACGACTTCCATCATCTGCGCTTCGGTGACCTCCGGTTCGGCGGGCGGCTTGCCCAGGCCCAGGGCGCGGCCCAGGCGAAACGGAGGAAACTGCGGCGACACGAAGAGGTGCCGCCCCCCAGGCTGGCTCATCTCCTGCTCGCGACGAAACGCCTTGGCCGCTCGGCCCGTAAAGGCCGGCTGCTCACGGCCCTCCTTGTGCTCGGCGTTGATCTCGTTGAGGCCGTCCAGGAAGATTGCCACGTCGCAGTGCTGGCCGGCGCGCAGCATCAGCTGGAACAGCAGCAGCTCTTGCGACGAGTAAAAGAAGCAGTGGCCGTGGTTGACGACCTCGATGTCGCAATCGGGAAATCGAACCGCCAGCAGCCGCGCGACATGGCTGGGGATCGTCTGATCGTCGGGCACGCCCCAGCCGAACAGCGTGGAGCCGCCAAACATCCACACGACCTTCTTGTCCTTGCCCGTAGGCAGTGGAGCAATGGTGTGGCGGTGCGGCAACGGCATGCCCGCATCGACGTTCAGTCGATTCGATCGAAAGACCCGCTCCGAGAAGCCAACCCACGGTTGGTACTCGAAGGTGCCGTCGTCGCCAAGTTGGTCGAATTCCTTGAAGAAGCCATGCGCGTCTTCGGCCGGCAACGAGTGCAATGCGGCGGCATGAAACCCGGCGGAATAGTGGCCGACCTCATTCTTGCGGTCGCTGAACCACATGCCGAGGTAGCAGACGCCGATCACGAGCGCGAAGAGCAGGGACGTGGTCATCCAGGTGGTTGCCACGAACTGATAGCCGTTCTTCAAGCGTTCGCTTGCCATCAGAGATCCACTTTCCGGCGTTGGTGGAATAACGAATGCAGAAGCCCGAGTGACGAATCAAGTACCCATACCCAATGACCAACGGTCGAGGCGTTCCGTTTTTTCCCAAGCTCCGGCCTTGCGCAACTCGACGCTGCCTGTGTGCTGTTACGTTCCGAGAAGCTGGAGCTTCTCGGTCGTGCGTGCGTTCCCAAGCCGGAGCTTGGGAACGAGGGAATCACTTTTCCTTGGGGCTTTGTCATTGGGCATTGATTCGCCATTCGGGCTGCGCTATTCCCGACTGCTTGCGAACTACTGATCGCTGCGCGGACAATGCAACCGAACGGACTCCCCTCGCCCCCGTACTCGGGGGAGAGGGGATGGGGGTGAGGGGGCGGAATCTGCACTGGCTGCGTGAAAAACCCCTCACCCCCATCCCCTCTCCCCTGAGTACAGGGGCGAGGGGGGGCCGAATGTGACATTGACCGCGCAGTCATCAGTAACGGAACGCCGGACGACTAAAACAGGGTATAGATGAACGGCGCCGCCGCGGTCCCCGAAAGCATGATCAACAGACCGAACAGGAGCAACACGATCAAGATCGGCAGCAGCCAGTATTTCTTGGTGTGCATGAGGAATCCCCACAGCTCACCGACGACGCTCGTCGACTTCTGTCCTTGCGATGCCTTCTCGAAGTCACTTCCCGCGGGTTCCGTCATGGCACATCCTCAGAACTGCCGGAAATAGCTGCTGACGTCCGTGGGCATCGGCTTGGGCGTCCAGTACGAGTCTACCTCGGAACGCCGCCGGCAGAGCGGATCGCGGCCAATCAGGCGAAAGACGAGGCCGAGCGGCGTGAAGATGCCGTAGAACAGCACGCCCAGCAGCACGTGCGACACGGCCCAGCCGATTGGGAAGACCGCGACCATCCAGCCGACATACAGGAGCCGGAGCAAGCTGGGCCGGAACACCGCTGCCACCAGCACGTCGAACGCGCAGAGGCCCAGGACGATCGGATACCACGGACCTTCCGCCGACCAGCGCCACGCCAGCACGACCAACAGGCCGGCGAGCAAGACGCCGAACCAGCGCAGGGTTTGCTTCGTGGGTGAGAACGGAATGTCGCGCCACTGCATGGTTGTCTCGTTCAGTCCGGTTGAAACTGTGCCAGGTACTTCGCCCGGTTCACCGCCGGCGCCGCCTGCTTCAGCTTGCCCTTCTCCAGTAAGAAGTCTTCGAGCACCAGCGCGTCCATTTCCGTGGCCTGAAAGCACTGGTAGGCTTCGCTCGGGGTGCAGACGATCGGCTCGCCGCGGACGTTGAAGCTCGTGTTCACCAGCACCGGACAGCCCGTCATTTCTTGAAACGTCTTCAGCAAGCGATGGAAACGCGGGTTCCGCCGTGCATCCACCGTCTGTACGCGGGCACTGTAGTCGACGTGCGTGATCGCCGGCACCGTGGATCGCACAATGTTTACGCGATTGCGCAGGTCCGGGTCGGACTCCATGCGTTTCAGTTCTTCCGTCGGGATCGGCAAGCGCTGCTCTTGCCGCACGGGCGCCACCAGCAGCATGTATGGGCTCTCCTGCCCCGGCCGCATGTCGAACCATTCGTGCACGTGTTCCTGCAGCACCACGGGCGCGAAGGGCCGAAAGCTTTCGCGGAACTTGATCTTCACGTTCATCGTCGCCTGCATTTTCGCCGAACGGGCATCGCCCAGGATGCTGCGTGCCCCCAGCGAACGCGGGCCGTATTCCATCCGGCCGGAGAACCAGCCGACGACCTTGCCTTCTTGAAGCAGGGTCGCGACGTGCCGCAGCAACTCCGCCTCATCGGCGAAGCGCTGGCCGGCGATGCCGGTTTCCTGCAAGAACTCCTCCACCTCACCGTTCGAGAAGTGTGGACCCAGGAAGCTGCCCTTCTGGAAATCGCGGCCCGTGATCGGTCGCGGCTTGTTCAGAAGCTGGTGCCAGACGAACCATGCAGCCCCGAGTGCGCCGCCCGCATCTCCGGCCGCTGGTTGGATCCAGATATCGTCGAATGGTCCTTCACGCAGCAGCCGGCCGCTGGCGACGCAGTTGAGCGCCACGCCGCCGGCCATGACCAGGTGCTTCATGCCGGTGCGCTGGTGCAGGTCGCGACCCATGCGCAGCAGGACCTCTTCCGTCACGGCTTGGATGCTGGCCGCCAGGTCCATGTGGCGCTGTTCGAGCATGGATTCCGGCTGCCGTGGCGGACCGCCGAACAGGTCGTGAAAGCGCTGGCCGGTCATCGTCAGGCCCTGGCAATAGTTGAAATACTGCATGTCGAGCCAGAAGCTGCCATCCGGTTTAAGGTCGATCAGATGCTTGGTAATTGCTTCCGCATAGATCGGCTTGCCGTAGGGCGCCAGGCCCATCAGCTTGTATTCACCGCTGTTGACCTTGAAGCCGCAGTAATAGGTGAAAGCGGAATACAGCAAGCCCAACGAGTGCGGAAATTGCAGGTGATGGGTCAGGGCAATGTGGTTGCCCTCGCCGATGCCAAGCGTTGCAGTGCTCCATTCGCCGACGCCATCCAGCGTCAGGATCGCGGCCTTCTCGAAGGGGCTGGCGAAGAACGCACTGGCCGCGTGGCTTTCGTGGTGGTCGGTGAAGACCAGCGGCAGCTTCCTCGTCGTGCCAATGGCCCTGGCGATGGCCCGGCGCATGTGCAGCTTTTCCTTGAGCCAGAGCGGGATCGCCATGCAGAAGCCGCGGAAGCCGGCCGGCGCGTAGGCCAGGTAAGTTTCCAGCAGCCGATCGAACTTCGTGAACGGCTTGTCGTAGAAGGCGACGTAATCGAGTTGTTCCGCGGTCAGTCCCGCTTCTTCCAGGCAGTAGGCCGCCGCCTGCGCCGGAAACCCCGGATCGTGCTTCTTGCGCGTGAAGCGTTCCTCCTGCGCCGCGGCGATGATCTCGCCATCGAGGATCAGGGCGGCGGCGCTATCGTGGTAGAATGCCGAGATACCAAGAATGGCGGTCAAATCGACCTCTCCCCATCGGAGACGCGGAAAAATCATCCTAATTATGGAATGTGGACCGGGCGCGTCAAGGAAACGGCACCAGCGAGCGGTTGGCAACCCCGCGGAACGCGGGTATAGTCAAAGGCTGATTTGGGCTTGCGGAAATGGGGAAGTGCGTTCATGCGAACCCTCCGGCCTCTTCACGGCATCGTGTCCACCCTCCTGGCGGGCCTGTTCCTGGTCTGGTCGGCGCCGGCGCAGATACCGGCGGGCGGCAGCTGGAAATGCGACAAGCTCCAGCTCAAAAGCGGCAACGTCTTCCACGGACTGATTGCGGAGGAAACGCCGACCGAGGTGCGCTTCTACGAAGTCCGTCAGAAGGCAGGGCGGCCCACCGTCGTTGTCTTCACGACGTTCGCCCGGCGCGAAGTCGAGTCGATCGTGAAGCTCGACGACCATGAGCGCCGCCGCCTGACGCAACGGCTCAAGGACCTCGATCCCACGGGGAAGGAAGAGGACCTGCGCGTCAAGTCGCTCGACATGAAGCCGGCCCTGTTCGGCGAGGGCGACGTCAAGAAGGAAGGGCTGAGCTATTCGTCGGATCATTTCGTGCTGGTTTCCAACGCACGCGAGGAAATCGTCCGGCGTGCGGCGGTTCGCCTGGAGCAGATCTATGCGGCCTACACGCATTTCCTGCCGCCCCGTCGTCGGCCGATGAAGTCCAATGGCGAAGGGCCGTCGCAGCACAAGACGACCACGACCATCCTGCTCGTGCAGTCGCAAGCCGATTACAGGGCACTGCTGCGCAGCCAGGGCCGCGACATCCTCAACCCGGCGTTCTATGACGCCGAACGCAATGAAGTTGTGTGCGCCTCGGAGTTGGAGCAACTCGGCGCCAAGCTGGACGAGATGCACAAGGTCCACGAACAGAAGCTCGAGCGCATCCGTAAGCAGGAAGGCGAGGCCAAGAAGTTGCCCGGCGGCGAGGTGCGCGAGCGGGTCTTCAAGCAACTCGACGACGCGCGCAAAGAGATCGCCCTGGTCAACACGAAGAACGAAGAGGTGTTTCGCGAAGCAACGCAGCAGCTCTTTCAAACGCTGTATCACGAGGCATTTCACGCCTACCTGGCGAACTTCGTCTATCCTCCTGGCACCGGCGACGTACCGCGCTGGATGAACGAAGGCCTCGCCCAAGTGTTCGAGACGGCGATCATTGAAGCGGGCGAGCTACGCGTCGGCCATGCCGACCCGGTGCGCCTGCTTCGGGTCAAGAAGGCCCTGGCGGCAACGCAAAAGGAATACGCCTTGGTGCCGCTGGCCGACCTGCTCAAGGCGCGGCCGCAGGACTTTGTCGTCGCCCACGCGAGCGCCCGCCAGGTCGCCGATCGGCACTACCTCACGTCCTGGGGTTTGGCACATTACCTGACGTTCCAGCGGCGGTTGCTCGGCTCCAAGGCGCTGGAAAAGTACCTCCAGGCGCTCGGCCGCGAGGGCGATCCGTTAGCGACGTTTCAGGTCCTGGTTGGTCAGCCGCTGGCGGACTTCGAGAAGGAATTCCACTCCTATTTGCAGCATTTGCAGGCAGACGGGACGACAGCGAAGAATTGACGTCGCGATCGACCGCCACGCTTCTTCCCTTCCCGTTCCGCTTGCACTCGACGTTCGTACCATCTCGTGGCAATTTAGGTCGAGGACCATGCCCATGACATCGCCTTCCGTCCTTCGTTTTGCGCTGCGTCTTGGTACGTTGGTCCTCTTGTCCGTCGTGGTCCACGACAGTTCCAGCGTTCGCGCGGACGAGCAGTCCAAAACCCTGTTAACGCCCGCACAGCAGAAGCTCGTCCAGGAAAAGAACCGCCTGTGGAACACGGACGTCCAACAGTCCGTGAGCACGGGTGATTTTGCCACGGCCGTGAATGTGGCCCATCAAGCGCTGGCCATGGAGCGCGAAATCTACGGAGACTCCCACGACGAAGTCCTTGACTCCCTCTCGTGGGTGGCCAGGCTGCAGGCCGAGCAGGAAGACTTCGCCGGAGCACGCAAGACCGCACAGGAAGCACTGCGGGTTTCTCGCCAGCGTCACGGCGAGAAGCATTGGCTATCGATCGACGGCCGGCTCACCGTCGCCTACATCGATTTGCTGGCCGCACTCGACGCCAGGGACCGCGGGCGGCTGCGGGAAGCCCGTTCCTTGCTTGCAGCAGTCCGACTGCTCAATCAGCGGAATCGGCCCCGACAAGCGCTGCCCTACGCGCGGCGGGCCGTCGAGCTTCGCCGGGCGGTCCTGAAAGATGGCCACCTCGATACCGCTCACGCCCTCGGCTGGCAGGCCGTTCTGTGCGAGAATTCGCACCGGTACGCAGACGCACTCGTGCAGCACGAGCAGGTGCTGGCGCGGTACAAGAAAATCCTCGGCGATGACCACCCCGAGATTCCCAACCGGTTGATGGACATCGCATCGACCCTGGAGCAGCTTTCTCGCTTCCCGGATGCGCGAAAGCACTACGAGCAAGCGTTGACGGCACGACGTCGGATCCTCGGCGCGGACCATCCGGAAGCAGGCAGTCCCCTTCGAAGATTGGGAACGCTGGCATACGAACAGGGCGACTACGCGACCGCTCGGCGCTACGGCGAGGAAAACCTTGCCTTCTGCCGCCGAGTGGTGGGGCTCGAACACAACAACACCGCAACCGCGTTGAGCGACCTGGCGCGGGTACATAATGCCCTCGGTGAATACGGCAAGGCGCTCCCCTGCTATCAGCAGGCCTTGGAGATCTATCGCAAGATCCACGGTGCCGAGCACCCCAATACGATTTCCGCGTTAAGTAACCTCGGATACGTGTACAACCAGCTCGAGAACTACGTCGCTGCACGTCCGCTCTACGAGGAGGTCCTGGCCCTGCGCCGGAAAGTCCTTGGAGACAACAACCCTGCCACCGCCTCGTCCCACAACAACCTTGGCATGCTGCTCTTGGAACAGGGAGAGTATGCTGCCGCGAAGCCACACCTGGAGCGTTGCCTTGCGGTGTACCGCCAAATCTACGGTGACGAGCATCCGGCCACGTCCACGGCGCTGAACAATATGGGTGGGCTGCTCGATCGTCAGCAAGATTACGACGGCGCGCGGGAGTATTACGAAGAGGCCCTGAAAGTGCGTCGCAAGCTCCTGGGAGAAAATCATCCCAATACTGGGATGACACTGAACAATATCGCGGGCATTCTGGAGCACCGGCAAGACTACGCGGAGGCGCTCCGCCTCTATGAACAGGTCCTGACCATCTACACGAAAGCCCTGGGCGCGGACCATCCCGCCGTCGCCGGGGTGCAGATCAGCATCGGGGGGATTCTGAGGGAAAAGCAAGACTTTCCGGGAGCCCGACGGAGCTTCGATCAGGTCCTGTCCATCTTCCGCAAGCGGTTTGGCGAAGAACACCTCAACACAAAATACATGCTGCGCCGCATCGGGCTGCTCCTCCAGCAACAGGGAAAATACCCCGAGGCGCGGCTGCTGCTCGACGAGTACCTGTCGTATTGCGACAAGACGTTCGGGCGCGAATCGTCGCGCGTCGCATATGCACTTGTCGACATCGGTGGCATTCTCGACGAGCAGGGCGAGTACTCCGCGGCGCGTCCACAGTTCGAACAGGCGCTTGAGATCATGCGGCGCGTCCAGGGCGAAGAGCACTCGGATACCGCGGATGTTCACAACAGTTTCGGCCTGTTCCTCATGCGCCATAGCCTGTACGCCGAGGCGACGCCCCATCTCGAAAAGGCACTTGCCATCAACGAAAAGAGGGTCGGACCCAACCACGAGACCACCGCGACTTATCTCAACAACGTGGCCAACGTCCACGACTACCAGGGGGACCATGCAAAGGCCCGACCGTACCTGGAGCGGGCGCTGGAAATCCGGCGGAAAAATCTTGGGAACGAACGGCCGCGCACGGCCCATGCACTGATCCAGCTCGCCAACCACCTTTCCGACCAGGACCAGATGGCTGAGGCTCGGCAGCACTATGAAAAAGCGCTCGCGATCTACGAAAAGGTGCTGGGCGACGGGCACCTGGATACTGCCCGCGCGCTCATCACGTTCGGCTCGTTTCTTCGGACGCAAGGAGACTACCGCACCGCGCGACGGCACCTCGAGCGAGCCCTGGAGATCTGTAAGAAAGCCCGTGGGGAGAACCATCTCTACACCGCCTATGTGCTCAACTACCTTGGCATCCTGCGCGACGCCCAAGGGGACGGAGACGCAGCGCTGACCTACTTCGAGCAAGCGCTCGCGATCCGGCGGAGCCTTCTGGGGGAGCAACATCCCCTGGTCGCCGAGTCCATCGGCAACGTGGGCAGCATCCTGCATGCGCGAAAGGACTATACCGGCGCGGAAAAGTTCTACCGGGAGTCGCTCGCCATTTATCAGAAGTATCTGGGCGAGGAAAACTCCCACGTCGCCTATGACCTCACTCGGCTGGGCAACATCCGACAGGAACAGAAAAAGTACGACGAAGCCCGCGAGCACTTCGAGCGGGCGCTGGCCATCTACCGCAAGGTACACGCCGCGGAGCACACTCGAACCGCGGAGTTGTTGCAAGACCTCGGCGGTCTCGATAGCGACGAGGGCAAGTACACCGATGCACAACTCAAGTACGAGCAAGCCCTGGCCATTCGCATGAAGATCCAGGGAGACGCACACCCGGCAACCGTGACCTTGCTCTACGCCATCGGCGGCTTGCAGGTCGCACAGGCAAAGTACACCGAGGCGCGATCGAATTACGAGAAGGCTTATCGACTGCGAAGCCAGTTCTATCGCGACCTGCTGCCGGGCCTTTCCGAAGCGGAGATTTTTCGGTTCACCCAGCATAACCGTCCGGGCCGCGACCCGCTCCTTTCGGCATTGCGTCATGCAGTCGATGCGCCGCCGGAGCAGGCGTATCGCATTGTGTGGCAGACGCGCGGGGCGGCCACACGCGTCCTGGCCCGACGCCGACTGCCCGCGGATGCCGACCAGGCTACTCGCGCCTTGTGGAACCAACTCGTCAACACGCGCAGCCAGCTTGCCAAGCTGGCCCTGGCCCCCGTGCCGGAGGACGTAAAGGAGCGCTCCACACGTGAGGAACGCTTGAAGAACCTGACCGCCCAGAAAGAGGCGCTGGAACGCCGATTGGCCGCAGCCAGTCCTGCCTTCCAACGTGAGCAGCAGGCCGAGCAGATCGACTTCCCGGAAATGGTGAAGCGCCTGTCGCCGAACACCGCCGTAGTCGACCTGGTGCGCGCCCGGCTGTTCGAACCGCCGACAGACGCCAAGGGCGGCCTCCGCGAGACGTGGCATTACGAAGCATTCGTCCTCCGCAAGACCGCCGAGGCTCCTGGTTACGCGGTTGCCTGGGTTCACCTGGGGCCGGCTGAGCCTATCGATAAGGCTGTGGCCGCGTGGCGCCAGGCCATCATCGCCTCCGCGGCCTCCAAACCGGATGCCGAGAGTCCGGACGTGGCCTTGCGTCGCCTGGTCTGGCTGCCCATGGAAAAGCACATGGCAGACTGTACGGCGGTCGTGATGATTCCGGACGGCGCATTGACCCGCGTGCCGTGGGCGGCGCTGCCGGGCAAACGTCCCGGTTCCTTTCTGTTGGAAGACTACGCACTTTCTTCCACCAGTCAGGGACAGCAGCTTTACCAGCTGCTGGGGCCGCGCGCGGCGCCGCGGCACGATGAATTCCTGGTCGTCGGCGGAGTCGACTATGACGCGGATCGGCCCAAGATGCCCCCGGGAACGGCCCTCGCAGCGCACCGGGGACCCGCGCTGGACGCCGAAAAACGCATCGCGTGGCTGAACCTGGGAAGCTCGCTGACGGAGGCCCAGAACATTTCCGGCCTGTGGTCGAACACATCCCGGCTACGACTGCTCCAGGGCGCGGACGCGACCACGGCTGCCGTCCGCGCGCGGATGCCCAAGGCACGCTATATCCATCTGGCGACGCACGGATTTTTCGCTGTACCGGAGTTCCGCTCCGCACTTCAGGTGGACGACGTGAAGCAGCGACGCGAAGGAGTGGACGCTGGTCCGGTGAGCAACGGCAGTGCCTTCACCGGAAGGAATCCGCTCGTGCTGTCCGGATTGGTCCTCGCGGGCGCCAATCGGACGCCGCAAGTCACCGTCGGTGATTTGGCAGGCGATGACGGCATCCTGACGGCTGAAGAGGTGGTGGAACTGGACCTGGATGGCGCGGAGTTGGTCGTGCTCTCGGCGTGCGAGACGGGACTCGGTGAGGTTGCAGGCGGCGAAGGTGTCTTTGGCCTCCAACGTGCCTTTGGCCTGGCCGGCGCCCGCACCACGGTCGCGAGCTTATGGCGTGTGCCCGACCTGGAAACGCAGCGGCTGATGACTCATTTTTACGAGCAGTTGTGGCACAAAAAGGTCGCTCCTGCCGAGGCACTGCGTCAGGCCCAACTCGCGGTCCTCAACGGCACCGGAGGAGATGGCGCCTTTCGGGGACTGACGGTCGTTCCCACGGACCCAAGGAAGAATGGCACCTCGCGAGCCCGTCTGCTGCTGTGGGCGGCCTGGACGCTTAGCGGGGACCCTGGGGACCTCCGCCATGTCAAGCCGCTCGCGTTGATGACGTCGGACGAAACGACGGAGCCGACGCCAGTCCTTCGTCTTTGGCCGGGCTTGGCCGTGGCAGGGTTGGTGCTTCTCGCGGGATTGACCGGCTGGTTTTGGCGCCGACGGGCACGCTCCACGCCGAACCGCCCGCCGGCATGAGGCTGCACCGGCTTGGGAAGCGTGTGAGCCAACCGATCGTCGCTCGCTACGCGCTTTCGGGCTGCTCCGTCTTTGACTCCGCTTCCGGTGCCTCGACGTCCGGTGCCTTCGCCGGCGCAGGCTTGTCGTGCAAGGTCACGTGCTCGATCGTGTCCATCACCTTATTGCCGATCACAGGCAGTTCCTTCGGATCGCCGGTGGACACCGGTCGACGCAGGAAATGATACATCAGGAAGCCCCCGACTGCTGCCAGGGCCACGACCACGATGAGAGGCTTAAGACGATCGACGCGCTGCTCGGCGCGCTCTACCAGTTCCTGGAACTGGTCGCCGAACCACCACGCGAGAAAGAATAGCACGGTGTGGCCGAACACCACGGCGATCCCGTCCGCCAGGACGAAACGCACGAGCGACAGCCGCATGACGCCGGCACTGAGAAACATCGGACTGCGTATCGCCGGTATCCAGCGAACCAGGAGCAATGTCGTGATGCCGTGCCGGTGATAGTTCGCCTGGATTTTGCCCCAGGTGTCCGGTGGGATCATTTTCTGGGCCCAGCGTTGCTTCATGATGCTTGGCCCCCAGCGCCGGCCGATGCCGTAGAGCATCACGTCGCTGATGAGCACGCCGAGGAAGCAGACGGGAAGGATCAGCCAGCGGAGCGGACCCAGTTCGGGATGGCTGCCGACCCAGACGCCAGCGCCAACCGTGGGGATCTCCTCGGGAATGGGAGCGCCAAACCCCGCTGCCACTAACATGCCGAAAGTGACGAAGAACGGCCAGAAATCGCTGAGTTCATGCACGAACCACGTCTCCGCTATCCAGCGCCGGGACCGAAAGTGGTAGTCAGTGTACAGCGGCCCGCCGGCAAAGTATCCTCTTTTTGCACAGCGCGTCGGGTGTCGAATCACCAAGCAAAGGACGTACCATGAAACTCGGTCTCATCAATTCCGCCTGGGCCCAGGCCAACAAGGACACGGCGTACGGTATTCGCATGACCAAGGAGATCGGCTTCGACACCATCGACATCTTCACCGACCCGCTCGACATCGACGCCAAGGAACGCCGGCTCATCAAGCGCGAGTGCGATCGCGCCGGCTTGCCGATCGTCAGCATTGCCTGCGTTGCCGTCGGCCTGGTGGACTTCAACCCCAGCGTGCAGCGCTTCCACATGCAGCGTTGCCGGGCCTTTCTCGACCTCTGCTACGAATACGAGGCAAAGAACCTACTCCTGGTCCTGGGCGAATATATCTGGGAGCAGCAGGTGATCCCACCGGCGGAGCAGTGGCAGATCGCGGTGCGCAATTGCCGGGAGTTGGGCAAGGCCGCAGCCGACCTCGGCCTGCAAATCGCCCTGGAACTGGAGCCATTCAAGCTGTCGCTGTTGAATAACGTCGATCGCATGGTGCGCTTCATCGATGACGTCAATCACCCCGCGGTGCAGGCGAACATTGACGTGTCGCATCTGCTGCTCTCTCGCACGGAGCCGGCAGAGGTGCGGCGGCTCAAGGGCAAGGCAATTCACGTCCACCTGAGCGATTGCGACGGCAAGGTGCACGGCGACCTGCCGCCGGGCCGGGGCGTGGTGAACTTTCCCCCGTATCTGCGCGAGATCAAGGCGCTGGGCATCGAAGGGGCGTTGAGCATCGAGCTGGAATACTCGCCGGAGCCGGACAAAATCGTGGACTGGGTGCGCGAGGCGTATCAGGCGACGGACCGGCTGATGAAGGACGCCGGGCTGCGCGGATAATATCGGCATGCGGTTCTGTAGGCCAGGCTTGAGCCTGCGAAGTGAACGGGTCACACCAGCAATGCCAGGTCTTCCTTGCGGAGTTCACCCACGAAGCTGCATCCGAGGAGCCAGCTTCTTCGGTCGGCCTGGACGGTGGCATGGATCACCTGGGCGCGCAGCACGCGCGGGGCTTGCTGCTTGGGGCCTTGCAACTTGACTGCCAGAAATGTGCCCGGCTGGAGCCGATTGGGAAGGACGAGTCCGATGCCTGTTTGAGATATGTCGCGGACTCGGACGGCGAGTAGCACGGGTTCCACGAGAGAAATCACTACACAGGCGGTTTGCAACTGGCAGCTATGCCGAGCCGCCCGACGGCGTTCTTGCCGGGCGGCGCGATTGAGCACCACCTGCGCCGTCTTGCCACTGCCGGCCGACAGTGGGTTGCTATGGTTCGCCGCCGAACTGTTGGGTTCGGCCACGTCGCGACTGGGAGGATGCTGGCGAGCGCTCACGCGATCATCCTTCGGGGCGAGAGATGGAACGGTCACAGGAGGCCCCATCGCTCTCCGCATGGCTCACTCAATGGAGGTAAACGTGTGGCGAGTGGAAGATGTTGAAATCTAGGCCACGGGAACGGCACTGTCAAATCCCTGCGCCACCACGACTTCCGATTGAGATGGGCATGCAATTATCACGCCGCGTCATATCCGGGCGGCAGTCCGCTACAGAAGCAGGGCGAACTCATTTTGGATTACCCATTTTCGGCGAGGATTTGAGCACTTCTTCCAAGAAATTCACATCGAGCCCC
>JAIEMG010000383.1 GCA_019752375.1 Gemmataceae bacterium | reverse complement strand
TGGTGGGCCTCGCTCACGCTCGACCCACCCTACGCGCCTCGGTCCCAAGGTACGGCTTGGGAACGGGAGGCGGTTCGTCATTGGGTTTTGGACCTTGATTCGTCATTCGGGCTTCGTCATTCGTCATTCATTCCCCGACATCATGATCTACCACTTCCCCGATCTCGATACCCTGCGCCTCGCCATCACCAGCGGCGTGGTCCCCCAGGAGGTCAGCCTCGCCCCCGCAGTCGGTGGCGTGGACGAGGAGGGGCACGTCTGGCTGCAGCCGTCCGTTGCGCTGCCACGGAAGGCGCAGACGGCGCTGCGTAAGATCGGCGTCACGGTCGTGGACTCGCATGGCGATCTCGAGGCCGGGAACTTTGGCTCCTGGCTGGAAGTGCTGCCGTTGGTGCGCCAGGACACGGCGCCTCAGCCGTCGGCGCAGACGCCGGTGCTATTTGACCTGAGTCCGGAGCTATTGCCGACGCTGGTGGGCGAGATGCTACGTCTTGGCAACGATCGCCAGGGCTTCCGCTGGCTCAAAGACGGCACCCAGACGCGCGTGCTGTTGCGTGTCGTCGGGCCGCCGTACTATTCGCTGCTGCGTGCCCTGGAGCGCGAGGGACCAGACGCCAAGCCGTGCGCGTATGTCGAGCGCGCGCCGCGCGTCTGGGTCGAGATCGGCTGGACGTATCCGCTAGTCGAGAAGATCCGCATGAAGGAGGGCCGTCTGCTCTTCATGCGGCCGCCCAGCGAATGGCGCTACGTCGATGACTCGCCATTCCAGGACGTCTACGAAATCCTCGACTTTCCGCTGCCGGACGCAAAGGTCAGCCTGCGCGAGACACCGCCGCGCGGGAAGATGCAGGTGCCGTTGCGGCTCGTGCCTGGCAACACGACGGAAACGCCTGAGTTGTGGGTCCTGCGGACTGACGCTTCCGTTCAGCTCGATACGCTGGTGCGCGACACCGAGGATCACATCATCAACCAGCTTTCCTTTGCCGTGACTGCGGGCGACCGGCCGACGACGATTGTGGTGCGCGTGCGGCCTTCGAAGCAAGCGGCGCCGGTGCTGGTCCTCAAGGGTGAGAGCTATCGGCCGTTCTTGAAGCTGCCGAACCTGTTCTTGCCGTGCGGCAGCCGCCTGCAGCCGCCCCTGCGCCGCGATGCGGTGCGCAAGCTCCTCGCCGACGATCCGGATCAGGTGACCTGGCTGGCTCCCGGCGCGAATGGCGGCTTCACGCCCGAGTCGATGCCGGACGCCGCGTTCCGACCACTGCGCGACTGGGTGGACTACGTCCTCGACCAGGAGCATCAGGCGCTGGCGGCGTGGATCGACGCGGCTCGGTTCGATTTCGAAGCGTTCGTCTGCAAGGACGACCAGCCCGCGCCAACGCCGAAGAAAAAGGAGCCGACCGAACGCAAGGGATCGGCTCGTCCCAAGGGCGAAGACGCGGAGGTCGACGAGGATGCACCGGCTCCTGCTGCCCGGTCGGCGCCCAAGTCGCGTCGCAAGGAGCCGGAAGACGAATTCACGCAGCTCAAGCAGTCGAAGCCGAGCGAGCTGGAACTACGTCTGGAAGCGATTGAGAAGCAGTTCCTTGCTGTGGAAGGACCGCTGGACGGCAAGGACCGTCAAGCGCTCTGGCCGGAGATGGGCGCGCTCAACGGCGCGCTGAACAAGACCGCCGATTCGGCCATTTGCTGGATGAACGCCCTGTGGGAAACCGAAACACCGCCGCCGGCCTGGGCGCGCCACTGGGCGCAGATGGAAACAAAGGATGCGGAAGCGAACGGTGTCGTACTGGATCGCCTGCTGGCCAATCCCGACCCGCCGACGCCCGAGGTGCGTGCGCTGATCGCGCACATCGTGGCCGCTCCCGAGAAGGCGAAGCCGAAGCTGGCCGCGGTCCGCCAGTACCTGGAGAAGCACGACGGGCGCGTCAGCATTCGCGCCGTCTGGCTGGCCTGGGTTACGCTCACCCGGTTGTCGTCCGGCGACGTGCTCGGCCTGGCGCGGGTGCGCGACCGGCTGCTGGAACGCCTCCTGGCCGGCGGCATGAATCCCGAGCACGAGCTGCCATCGTTCCTGCGCTATGCCGGCCAGCGATCCGGCGAGCGCCACCGGGCGATCCACGATGAAGTGCTGACCCTGCGCGGGCTGGCCCACCAGTGCATCGTTCGCTCCTACAAGGATGGCACTGGAGCGCGGGCGGGCCCCGACCCCGCATCAATGAACCTGCTGATCAAGCCGGAAGTGGCCAAGTACAGTGAAGCGTACTGCGACCTCCTGTTCGCCTTTGGCCTGGCGCGCCTGGGTGCGGTGGCCGAGTGTCGCAATCTCCACCACAAGGCTGCCGAGGTGCTCTCCAGGGGCGGCAAGGTGCACAGCCTCTTGTTCAAGGCATACAGCCATCGCATCGAACAGGTGCTGGGTGCCGGCGTCTTCGGCGGGCCATTGCCGGCCGAGCTTCTGGAGGGGCTCGAAACATTCGACCGTCAGGATCGCTATCCGATCGAGCGGCTCCGACAGATTTCGCGCATCCTGGATCCGCATGAGAGGTTCAATCCGTTTCGCAACTTCCTGGTTAGCTCCGTGGTCGGGGCGTTGGACAAGGAGATCATGCTCCTTCCGGACATCCTCGACCGAGCCGAACTCGGCAAGGCCGTGGACCGCATCCTGGCCAAGAAACGGCTCGCGGAACTTGCCGCGCCGCCGCGGGCCCAGACCTTTGCGCAAGTCCTTGAAGTGGCTCATCGCCTTGGCGAAACCGTTGCGATCGACATTGTCACTCGTGCGCTGCCTGCCCTGGACGAGATTCCGGAGCCGATGGGGACGCGCGTGATCCTGGACGTCGCGGTGCCCCTCGTCGAGCGCGGGCTTTTCCTTGCAGCCCACTACGATCGTCCGGAGCTGGTGCACGCGTACCTGGCCCGCTTCATGAAGCTGGTCGAGGGGCAGATTGTGCAGCCGGCGGTGGCTCACGAATTTCAATCCGTGATTGCCCAGTGCTTTCGGGGGCTGCGCAAGCTTGGCCTGCGCGACGAGATCGGCCGCTGCCTGCAGCGCCTGGCCACGCTCGTCATGGCCGGGAAGAGTCTGGCTGTCGTGCGAACGCGCACCGGCGTGAACTGGCCGCGGACGCTGCGGATCCTGCTGCGCATCGCTGGCGGCTGGCTTTACTTTGGACAGGTGGACGACGCCCTGCCCATACTGGACGAGGCGCGCGAGCTTCTCTTCTCGGAGACGCTCCCTTACATCGAAAAGAACCCGCTGGCGTGTACCTACGCCTCGGTGCTGGGCGACGCACCCGTCGATCTGGCGCTGCAGCGCTGGATGGAGCTGTTCGGCAAGGTCGGCCGCGTGGCCGATCAGTTCATGACGGGCAGTTACTATTCGCAAGCTCAGCTCCAGCTCGTCGAAGCCGTGGTGCTGGCACTGGTCAGCGACGACTTCAACCTGAACCAGAGCGTGCGTCGCTGGCTCGATGAAGATGAATACCTGGTGCGCCGTCGCATTCACCGCGACTTGCGCGCCCTGATGGCGCAGACCGGCATGTGACCCGTCGTGGCCCATACCCAGGCCTTCCCCCGATCCGGCCTGGTTTCCGGAAGCTTGTGTCATGATCCGCTTCCCAGATCTTGACACCCTGGCGCTCGTGTTGGCGCGCGGCATCCTCCCGCCGGCGGTCACCCGCGCGCCGGCGGATGTCGCTTTCGACGGACCGCAACTCCTCCTGCGTCCCTCCGCGCGCCTGACCGACGAAAGTTTGCTGTTGCTCCCGCAACTCGGCGTCTCGGTGGTGCAAGACGACGGCAGACCTGGCGAACGCGTGGCCTGCTGGCATCGGATGGTTCCCTTGCAGCGAAACGACGCTCCGCTGGCTCCCGAAACGACGGTCCTCTTCGAAGTGCCCGCCGCAGCCGACTGGCCCCGGTTTGTCGAGGAACTTGGACGCCTGGGCTGTCCCGCGTTCGGTTTCCGCTGGAACGTGGAAACGGAGGAACGCGTGTTCGTTCGCGTGCCTCATCCGCCCGTCTATTCATTGCTGCGTGCCGGGGAGTCCAACGGCGTACCGCAATCGCTGCGTGCCTACGTCGAACAGGCGCCGCGCGTCTGGGTTCAGCTGGGTTGGCGTCATCCGCTGGTGAAACAGATCGAGGCACCCGTTGGGCAACTCCTGCTCCTGAGCCCGCCACGTTCCTGGTCATTGCTGGAAGATGCTCCCTTCGAAAGCGGGCTCGACGACTTCATCCTCGACGGCGCGCCGTCCTGGCAGAACGGGACGGCCCCCGTGGCACGGACATTTCTGTCCGTGCAGCCGGACGCCGCACGGACAGAAATGTCCGTGCCACCCGGACGTTTCCTGCTGCCGCTTGCTTTGCGCATGGTGCGCGGAGCACCGACGGATTTGCCGGAGCTGTGGGTGCTGCGCGAGGAGGCGATCGAGCGCTTCGCCGCATTCGTGGCCACCTCGGACGACGCGATCCTGGGCCGTCTCCTGGTCGCGATGCTGGAAACGGACGAAGGCCCGCGAATCGTCCTGCGCGTGCGGCCATCGCGCCAGCCGCCACCCATCCTGATGCTGCCTGCGGTGGGATATCAGTCGTACTTGAAGCTGCCGAACCTGTTCCTGCCCGCCGGCCATCGCCTGCAGCCGGCCCTGCGCCGCGATGTGGCGCGCCGCCTGCTGGCGCCGACGGCCGACGCGATCACCTGGCTGACCGCACGCCCGGACGGCTCGCCAGCCGTGGAAAGTGCGCTGCTGTCCGCCTTTCGACCGCTGCCGGAGTGCGTGGCCCATGTCATCGGACAGGAGCGACAGATATTCCCGGCCTGGCAACCGACTGCTCGCTTCGAGCTGGAGAGCTTCATCGTCTCGGAAGAGACGGGTGCGGTGGTCGAACTGCGACGCACGCTGGCCCAGCAGCCGCCGGCGCGGCCGGGCGTATTCGAGCGGCTGCGCGATTGGCTGCATGGCCTGTTCCCCGGCAGCAGTCCGCCGGCGCCGGCGGTCGTTCGAGAGCTGGAACCACTCCCTTCAGCGCTGCCGCCGCGCGATCGCGTCGCCGATGCCGTCCACGTGTTCCTGCAGAAGAAGCAGGCCCACGCTTCAACCGCGATCGAGGTGGTGGCGCGCGGCGAGAGCGAACCAGTGTATCGCCGACTGGAACAAAAGTTCCTTCAGCTCGCCACACCGTCGGATGCAGTCCAGCGCCAGGCGCTGTGGCCTGAGCTGGCCGGTGCGTACCAGGGCATCGGCAATGTCGCTGATGCGGCGGTCTGCTGGATGAACGCCCTGTGGGAGAAGGACGGCGATACGCTGTGGCGCTGGAGCTGGTTCCGCGCCGAGTCGCAGGCTGCCCACTGGCAGAAGACCGAGCCAGCCGTGGAGCGCGTCCTGCGCCAGGTCAATCCGTCGGCGGAGGATGTGCGGGCGCTGGCCGCGTTCAGCGTTGTCGCGGTGCATCAGGAAGCGAGGCCGGCCCTGTTCGTGCGGCGCATACCGGAGGTTCGCGACTTCCTGGAGCGACACGAGCATTTGCTTTCCGTGCGTGCCGTTTGGCTGGCATGGAGTGCGCTGGGACGCGTGGCCGCGGACGACGTGCTCAGTCTGGCCCGTGCCCGCGATCGCCTGCTGGAGCGCCTGTTCCATCAGGGTCTGAGCGTGGATCGCGATTTGCCGAGCTTCCTCCGCGGCGCCGACCAGGGACCGAATCCACGTTCCCAGGCCATCCGCGAATGGTTGCTTCAGTTGCCCGACCGACTGCAGCCGTGGATCGAGCGCTTGCACGCCCGCCAGCGCTGGATGGGGCCGCTCCAGGCCGGCCGCGCTCCCGATGCCGAAACCGCCTTGCAGACCGAGCGCTGGCTCGGCAAGCCGCCACCCTATGGTTACGACACGGAACCGCACTTCACGCGTGCCTACAGCGACCTGACCGCTGCCTGGGGCCTGGCGCGGCTGGGCCTGGCTGCACCCGCTGCTCGGCTGATCGCGCGAGCGCGCGAGGTGCTCGATCGCGAGGACGTGGTCCATCGCTTCCTGCTCGAAGCCTACGTCCATCGCATCGACGAAGCGCTGGGTTCCGGGGTCGGTACGGCATTGCCATTGCTGGCCGACCTGGAAATGCTCGAAGCGGAGCAGCGCTACAAGATCGACTGGCTTCGGCAGCAGTCGCGCATCCTGGAGCCGCACGAGAAGATCGACCCCTATCGCGGCGATGCCCAGACCGGCGGCGCCGATCCGCTCCGCCGCAATCGGCCGCTGGCGTCGTTGTGGGGCATTGCCGATCGCGTGGAGCTGGCGCAGCGCCTTGAGACACTGCTGGCCGCCAGCGCTGCCAGCGATCCCGAGATGCCTGCCCGGTCGCGTGTGCTGGCGGTGGCGCTCGAGCTGGCGCCGCGCGTGGGCGAGCGGTTTGCAGTGCGCGTACTCGACGCCGTGCTGCCAATGCTGGACGAGCTAGCGGACACGCTCGAGCCGGCGCCGCTGCTGGAGCGCTCGCTGTTCGTGGCCGCCCACTTTGGGCTGGCCGAGCGGGTGCAGGAGCTGGCCGTCCGATTCGAGCAGCTGATGGACCAGCGCCACGGTGCCGATGCGGTGGCGGCCTTCGAGTCGCTGGCCCAGCAGTCGTTTCGCGGTCTGCGCCGGCTGGGGCTGCGCAGTTCGATCGACCGGCTGCTCAAGCAGATGGCGGGGCAATTGCTACCGGGACGCGATCTGGCGAACCTGCGCCGCACGGCGGGCGACCATCTATCGCCCGCGGGCTGGCGCGCCTTGCTGCACGTCGCTGCCGGCTGGTTTTCCTGCGGCTTGGAGGAGCAGGCGCTGCTGGTGGTCGACGAAGCGGCCTATCTGCTCTTTCAGTGCAAGCTGCCGCCGAAGGAGCAGACGGCCCTGGCGGCAGCCTATGCATCGGCACTGGGCCAGGCGCCGGTCCGGATCGCCCTGGAGCGCCTGGACGAGTTGTTCCGCCAGCTCGATCGCATCCACACCAAACACTCGACCAATTCGCATTACTCGCTGGCCGTCCTCAACGTCGTGGAGGCAGCCGTGCTCGCGGTGGCCAGCAACGATTTCGCCCTGGGCAACCGCGTGCGTCGCTGGCTGGATGAGGACGAGTTCCTGGTCCGCCGCCGAATCCACCGCGACCTGCGCACCCTGATGAACGAAGCGGGCATACAATAGGTCGACAACGCTATCAGTTGAAGCTGCCGCGCAATGACGAATGACGAAGCCCTCCCTTGTGGAATGACGAATGACGAAGCCCGAATGACGAATCAATGTCCAATGACGAAGCTCCAAGGAAGAGAGCATACAGCAAATTTGGGTCATTGGGATTTGGACGTTGATTCGGCATTCGGGCTTCGTCATTCGTCATTCCACAATGCGGCGAGCGCTGAGAGACAAAGGACGAAGGGCATGCTGATGCAAGAAGAGTGGACGTTCGAGGAGCTCGAGGAAGAAGCCGAAACCCTGCGCAAGCGGCTCAATCGCTTCAGTCAGTCGCTGGGCCGCTTTTTTGTCGCCAAGCAGCCGATCATTGACCTGATGGTTGTCGCCGCGCTGGCGCAAGAACCGCTCCTGCTCGTGGGGCCGCCCGGCACGGCGAAATCGGACCTGGTGCTCAAGTTCAAGGACGCGCTGGGCGTCACGGATGAAGACTACTTCGAGTACATGCTGACGCGCTTCACGGAGCCGTCGGAGATTATCGGCCCCATCGACATCAACCAGCTACGCGAAGGCCGCTATGTCCGTCGCGAGCAGGGCAAGCTGCCGACCGCCCGGCTGGCGTTCCTTGACGAGATCTTCAAGTCCAACTCGGCGATCCTGAACATCCTGCTGACAATCATCAACGAGAAGAAGTTCTACCAGGACGGCATGCCCCAGCCGGTGCGACTCCGCGTCCTGTTTGCCGCAACGAATGAGATCCCCGAACAGGGCGAGCTGGCGGCACTCAAAGATCGCTTTGTATTGAAGGTCGAGAGCCAATCGGTGCAGGAGGAACACTTCACCGAGCTGATCGATGCCGGCCTGCAATCCGAGGTCTACCGCAGCCTGAACCAGAAGCCGTGGCGCGAGGAGCATGCCACGCTGGAAGACATCCTGAAGGCAAACCGCTACCTGACCTACCGCTTCGCCCGCAAGCACCGCGACGGCCGCAACGAGGAGCAGAACGACCGGCAGGTCTACTTCCCGGCCGACGTGTTCCGCGAATTCCAGCGTCTCGTCAAAACTCTGGTGCGCGAAGACCGCATCTTCATCAGCGATCGCAAGCTGGTGAAGCTCTACAAGCTCTTCCGCGTCCGCGCCTGGTTGAACTCGGGCGGTTCGGTGACGCGCGATGATTTGCGATTGCTCGCGTTCCTGGGGGAGACACATCAGGAGATTCAATTGCTGCGCGATAAGGTGCCGCAACTGCTGGGGGATAGTTGAATGGGTGGGGATTGATCAATCCGCGTCCAGATCATATGATTGGTGCCGTGCATGCTGAATCGGTCGTTCGGCACCTGAAATCGAGCGCTGAACGGACGGTAGGGAGCACGCGGCGATGGCTGTGCCGGACGAGAATGCGCTTCGACAAGCCTGGCAGGAAGCAATTGCCAGGGCCAACGAAGGGCGCTCGCTCGATGAGGCTCGTCGGCGACTGATTCAACTCTTGGAAGCGGACGCGTGGCTCATTTCGCAACGGGCGGAAACCGATGGCCGGCGCATTTTGCGTGAACAACCGGCGCTAGGCAAACGACCAACGCAGTGGGGTATCTGCGAGTTGATCCTGGAGTGCCTTCGCGCGGGCTTTCCGTTGCGAGCCATCGGAATGGGAGAACCACAGGGTTCGAACGGCATCGGCTACATCATGCGGAATGTGGACGGGGCGGGCCTGTACATCAAGGTGATGATCGACGAGGACCGGGTTCGCGTTCTGAGCTTTCACAATTAGGCGGGCGATCGATGCAAGTCCCGACGGAAATGGAAAAACAAGGCCGCTGCTCCTTGTGCGGCAAGGGACTCCTGAAACCATGCCGCATCGACAAAACCTTCGAGTATGGCGATGAGGACACGAACCTCATCACCGTTAGTGCGCGCGATGTCCCTGTAGAAGTTTGCGAGGCGTGCGGTGAAATCTACAGTGGCCCCGACGCTGCACGAGTGGAACACGAGGCGATTTGTCGCGCGTTGGGGCTGCTGCCGCCGAGCGAAATTCGCCGCATCCGCGAGCAGTTCGGCCCAAGTCAGGAAGAGTTCGCGGAACTGACGGGCATTGGCGTCGCGACGATTTCGCGATGGGAACGGGGACGCATGTTGCAAAACAAGGCGATGGATCGCTACCTGCGACTACTGGACCACTATCCCGACAATCGCCGGCGTCTTGAGTCTCTGAACGGGCCAGTCGAGACTGAACTGCCTCCAGGCCGGCGCATCATGGCGCCTGATTCCGCATGAGCTTGCTCATGCCCCGGCACGCCGCCCGGTCTTGACTTGCTGGCGTAGCCGCTCGATCTCCGCAGTCAGCTCTCCCACTTTCTGACGCAGCAATTCTTTTTCCTTCGCCCCCAGGTTCAGCTGCTGCCAGCGCTGGTCGATGGTGCGACGTTCGCGTACCAGTTCTTGCTCGCGGACTTCCAGCTCGCGATAGATGCGCAGCTCGACCTGTTCCAGCTCGGCCAGCCGACGTTGAAGGTCGGCTTCGCCTTTTTCCAGCGCGACCTGGCGTCGTTCCATCTGTTGCACGCGATGGAGCCACTCGGCCTGGGCGCCATCCCGGCTCGCGCGGTGATGCGACGTCGCCTCCGCCAAGGCTGCCCGTTCGGCCTCGGCGTGCTGCACCTGGATGCGGCGTTGTTCGAGCAAGGCTTCTTGCACGGCAATCTCTTCGCGCAACCGTGCGGACTTCTCCTCAAGGGCGGCGTCCGCCGACTCCGCTCGCATCCGGGGCGACAGACGTTCCTTGCGGTTCACTTCCAGCTCGCGAAGCGTCAGGGCAGCCTCGGCGCGCGATTGCCATGCCGCCAGCTCCTCGCGTTGCTGCTGGACCTGGGCAAAGCGCTCGGCGACCAATTCCTCCAGCCGCTGGCGCTCCTCCTGAAGCCATTGCCGCTCCACGTCCGGATCGATCGGGGCCACCTCGTCCGGACCCGTGGACACGGACGGTGACCGTTCATCGACCGGTGCCTCGAACGCCTGCGAGAAGAACACGTCGATCCCTGGGGCCGGTGCGTCTTCGAGAGGAGCCGTGTCTCCCGTGGAGTAGGCGACCGCGCCGCCGCAGCGCGGACACGACAGCTCGGACAATGGGTAACTCTCGGGCACGTGCCCTTCCAGACCACACGAGGGACAGGTGATTTGCGCTGGCATGGTGGTTCCCGCGTTCGCAAAGAGCCGACGCGGTCAAGATATACTGCACGCGGGCCAATTTGATACTTGGCAAGGTGGGCCAGACACTCTTGTCTGGCCGGCCAGACAAGAGTGTCTGGCCCACCGAACACAACCTTTCTCTACCGCGCGAAGTATAGCTTCGCGAACCTCCCAGTGAAAGGGCTTGCCGCACAATTTGGGCAGGATGCCGCGAAAAGGCCCCGGTTCTCCATGCTTCCCGGCTTCGCGCGCCCCGCGGAGACTCGGCTTGCGAAAGAAGGGCGAAGTTGCCACAATCCCGCCGCGCGGGGCCGGAACGGACATGGTACTCGCGCGCCGACACGCTCAGCGGAGGCGGAAACGGGTGATGAATATGGTGGTGCGCTGGATCCTGGGACTGAGCATTGCCGCCTTGCTGATCGTGGCGCCGTTCGTCTACTTCCGTGCGGAATATACGCACGGAAAACGGCTGCGCGAGGTGTCGCCCGGCGTCCTGTATCGCTGCGGGCAGCTGACGCAGCAGGGCTTCGCCGAGGCCGTGGCAGCCTATGGCATCCGCACCATCGTCAATGTTCAGGACGAGTATCCCGACCCCGATATTGCGCGAAGCTACTTCGACCGCAGGACCATCAAAGAGACGGCGCTGTGCCGCCAGCTGGGCGTGTATTACGTCCACATGTCGCCGGACCTGATTCCCCGGCGCACGGTCCCGGCCGAGCGGCCCGCGGCCATCGATCGCTTCCTGGCGTTGATGGACGATCCGGCGAATCATCCGGTCCTGCTGCACTGCAAGGCCGGCTTGCACCGTACCGGCGTGCTGTCGGCCGTTTATCGCATGGAATACGACCACTGGACGCCGCGCCAGGCCATCGAGGAGCTGAAACAGATCGGCTTCGGCGAGTTCGCTTGCACCGCGGCCAACGATTACATCGTCCAGTACGTCCTGAGTTATCGACCGGGGCAGCGCCGAACGCTTTCCGTCGGTGAATGATGGTTCGATCCGCGCGCATCATTCGTGATTCCGCAAGAGGGCCGGCATGACGCTCCTCGACCGCCAGTTGATCCTGTCCTACGTGAAGGCATACCTGATCTGTCTGGTCAGCCTGCTCAGCCTTTACATCGTCGTGGACCTGTTCACGAACATCGAGGACTTCGCCCAGCACAACCGCGGTCTGCTGGGGACGCTCCAGCACATTGGCACCTTTTACGGCTACAAGGTGACGCAGATCTTCGACCGCCTGAGCGAGGCGATCACCCTGCTGGCCGCCATGTTCACGGTGGCGTGGATGCAGCGCAACAACGAGCTGCTGCCGTTGCTCTCCGCCGGCATCTCGACGCAGCGGGTGGTGCGGCCGGTTCTGTTGAGCGCCTGTGCGATGCTCGGCCTCACGGTGTCCAATCAGGAGCTGTTGATTCCGCACATCGCCAACTCGTTGTTCACCGATCGCGATGACTCCAAGGGCGACAAGGAAATTCCCGGTCCGTGGGGATATGCTCCCAACGGTATCCACGTGGAAGGTCGCAGCGGCGTGCGCAAGGACAAGATCATCCGCAATTTCTGCTGCACGCTGCCGGAGAACATGGCCAGCGGCCTTGTTCACTTGAGCTCCCAGGAGGCACGCTACGTGCCGCCGAGCACGGACCGCTACAGCGGCGGCTGGCTCATGACCAACACCACGCCGCCGGAGCTGGAGAACTGGAGCAATCCCGGCGTCCTGGAGATGATCGATTCCGGCAAGTACTTCCTGCACACGCTGGACCTCGATTTCGACACGGTGACGCGCGGCCGCAACTGGTTTATCGTTGCTTCGACCTATCAGCTTTACGAAGAGATGTGCAAGCCGGACTCGACGCGTCTGTCGTCCATGGCCGTGCTCTTTCACATGCGCCTGACCCGGCCGATCATGGGCATGTTGCTCATTTTCCTCGGCTTGTCGATGATCCTGCGCGACCAGAACCGCAACATCTTCATCAGTGCGGGTATGTGCCTCATCATGTGCGCGGTCTTCTTCGGGGCCTGCTTCCTGTGCAAGCACCTGGGCAACCACGATATCCTGTCGCCGGCGCTGGCCGCCTGGTTGCCGGTCCTCTTCTTCGGCCCGCTTGCCTTCGTGCTCTTCGACGCGATCCAAACGTAGAGCCCGACGCGCCAGCAAGGGAATCTGGGAAATCGTCCCGGCGATGCCCCACTTGGAGTATCATGGAAGCGTTTGACTTCTGCCCCCTGACTCCTGGCTCCGATGTCCATGTCTGCTTCCGTCTACGACCGCGAGAGCCTCATCAGCGATCCGCTGCACGGGTACATTCCCTACCTGGCGACCGCCGCAGCCGATGAGACTGCCGAGCAGACACTCATCGATCATCCCTGGCTACAGCGCCTGCGGCGGATTCATCAGCTGCAAAGCGTCTGGTGGGTCTATCCCAGCGCGGAGCACACGCGCTTTCAGCATGTCCTTGGTGCGATGCACCTGGCCAGCCGGGCGATTGCGCACCTCTATCCGTCGCTGGTCGATGCGTGCAAGCCGGAGCAAGTCCCTTCGCGCGGTTACGTCGAAAGTTTAGCGCGCCTGGCGGCCCTGCTTCACGACGTCGGGCATGGGCCGTACGGACATTTCTTCGACGATCATTTCCTTCGCTTGCACCGCTTGACGCACGAAAGCTTGGGGCAGCACATCATCGTCCACGAGCTAGGCGCTGTCATCCGCGGCATCCGCGCCAATCCACACGGGCGGCTGGAAGCGCATGAGACCCTTCAACCCGAACAGATCGCGTTCCTGATCAAGCGGCCGGGCGGTGAGACGTTGCAGGTACCCGCTTGGCTGAGGTTGGTGCGCTCGCTGTTCTGCGGCGTCTACACCGTGGACAACATGGATTTCGTGCTGCGCGACAGCTTGATGAGCGGTCACGGTCCGCGTGCCTTCGATCTGGACCGACTCCTGCACTACACCTTCTTCACGCCGCAAGGCTTGACGCTGCACGTCAAGGGGCTGCCCACGCTGATGAGCTTCCTGGACGCGCGGACCAATCTGTTCCAGCGGCTGTACTTTCATCGCACGGTCCGGGCCATCGACCTCATGCTGCGCGACATCATCCAGCCGACGATGGCCTTGCTGTTCCCGATCAGCCCGATGGAAGACCTCGACCGTTACCGCTGGCTCACCGAATGGTCGCTGCTGGGCGAAGTCGAACGCTGGGCAGCCGACGCGGATCCGCAGCGGCGGGCGCTGGGCGACGCCTGGCAGGCGATCCTGCGCCGGCGCGTGCAGTGGAAGATGGCGTGCGAGCGCACCATCCCGTTCCTGCGCGGCCAGTCCGAGGAAGCGAGCATTTTCACGGACGAAGACGTGGTCGAGCGCAAGGTGCGCTCGCACCTCCCCGGGGCGCTGCGCGACCTGGAATTCCGGGTCGACGTCGCCCGCCACTACCATCTGGCGCTCAATCCCACCGCACCGCCCCAGAACTTCATCTGCGACGCCGCCACCGACCGCGTGCGCCCCCTCGGCGAGCACGACGAAATCCGGCGGCTGCCCGTCAGCTTCTCCCTGTGCCGACTCTACGCACGCGACCACCGCCACGATGCCGACCTGGCCACGGCCCTGGACCGACTGCTGAACGTCAAGGGCGACGACAAGACGAACATGTAGGGCTCCGGTGCGCCGTCGCGGTGGTTACCGCTCCTGAAAAATGACGAATGACGAAGCCCGAATGACGAATCAATGACCAATGCCGAAGCTCCAAGGACCGCTCGTTCCCAAGCTTCGTTCGGCTTGGGAATGAGGAGACAACGCGTAGGGTGGGCCTCGCTGACGCTCGACCCACCCTACGAGATCTGCTGCGTTCGCTCTCCGGCATGGGAACCAGTGCGTGCCCAGCTGGGGTCATTGGGACTTGTTCATTGATTCGTCATTCGGGCTTCGTCATTCGTCATTCCACCCCGGCCTGGTCGTGATACGAGAGACCATGCGGAACCGTATAATGAATTAATAGCCTTAATCCGGACCATCTGACCTCGGTGCGCCTCTCCATGGCTTCAGCATCGCTATCGGCAACTCCGCCGCGTTGGGAATTGGCCGCGGAAACTATTGCCATCAAGATCCGCTGGTTTGGCTTGCTCGTCGGCTACGGGCTCGTCAACGTCGGCAGTGCGGAGGGCCGTCCCGTCCTCAACGCCATCCTGGCGTTGGGTGCTCTCTATGCCCTGTGCGACTCCTACTACAGCCTTCGTGGCCGCGTCTTCCTGGGTCGCTTTCCGCTGACCATCTCGTTCATGGAGGCGCTGTTCATCGGTTTGCTCTGCTACTTCCACGGCGGGCTGGAAAGCTCCTTCCGGTACTACTACTTCCTGTCGCTCATCTGCTGCGCCATCCGACACTCGGCCCAGGTGACTTACGTCACCTGCGCATTGCACTGCGCCAGCTACGGCCTGCTCTACTTTGCCCTGGCGCCGGACCGGCGCGACACCGTGGTGCTCGGGTCGACGCTGATTATCCTCGGCTGGGTCACGTGGGCATCGAGTGCGATGGCGTTCCTGCTCAAGCGCGTCGGCGACCATCTCGGCCAGTTGAACGTGGCCCTGCGCGAGAACCAAGCTCAGCTCGAAGACCGCATCGCCGAGCGCACGCGCGAGCTTCAGGAGGCGCAAGCCCACTTGCTGCACCAGGAGAAGATGGCCGCCTTCGGGTTATTGGCCGCCGGCATCGCGCACGAAGTCGGCAACCCGCTTACGTCCATCAGCTCGCTGGTGCAGATGCTCCAGCGCCGCGACTGCGATGCATATACCTCTGATCGACTGGCGCTGGTCAACGGTCAGCTCCAGCGCATTCAGAATACGCTGCGCGAGCTGGTCAATTTCAGCCGGCCAACGACGACGGAGCATAGCTGGGTGTCGCTGCCCGAGGTGATCGACGAGGCGCTTAATATCGCCAAGTACTACAAGGGCGCCAGCCGCCGCGTGGTGGAAGCGCACGTCCCGCCGAACTTGCCATTGCTCCATGGCGCTCGCGACCAGTTCGTGCAGGCGTTCCTCAACCTTGTGCTCAACGCCATCGACGCCACGGGAAAAGGTGGCCGCATCGATCTGAAGGTCACGCGGGAGGACGGCAGTCTGATGGTCACGGTGCGCGACGATGGCCATGGCATCTCCCCGGAGCGTGCCAGCCGGCTGTTTCAGCCGTACTTCACAACCAAAAAGCACGGCACCGGCCTGGGACTGTTCGTGACGCGCAAACTGATGGCCGACCACGGCGGTAGCGTCGAGTTCACTGCTCCACCCGACGGCGGCGCCGAGTTTCACGTGCGGCTTCCCATACCGGAAGGTGACAAGGTGACAAGGTGACAAGGTGACAAGGTGACAAGGTGACAAGGTGACAAGGTGACAAGGTGACAAGGTGACGAGGTGACGAGGTGACGAGGTTATTCGTATGAGTCGGTCAGAAACAAGGATCAAGGCAAATCGACCGGCTCGCCCGGGCGAATTGACGCCAGCTGCCTTGTCGCCGTGTCATCTTCTCGTCGTGGATGACGAACCCCTGATTCGCGATACGCTTGCCGAGTATCTCACGTTGGAAGGCATGCAGGTTACGGTCTGTGCCAGTGCGGAGGAAGCGGTCGAACGGGCCGGCCAGCAACGATTCGACGTGGCCCTGTGCGACGTCCAGTTGCCAGGCATGGATGGCATCGAGCTGCTCGAACGCTTGCAGAAGATCAGTCCGCGGACGTTTGTCGTGCTCATCACCGCCTACGCCACCGTGGAGAACGCGGTCGAAGCGTTCCAGCGCGGCGCTCACGACTACCTGATGAAGCCGATCATTCTCGACGAGGTGCTCGGCAAGGTTCGCCGCCTGCTCGCCTTCCGCGACCTGTTTCAGGAAAACCAATGGCTGCGACGCGAGCTGAATCGCGTGCGGGACAGCGAGCAGATCGTGGGCCGTGGTCCGGCCATGCAGCACGTCTTTGGGCTGGTGCGCAAGGTGGCGCCGACGCGTTCGACGGTCTTGCTCGTCGGCGAGAGCGGCACCGGCAAGGAACTGATTGCCCGCGCCATCCACGATCAGGGCAGCGACGAGAACGCACGCTTCCTGGCCGTCAACTGCGCTGCCATTCCGCACGACCTTCTGGAAAACCAGCTCTTCGGCCATCGCAAGGGGGCCTTCACCGGGGCGGACCGCGATCAGGTCGGCGTCTTCGAGCATGCGGGCGCCGGCACGGTCTTCCTCGACGAGATTGCCGAGTTGCCGCTGGCCACCCAGGCCAAGCTGCTGCGGGCGATCGAGCAGAAGGAAGTGCTGCCGGTCGGCGCCAACGAGCCGATCCAGGTGCTGGCACGCATCGTCGCCGCCACGAACAAGAACCTGCAAAAAGAGGTCGAGCAAGGGCGTTTTCGCGAGGACTTGTTCTATCGCTTGAACGTCGTGTGCATCACCGTGCCGCCCCTCCGCGAACGGCGGGAGGACATTCCTGACCTGGTCGATTTCTTGCTGGCCAAGCACGCCCGGGCGCTAGGCAAGCCCATCCAGGGCGTCAGCCACGAAACCATGCAACTGCTCCTGGCGTGCCGCTGGAAGGGCAATGTCCGCGAGCTGGACAACGCCCTGCAACGCGCTGTCATCCTGGGCGAAGGCCCGATGATCGCGCCGGCCGATCTGCCGCCCGACCTGGCGCCGGTGCTGGACGATCCTGCACTGGTGGATCAATTGAACGAAGCCGTTCGTCGCTTCGAGAAGCAGCACATCGAACGCATCCTGCGCCGGACGCCGGACAAGAAGGAAGCGGCGCGCCTGCTCGACATGGGGCTGAGCTCGCTGTACCGCAAGATCGCGGAGCTGGGCATTCAGGCGCCGTGAGCAGGTCACATTACCAGAGAACGCAGAAGCTGTTGCGTTGCTGGCCGCAGGGTAGTTGAGGCGACGGGTCCTGGCAAGGAATCGGGCGCGGGCTCGGGCTCGCAAACGGGCAACTCCTGCTCCCGTTCGTGCCCGCGCCCGATTCCTTGCCAGGTGCAGATACGGGCAGCGCCGGGAAAAACGCCAGTCGGCCAAGTAATCCGGGGCGAACGCAGCCAGCTGCTTTCGCTTTGCGCCCGGCTCCGGTAAACTGTCGTCGCTTCCCATCCTCGCGATTCCTCAAGGACTCTCATCATGCGATCCTCCCACTCGCGATTGTTGCTTGCACTCGGCTGCATCCTGCTGGCGGCCGTGCGTGCCGACGCTCAGGCCCTCGACCCGGCCCAGGCCAAGGCCGATCCGAAAGAAGCGATCCTGTGGTACGACGTCCGCGGCCTTGGCATCGAGGGCCAGGGCTGGACCGAGATTAAGGCGCCGTACGATCGCCTGCCGGCCAAGGCGGAAGGCGTGGTCCGCGCGCCCGTATGGAACCTCAGCCGGCATTCCGCCGGGCTGTGCGTACGCTTCGTCACGGCAGCGAAGGCGATCCATGCGCGCTGGACGCTGACATCCGAGAGCCTGGCGATGCCGCACATGCCCGCCACCGGTGTCAGTGGACTTGATCTCTACGTCAAGGACACCGATGGCAAATGGCGCTGGCTCGCCAACGGTCGTCCGACCAAGGTCAGCAACCAAGTGGTGCTCGCCAGCGGAATTCCCGAAGGCAAGCGTGAATACCTCCTCTATTTGCCGCTGTACAATGGCGTGTCGTCGGTCGAGATCGGCGTGACAAAGGACGCGGCCCTGGCGAAAGCCGAAGCACGGTCGCGGAAGCCGATTCTCTTCTACGGCACCTCCATCACCCAGGGCGGCTGCGCGTCGCGGCCCGGCATGGTCCACACCGCCATCTTGGGACGCCGTCTCGATTACCCGGTCATCAACCTCGGTTTCTCCGGCAACGGCAAGATGGAGACAGAAGTGGCCCAGCTCCTCGCTGAGGTGGACCCGGCAGCCTACGTCATCGATTGCCTGCCGAACATGAGCGCTGCCGAGGTCGCCGAACGCGTCGAGCCCCTGGTCCACACGCTGCGCAAGGCCCGGCCTAAGACGCCGATCGTCCTGGTCGAGGACCGCACCTTTTCGCACGCCTTTTTGCTGCCGGCGCTCCAGCAGCGTCATGCCGACAGTCGGGCCGCGCTCAAGAAGGCCTACGACAAGCTGAAGAACGCCGGTGTCGAGGGCCTGCACTACTTGCCGGGCGATCGGCTGCTCGGCGACGACAACGAAGGGACCGTCGATGGCTCGCACCCGACCGACCTCGGGTTCGTGCGCCAGGCCGACGCCTTCCAGCCGGTCCTCGCGGCCGCGTTGCGCGCCGATGCGAAGCTCATTCCCAAGGACGCCAAGCTGGAAAAGGTCGCCGGCGGCTGCAAGTTCACCGAAGGACCGGCGGCGGACGCGGACGGCAACTTGTTTTTCACCGACTCGCCACGCAATTACGTCATGGTCCTGCGACCCGACAACAAGCTGGAAGTCTTCGACAAGGACGGCCGCGACGCCAACGGCATGCGCTTCGACGCCAAGGGCCGGCTCGTCGCCTGCTGCGGTGAGGGCGGTGCGCGGGCCGTCGTTCGCTACGAAAAGGACATGAAAAAGACCGTCTTGGCCGACAAGTACAACGGCAAGCGCCTCACCGCACCGAACGACCTGTGCTTCGATCGCCAGGGACGGATCTACTTCACCGATCCGTGTTACGGTTCGCGTCCCAAGGACGGGCAAGAGAAGTATGCGGTCTATCGCATCGAGGCCGAAGACGGCGAGCCCGTGGTGAACAAGGTGACGCGCGTCATCGATGACGTGGACACGCCCAACGGCATCGCCATCTCGCCCGACGGCAAGACGCTCTACGTGGCGGACAACGCCGGGCGCAAGAACGGCCCGCATACGCTGGTCGCTTACGACGTGAGTGCCGACGGCACCTGCAAGCGTCGGGCGGTGCTGCACGACTTCAAGGACCGTCGGGGCATCGATGGGATGGTCGTCGATACGGAGGGCAACATCTACGCTACCGCCGAGAGCGGCAAGCAGAGCGGCGTCTACATCTTCTCGCCGACGGGAGAGCAACTTGGCTTCCTGCACACTCCCGAGGAGGCGACCAACTGTACCTTCGGCGACAAGGACCTGAAGACGCTGTACGTCACCGCCGGCTCGTCGGTTTACAAGGTGCGCCTGAATGCAACCGGATACTTGGCCTACCCGACGCCAAAACCGTGAGTTTTTCCTTGCGTGCCGGCGACACCACGGCCAATCTACTGTCCGCACAGTTATCCCAGACGAAGGGCAGGAAATGACTTACCAGTGATACCAACCCGAAGCGCAAGGAGGGCGTCCTCGCTTGCGCTTCGGGATGGCGTCGGATCGTCACTTCGTGCCGAAACCGCCCGAATCCACTAACAGGGACCCACCATGAAATCGCTTCAATGCCTGTTGCTCTCCGTCGCCGTCCTCGGCCTGGCTTCCTGCTCCGGCAATAAGACGGCGCCGGCGCCGGCGACCACTGGGCCGCAGATCACGCCGACCAAGCCGCAGGAACTGATCATCGGCAAGTGGCAGCGCGCCGATCCCGGCAAGGAGAAAGACTCGCTCGAATTTGCCGCTGAGGGCAAGATCAAGAGCGGCGACTATGCCGGTACTTACAAGTTCCTCGACGATCAGACGATCGAGTATGAAATCGTGCCGATCATCGGCGTGCAGTATTCCAAGTGCAAGGTGAAGGTGACCAAGGACGAACTGATCTGCGACGTGGTCGAGGCCAAGCACAAGGCCGCGGAAGGCGAGCCATACGCCGTCGATGAGAATGACCGCCAGCGGAAGGGCGTCGAGAAGTACAAGCGCGCCCAGTAACGAGCGTATCCCACACCGACTCAGTCGTCTGAGCTCGTCGTTCCTCCTGCTGATGGTTTGCCCGCACCGCCTGATGGAGGAACTACGAGCTTCAGCATTTTGTACTACAGCACTGGTTTGGAAGCACGATTCACCGGAACCGTCTGTAGCCGCAGGCTTTCGCCTGCGGAGTGAATGTAGTGTACCTGCGACGCCACTCCGCAGGCTGAAGCCTGCGGCTACAGACGTTGCGCGGATCGTTGTGCGGAATGTAGCGCTGTCGTATTAGGATATCTGCCTGGGCCGGTCGATGCGCCCCAGGTTCAGGTCGAGCAAGGGGCGTGGCTCGGCCTCCATCTGTCGACGACAGCGGTCGCAGACGATTCGCCCATCCGTTTCCGTCGAGTGCTTCTCGCAAGCGGGACGGAAGCAGTCGTCGCACTCTCGGTACAGCCACGTTTCTCGATCACGAGGATCCAGCTTCTGAATCGGCTGGAGCTTGGTGTTGCAGCCATCCACACTGCACTTGACGAATGGCATGGATAGTCCCTCCTGACGACGGGTGCCTGGCTCAATCCCGGCTGCCGACTTGCATGGCCTCCACCAAGCGCCTCATGTGCTGACGCATCTCGGCGGCGGGCAAGCGCACGCGCTGGCCGTGGCCGGGCAAGACCCACTCGAATGGGTATTCCGCCAGGCGCCCCATCGAATCGGCCTGTTCGGGCCATGAGTACCAGCAGTATGCTTCCGAGGCGGAAAGCCGTTGTTCATCGCGGTCCCAGTCGAGGTGGTCGCCGGTGAACAGGAAGCGCTCGTCGTAGAGTAGGACGCAGTGCCCTCGGGTGTGGCCCGGCGTGAAGATGGCCAGAAATTCCGGAGCCAGTTCCCATGGTCCATCGCCGTCCAGCACGACTTCCGCACCCGGCTGGGACGATAACTCGTCGCGGTGGATGATGCGTCGGCTGCCAAAATGCTCGGCGTAGCGCTCTGCGTCGGCCACGTCGTCTCGGTGCGTCAGGAAAATGTGAGCGATGCCGCCCAGGGCCTCCAACTGCTGCACCAGCGGGGTAACGAACTTGGGAGCGTCGATCAGCCAGTTGCCGGCGAGATGACGAATGAAGTAACTGTTGCCGCCATAGGATTTGGGCGAGTTGTACCCGCAGTAGAAGACGGGATCCTCGACGACCAGCGGAAAATCCTTCATCACGGCCTTGCGGTCATCGGGACCAAGACAGCCGATGGATCCCGTGGGGCAGGCCAGGAGAGCCTGCAGTGCGTTTCGCCGATCGACCGACGAAGCGGGCTGGGTATGAACGCAGGATGTCTCGGCCGCTTGACCAAAGACCGTCGGAGCGATCTGGCGGCAGGCATCGCAGTCGATGCACGTCGAATCCACGAAGAAGTCGCCGGGGACGTTCTCCGACACACGCTTCTTGGGGTTGGCCATGTGCAGCCTCCTCGCCGGGTATGCCCCTGGTTGGCGCCATACTTCATTGTACCCGTGCAACAGCACGGTATGGGAAGTTGGGAATGAGGAGGCTCATTGGTCAAGGAGGAGGCGGAAGGCGGCATCAAACTTGCCCGCGTGGATGAACAGCCAATCGACGAGTGCCCAAGGATTGCGGCCGGCACAGCCGGCCTACAGGCCTAAGTTTTTTGTAGGGCCGGCTGTGCCGGCCGCAACCGTACTGTACCTCAAAGCGTGGTTTTCTAGTGAGCACGAGCGGCTTCTCATCATGAGCACCACTGGCGACTCGGCTCGTTGCACCTGCGCGTCGCCACGTTCAATTCAACAAGCTGCGCTGCAGCACTTCCTTGGCTTGATCGAACTCCGGCTGCCAGCCGATTTCGGGCGTTCCGTCTCGCAAGCAGTCGCGCAGCTTCTCCAGGGTGTTGCGGGCCATGTGTGGACATTTATTGCATGCGCAGGTGATGCCCGGCACCGGGTGATAGCGATGCCGCGGCACCTGGCTTTGCAGCTGCCAGAGCATGTTTGCCTCGGTCGCGACCAGGAAGTCCGTCGGGTCCGGACGGGCGGCGACGTAGCGGATCATCGCCTCCGTGCCACCGACGAAATCGCTGTGCTCGCGGACGTTGGCCGGGCACTCCGGATGCGCGATTGTGAGCGCTTGCGGCAGCGTTCGCTTCAATGCCAGCAGGTCGCCGACGCTGAAGATCTCGTGGACCATGCAGCTGCCGTTCCACAGGATCATCTTGCGGCCTGTCACCTCCTGCAGGTACTGGCCAAGATGTCGATCCGGCACGAAGAGGATCTCCTGATCGGGCGGGACGCGGCGAATCACGTCCTCGGCATTGCCGGACGTCACGATCCAGTCCGACAGCGCCTTCACGGCTGCCGTCGTGTTGATGTAAGCGACCGTCTGAAAGCGATGATCGTTGGCCCGCAGCATTTCCTGATAACGGTCGAGCTGGCGCGCGGGGCAGCTGTCCGCCAGGCTGCAACCGGCCTGGAGGTCGGGGAGCAGGACGCGCTTCTCTCGGTTAAGGATCTTGGCGGTCTCCGCCATGAAATGGACGCCGCAAAAGACAATCGTCCGGCTCTGCACCTGGGTGGCGGCGCGGGCCAGCTTCAGGCTGTCGCCGGTAAAGTCGGCCAGTTCCTGGATTTCGCTGTCCTGGTAGTAGTGAGCGAGGATGCTCGCGTCTTCACGCTTTTTCAGTGCGGCAATTTCATCGAGGAGGTCGGTCATGGCCGGTTCCTTGTTTTTTGTGTGGCGAAGGAGAAACCCACAACCAGCAGTTATAGACGGCCTTGCGTCTCTACACTCATTCTACGCAGCCAGACCGCAACGACCACGAACAAAGTTCGCTGCACCGGCGCCCGACCTGGCGCCGAGCCACCACTCCGCCACCCGCAGCTTGGCGGAGTGGCCCGTCCTCATCACGCCACCACCAACAGCTTGGCGGAGGGAAAAAATCAGGTGGGCCGATAGATACGTTGCACGTCGTCATCGCTCAGCTGGTCGGTCGGCTTGTCACAGATCAATTTCCCGTGACGAAGCCCCAGGATGCGGTCGCTGTACTGGCGGGCGAATTCGACCTGGTGAAGATTGCACAGGACGGTCAGTCCTTCGTCGCGACAGAGCGTGCGAAGCAGACGCAGCACGCTGTGCGCAGACTCGGGATCGAGGCTGGCGATCGGCTCGTCGGCCAGCAGCAACGGGGCATGGCGGACGAGGAAACAGGTGGCTAGTGTGCCGGCAAGGCTTGAAGTTTGGGTTCGGCCGGCACAGCCGGCCCTACATGAGGCTTTATCTGGGTCGGCCACACCACTGCCTTTTCGAGGCTTGACGGAGCACTATCAGGAATACTCTAACACTCGTTAGAATGTTGAGCAATGGCCAGAATTCTGTGATCTAGTGCGTGCGATCATTCCAGGGCGATTGAGGTGGGCTTCGGGACGGTCGAGGCGTCACTTACTCATCAAGTACGCACGCAGGTCCTTGTAGATGCGCTCGCACACTTCGCGCCATTCGAGACTGGTCTTGCGAATGGTGCTCCCGCGAGCGGGCTTGATCATGAGCGTGAGCGCCAGGTTCTGCTGGCCGCCCGTCAGCTTCTGCATATGCAGTTCCACGTCGATCAAATTCGGGGGAGCGACCGGAGCGGCAGGCGCTGCACTGAACCAGCCGCCCTTCTTCGCAGGGGGCGGTGGCGCGGCCCCGCCGACCTGGTACTTGCACTTGGCACCGCCGAGGGACACGCGAATCATGCCCGGGATGCTCTCGACCACGTCGCCGCCCGCGTCCGAGACGAAGCCGCGCAGCTTGATGACGGCAATCGACTCGGGCATCCACGCTTCCATCTCGTAGACGACCGCGTTGGGGTCCTTGGGACGGACCGGCGCTGGCCCGGCGGCGGCCTTGGGATTGCTCGCGGCCGGCGGCTCGATCCCGGCCAGGACTTTCTCTCCCACGGCCTTTTCATAGGCCAGTGCCAGCTCCCAGGCGCTCTGGAAACGCTCATTGGGGTACTTGAGCAGGCAGCGCATGACCACACTCTCGACGGCCGAGGGCACCGTTCCCGCCGCGGCAACGGCCTTGAACGGCGGCGGCGGGTCCGCGATGTGCGCCGCCAGGATCTTCTCGATCGTGTCGCGCTGGAATGGCAGCTTGCCGGTCAGCAATTCGTACAGGATCACGCCGACGCTATAGATGTCCGAACGATGATCGACCTCGCCGCCGCGCGATTGCTCCGTCGACATGTACTCGGGAGTGCCGGTCGCCACGTCGCGGTTGTCGCCCTGGAGCTTTTCCAGGCGGATGTGCGGAGCCAGGGCCAGCTTGGCGAGGCCGAAGTCCATGACCTTCAAGGACTCCTCCGACGTGTCCGGCTTCACCACCATCAGGTTGGCGGGCTTCAGGTCCCGATGAACGATGCCTTCATTGTGGGCCGCTTGCAGCGCGGAGCAGAGCTGGCCGACCAGCCGGCCGAGGCGCACCGGCGCGATCTTCCGCGAACGGGCCAGGATGTGCTCGAGATCGGTGCCGGGCACGTATTCCATGACGATGCATGGTCCCATCGCGTCCTTGCTCGACGCGTCGTACAGGGCGACGACGTGCGGGTGCTGGAATTTCGCCATCACCCCCATCTCGCGCTCGAACAGCTCGACGAACTTGGGCTGCGACGCAATCTCGGGGTGCATGACTTTGACGACGACCTGACTGTTGTCGCCACGGCGGCGGGCGAGGTAGACGCGGCCCATCGAACCTTCGCCGAGCAGGTTGACGATGGTGTATTTGCCCATGAACGTGCGGCCGGTCAAGTTCGGGCCGGTCGGTCGGCTCGCGGCCTGACCGCCAGCGCCGGCGGTCATTCGGGAGAGGCGGTCCTGCATGGTTGGCTTCCCATCGAGGTCAAGTCTGACCCGGGCGAGCTTGAGAGGGGGGCGATCATCCATCGCTGCGCTCGATTATCGGGTTCCGCCGGCCAATCCGCAAGGGTTCGGTGAAGAACCCCGCCAATTCGAGCGTTGCACTCGGCACGCTGCCTGAATGCCCGCGCTTCAGGCTTGCGAGTGGTTGCCGTTCTCCATAGTTTAGCCGCGAACCTGCAGGGCAACGACGCTCCCCGAACTGAATGTTGGAACGTCAACCATGAGCAAAGAAGACCAGCTCCAACGTGTGATCCACTGCGGCATCGTCGCCGTGATCCGCTCCCCGGACAGCAACCAGCTGGTGGAAGTCGCCCGCGCGCTGGCAGAGGGCGGCGTCGATGTGCTCGAGGTCACGATGTCGGTGCCCAACGCCCTCGAAGTGCTGCGGCAGGTGCGCCAGGCTTTGGGCGATCGGGTGCTCCTGGGCGCCGGAACGGTCCTCGACACGGAGACGGCGCGAGCGGTTTTCCTGGCGGGAGCCGAATACATTGTGTCGCCGACGCTGAACCTCGACGTGATCCGCCTCTGTCAGCGCTACAGCAAGCTCGTCATGCCGGGCGCCTATACGCCGACGGAGATCCTGGCCGCCTGGGAAGCCGGTGCGGACATCGTGAAGGTCTTTCCGGCGGAAACGGTGGGGCCGGCGTTCTTCAAGGCCATGCGCGGACCGTTGCCGCAGATTCGCCTGATGCCGACCGGCGGGGTCGATCTGACCACTGCAGCGGCATTCTTGCAGGCTGGAGCGTGCTGCCTGGGCGTGGGCAGTCAGCTGGTCGATCCGAAGCTGGTCGCCGACCGCAATTTCACGCGCATTAGCGAGCTGGCAAAGCAGTACCGGGCGATTGTGAAGCGGGAACGCAACGAAGACGCCGTGGTGCGTTGATTGGTGCGAGATCCGGGAGAGCGAAAATGCCTTATGACGTGATCACCTTCGGCGAGGCCATGGTCCGCCTGAGTCCGCCGAATTTCGCGCGCCTGGAGCAGGCGCACAGCCTGGACCTGAAAGTCGGCGGCGCCGAGCTGAACACCGCGGTAGGCCTGGCGCGACTGGGCCATTCTTCCGCGTGGATCTCGCGCCTGACGAACAACCCGCTCGGCCGGCTCATCGCCAACCGGGCGCGGGAAGCGGGCGTCAGCACCGAGCACGTCGTCTGGACCGAGGATGACCGCGTCGGCGTCTACTTCCTCGAATTCGGCGCCGCGCCACGGGCCAGCAGCGTCATCTACGACCGCAAGGATGCCGCCATCGCGCACATCCGCCCTGAGATGGTAGCGTGGGACGCCCTCTTCAAAGGCGTGAAGTGGTTCCACGTGACCGGCATCACGCCGGCCCTGAGCGCGGGCGCCGCCGAGGCGACGCGCGCTGCGCTAAAGGCCGCACGGGCCGCCAAGGTGCAGACGAGCATCGATCTCAACTACCGCATCAAGCTCTGGAGCCAGGCCGACGCCGGCAAGTGGATGAGCGGCGTCATGGAATACTGCGACGTGCTCATCACGACCGAAGAAGACACCGAACGCGTCTTCGGCATCACCGGCAAGGATTACGAGGACGTGTCCGCACAGCTGCTCAAGCGCTTCCCGCTCAAGATCGTGGCCATCACCCTGCGTGAGAACCCGCTCGTCTGGAAGAACAGCTGGACGGCGATCGCCTACCAGTCCGGCAAGGTCTATCGCACGAAGTCCTATGAGGTCGAGATCGTCGATCGCCTCGGTGCGGGTGATTCGTTCGCGGCCGGTTTCATTCACGGCATGCTGGAAGGGGACGTGCAGAAAGCGGTCGATTTCGGCGTGGCGGCCAGCGCGCTCAAGCACTCGATCCCTGGCGATTTCGCGTGGATCACGCGGCAGGAAGTGGAAACGATGTTGAAGGGCGGCGGGTTGCGGATTAGCCGGTAGTGCCTGTCCAGGTCTTTGTTCGTAGTTCCGCCTTCAGGCGGTGCGGCCAAACCGCCTTCTATGAGACCGCTTTTGTCAAGCTCCGTCGCTGATTTTTCTCGTGCCGTCGTGCGGGGGCGGACC